>JBKJUS010000161.1:0-3665 GCA_046590575.1 Mycobacteriales bacterium | reverse complement strand
GATCGCACCGGTGAACGCGTCGCTGCCCTGCAGCTCACCGGAGGTGATCTGGTAGGTCAGCATCTGCGCCTCGTCGCCGTAGACCTGCGACTTCGCCGCCGCGGTCACCGTGATCGCCTTCGCGATGATCGTCAGCGTCTTCGTAGCACCCGTGCTGCCGGCGAACCCGGTGCCACCGCTATAGGTCGAGGCGATGCTGTAGCCGCCGACTGGTTTGTTGGCTGGGATGGTGCAGGTTGCGCTCGCGTTGCCCGCCGTCACCGTGGCTGAGGTCACGGAGCAAACACCCGTCACCACGAAATTGACGGTGCCAACGTTTACCGAGGCTGGTGCGACGGTCGCCGTGAGCGTGACGGACACATCGCCGTAGGCTGCCGTCTTGTCGGCCGCTGTCGTCGTCGTCGACGCCGTCACGTTGACCGACGCTGGGGCGACGCTTGCACTAGTGGCGTGAGGCGTCGCTCCCGCGTACGAAACTGACACGTTGGCCGTCCCGCTGGTGCTCGCGGTGAAGGTCACCGCGCACGTGCTGGATGTTCCCGTCGGAGTTCCGAGAGAGCAGGTCCCTGCCGCCGGACTGAATGCGCCGGCCACACCGCTCTGGCTGAACGTCACAGTCCCGGTGGGGGACGACTTCGTCCCGGATGCACTGTCAGTCACGGTGGCCGTGCAAGTGGTGACCGCCCCGACCGCAATCGTCGTCGGAGCACAAGCAACGGCGGTCGTCGTGCTCCGCGCCCTGAGGTTGAAGGTCGCGGTCAGGCTCTGCGCGCTGTTGCTCAAGCTGAAGTTGCACGTCGTGCCAGTGCAGTTCGTGAAACCACCACCGCCGGCCGACGTCTGGTTGCTCCACCCCGCAAACGTGGAGGTGGAGTTCGGCGTCGCCGTGAGTAAGCCGGTTTGGTGGTTGTTCAACGAACGGGTGCATGTGGCGGTGCAGTCCGCCGGACTGGTCGCCTCGCTCAGGCTCAGGTTGCTGAAAGCAACCGTTCCCGTTCCCGTGCCCGCGAAAGTGATGACGAGGTTCTTGTCCGCAGCAACGTATGGACCGACGAAGGGGCCGCCGGTGAGGGCGCCATTGGTGCCGGCCGGGACGACCGCCGCCGTGCCGGTGTCCGTGATCGCGCGAGCCAGGTTGAGGCGACCGTTGCCGGTGTCGGCGACGGATCCCGCCGGGTCGGCGTTTCGGGCGAGCCGGCCGACGATGACGCCGTTCGAGGCGCCGTCGTTGGCCTTCAGAAGGGCTGCGGCACCGGCGACGAAAGCGGCTGAAGCCGACGTACCCGAGATGGAACGGGTACCGCCGCCGACAGCGTCAGCCTCGATGCCGACTCCGGGAGCTCCCAGAAAGGTGGCCTCGCCGGAGTTGCTGCTCGACGCCAGCACGTCGTTCTGGTCGGTCGCGGAGACGCCGACGACCTTCGCGTCGCCAGCCGGGTACGTCGGAGCGGTCGAGCCGTCGTTGCCGGTCGCGGCGACGAGCACCGCGCCCTTGGACCACGCGTACTCGACCGCGTCCTGCAGCGCCTGGCTGTATCCGGGGTTGCTGAAGCCCATGAGAAGGACGTCCGCACCGGCGTCTGCCGCCTGCACGATGCCGGCGATGACGTCGCTGTCCTGGCCGAGGCCGTTGGCGTCGAGCACCTGGACGGGCATGACCTTGACCCCGGCGTACGCCACGCCGGCGATGCCGGAGTCGTTGTCAGTGGCAGCAGCCGCGATGCTCGCGAGGGCCGTGCCGTGGCCGTTCGGGTCCTGCGCTGGGTCGGTGCCGAAAGCCGACCAGCCGGGGACCAGCTGACCGGACAGGTCCGGGTTCGCGCCGTCGACGCCGGTGTCGAGCACCGCGAGGGTGGCGGTCCCCGAGGGGGAGACCGTCCCGTGCACGTCCTCGAAGCCGATCTTCGGGAGCGCCCACTGCGAGCCGTACGCCGGGTCAGTCGCTGCCGAGGCGGCCTTGCGGCCAAGCTCGACCTCGACGTGCGCGACCTGTCGGTCGCTGCCGTACCGCTTCAGGTAGCCGTTCTGCTGCTCTGCCGGCACCGTGACGACCTGGAGGCCGAGCGGGTCCACGGAGCGACCCGGCGTACCGCCGTTGCGGGCGATGACGTCCTGCCGGTGGCTGGCCGACACCCCGGGCACGGTCGTCACGATTAGCGTGACCGTGCCGGAGCTCGGCGGAGCCGCCATGACCGCCGGGATCCCCGACGCGATGACAGCGGTGGCCGCCGACAGGGCAGCTAGCGCCCGCAGGCTCATACGGCTTCGGAAGTTGATCGGCATGACATCCCCATTCGATGCACCTAGCCCCCCTCGGGCGCAGGTGTCCCTTGAAAGTCCCAAATCCACCTGAAGTCACCCTGAGTAGTGGCTGAAGTTTTGCTGAAGGAGTGCCTCCTACACTCAAGTTGGGGATGAGGCACGATGCTTTCTATGGACACCACCCGGCCGCGGTTGCTCGTGGTGGAGGACGACCTGCCGATCCGGACGGCGCTCGAGGCTGCGCTCACGACCGAGGGCTACGAGGTCCTGGCCCTGGCGGAAGGCTCCGACCTGGCTCGCCGCGCTGCGGCTTTCCGCCCCGACCTGGCGGTGCTCGACGTACGGCTGCCGGTGGGGCCGGATGGCTACGCGCTCGCCCGGATTCTGCGGGCCAGCGGCTCGATGCCGGTGCTGTTTCTGACGGCAGCCGACACCGTGGAGGACCGACTCTCCGGCTTCGCGGCTGGTGGTGACGACTACCTCGCCAAGCCTTTCTCGATGGCGGAGCTGCTCGCCCGTATCCAAGCGTTGTTGCGACGGGCCGGGTTGCTGATCTCAGCGACTCGCCAAGTGAGCGACATCGTCGTCGACCACGGTGCGCGGACCGTGCTGCGCGCGGGCGTCCCTCTGGACCTCAC
Organism: Mycobacteriales bacterium; assembly: GCA_046590575.1. Lineage (GTDB taxonomy): Bacteria > Actinomycetota > Actinomycetes > BP-191 > BP-191 > DATLNF01. The sequence goes on along the minus strand of JBKJUS010000161.1, from coordinate 765 downwards.
CCGCACCGAGTACGAGCTGTTGGCTCGGCTCATGCAGCATCCCGGCCAGGTTCTTTCCAAGACTCAATTGCTCACCCAGGTGTGGGGATTCGATGCCTACGACGTCAATCTCGTCGAGGTCCACATGAGCGCGCTGCGTCGGAAGCTGGAGGCACACGGTCCGCGCCTCATTCACACCATGCGGGGCGCGGGCTACGTGCTGCGGCCCTGATCCAAGAAGTGGGCCTGAAGCGTCGAGCCGCACTGTCCCGGCCCACTGCAACGTCGACGACCCCGTCATCTGCCTCACCTCAGCCCGCTCACCGGTCATCGAAATGGTCACTCGGGCAGCCCAAATTGGTTGTCCACATTCGTTGGCGACCTGTTGCTTCCCAGCGGTTTGCCGCCTATTCTCGAACATATGTTCGATACAATGGGAACGGATCAGGGACGCGTCCCCGGCGGGCGCGTGCCGTCTGACGGTGCTGCTGCGGCGAGGGCTGCCGGCGTGCCCGGGTCGGTGCTCTCGCCGCCGGTGGCCGGGCTGGTGGCGGCGGTCGACGCCGTCGTCGGGCAGTCGCCCTCGTCGCTGCCGGGGCCGGTGGCGCTGGCTGACGCGGCGGTGCTGCTGGTCGCGGTGGAGCGGCTGCGTGGGGCGCTGTTGGACCGTCTCGCCGATGTCGATACCCGTCAGCTGTACGTGTTGGCGGGTGCGGGGTCCGCGGGTGGCTGGGTGGCCGGGCAGCGGACCAGCCTGGGTCGCAGCGAGGTGGCGTTGGCGCGGCG
>JBKJUS010000081.1:0-11336 GCA_046590575.1 Mycobacteriales bacterium | reverse complement strand
CGCCAGCACCCGCACCCCGGCAGCGCGGTCCAAGATCTGCGCCACGAACGGCGCACAGCCCAACACCTGCTGGTTTTGGACAACCTTGAGCAGGTGTTGGGCTGTGCGCCGTTCGTGGCGCAGATCTTGGACCGCGCTGCCGGGGTGCGGGTGCTGGCGACCAGCCGTGAGCCGCTGCGGCTGCGCGGGGAGCGCGAGCTCGCGCTGCCGCCGCTGACGCTGCCACCCGCGGATGCCGTGGCTACCGCGGACAGCCTCGAGGCGTACGCCGCGGTGCAGCTGTTCGTCGACCGGGCTGTAGCGGTGCGCGGCGACTTCGTGGTCGACAACGCCAACGCCCCCGCTGTGGCGGCGATCTGTCAGCAGCTCGACGGTCATCCGCTGGCCATCGAGCTGGCTGCCTCCCGGGTGCGGATGATGACGCCGCAGGCGCTGCTGCCCCGGCTGGACAAGGCGCTGTCGGTGCTGACCGGCGGGTCGCGGGACATGCCGGGTCGGCACCAGACGCTGAGGGCGACGATCGCCTGGTCCTACGACGACCTGTCGGCAGAGGAGAAGCTGCTGCTGCAGCGGCTGTCCGTACTGCCGGGTCCGGCCGACTTCGCCACCGTCGAGGCGGTCTTCGGACAGGACCTGGACGTGTTCGACGCCCTGGCAGGACTCACCGAGAAGAGCCTGGTACGGGTCCTGCCCGGTCAGGACGAGGACCGGTACGGCCTGCTCGTCAGCATCCGCGCGTTCGCCGCCGAGCAGCTGCCCGCATCCGAGCGCGAGCAGGTCCGGCTGCGGCACCTGCAGTGGTTCACCGACCGCCACCAGTTGGAGGGGACCATCAGCCGGGAGCAGAACCGTCGCAGGACGCAGGTGGCGCAGGACGACCTGGACCACTTGACCGCGGCGTGGCAGACAGCCCTGGAGCAGGCCCACCCCGACTGGGTCACGAGGTTCCCCACGAAGTACGGGGAGGTCCTTGCCTGGGAGATCGGCGACGTCGCCGCGGCCGTCGAGGTCTACGAGCGGATGGCTGCGTCGTGCGACGTGGCGAGCGTCGAGGTGGCCATGGTGCTCGACGACCTCTGCACCATCGAGAGCGAGTACGGCGCGACCGTCCTGCCCGGCCACCAGGAACGGCTGCGGCAGGTGGCCGCAGAGCTGGACCGGGCAGACCTGTGGTTGCTCCTCGACATCCAAGACGGGCCGGCCGGTGACGAGCCGCACGACCTGATCGACCTGGTCGACCGCTGGAAGGCGCGCCTGCCGGCCGTGCCTGCGGACAGTCCGTGGAGCGCAGAGTTTCTGCACGACTACGTGAACAATCAAGAGTCGATCAACCTGCGGTACGTCGATCCGGAGCGGGCGCTGTCAGCCGCCCGGCGCGACCTCGTCAGCGGCTCGATGACTGTCGGCGTCGCCGAGCAGAACGTCGCGACGGCGCTGCTGCTGCTGGGGCGCCCGGACGAGGTGGTCGAGCTGTTCCAGGCGCAAGCCGCGGGCCAGCTGCCGCGCTCCGGCCACTGGTACGCCCACCTGCTCGTCTGCCGGTGCGTTACCGCGTTGCTCGAGCTGGGCCAGCCTGCAGAGGCGCGGACGCTGCTGGAGCGGTGGGACCGCTACGCGGCCGGAAGCACCAGCGTCGACCTCCGCACGATGCACACCGCGACCCGTGGTCTGCTGCTGCTGCACGAGGGCCAGCCCCAGCAGGCGGCCGAGGTCCTCGCGGGTGGGGCCGCCGGGCGGTGGGCGCCGATCGTCACGCTGCTGCAGCTGCGCGCGGAGCGGTTGGCGGGTGCCGTCGCTGACCCCCTCGCCGCCGCCACGGCCGCGTCAGTGCTGGAGCCGCAGCGTCACCGCCGGCACTTCGAGATCTGGCTGGCCCTGAACGTCGAGCATGCCCTGCGCCAGCCGGATGCAGCCGAGCGCCACTTGCTAGCAAGCGCCGTCGAAGCCGACCGGGGGATGATCCACCTCCCGTACGGCTACCAGGCCGACCTCGAGCGCCTGCTCCAGAATGCCTGACCCGCGATACCAGGCTCTTGCTCCGCTTGGCCCCAGGGCGCAATACGGCTCGCGAAGAACGGAACAACCGACGGTTGGACGGCGAGCGACTTTCCCGAGAAGCGATGGAGTTCCCCGGCGGTCCTGGCAACACAACATCTCCCGAGGACTTCGACTCGCTGATGGCCGATCTGCAAGCCAAGGTCTTCGACCAGCTCCCCGACGAGACGTGGGTCTACCCCGGCCACGGCAAGGACACGACGCTGGGCGCCGAGCGCCCCTCCATCCCCGAATGGTTGGCGCGCCGCTGGTAGTCGGTGCGGGCGTAGGAGCCGTGCCGACCCACCAAATTCGTCATACGAGTTGAGCATGGAGAAGATCAACGGCAAGCCAGTCTCGGAGCAGGACATCCGGGGCTGGGCAGACGAGGCCGAGCGGGGTTATGACGTCGATCGGCTTCGCAAGCGGCACTGCGGACCTACACCGCCGCCGGCGCGGATGAGAGCAAGGACTTCGTCATGCTTACCTGGCACCTCGGCGCCGTGACCGACGGAGACTGTCTTCCGAGGGAAACCACTGGACTTACCGGGGACGATCCGCCGGACTGAGCGTCCCTGCTCCCCCGAAGCTGCGGTCTGGTGTGTCTTCTTTGACACGTGAGACCGCAGCTCTCCAAGCCTTCGTCATGCTCACCTGGCGCCTCCGCCCTAGCCGCTCACAACAGCAGCGGCGCGACGGGCTAGATCTCGTCGAGGACGTCGAGGTTGTAGAACTTCGGCGGCGCGTCACAGAGCTCAGCCATCTGCTTCGACAACTCGCCTGTCTCCGGTCGCTCCGAGTTCTTCATCGCCGTCTCGTAGGACTCGAACTCGATGATGCTCACGTAGGTGTTGGGCCGATCCCGGTCAGCGGTGACGGAGCCACGTACCGGAGCCGTATCGCTGGAATCGTTGGCGCGGTACTTCTCGACCAGCGCCTGAATCTCAGCGAAACGGCTGGACTGGTACTCGATGATCTGGATGAAACTCATAGCGGCCTCCCAGGCTCTCGGATACGTGAAGTCAATCGCTCCCGCGGATCGGCGACAAGGGTCACCCTTCAGACGCCGGCAGCCTGCATTGCGCGAAGCTCCTTCTTCAGCTCGCCGATCTCATCGCGAAGCCTCGCGGCCAACTCGAACTGGAGATCGCGCGCCGCGTCGTGCATCTGGTCGGAGAGTTGCTGGATGAGCAGCGCAAGCTCGCCGCGCGGCATGCCGGCGAGATCCTTGGCGTGCTTTCCCGGTCCGAGCGCGAGTCCGGGCACCGGCGCCTTGCCACGACTCTGTCCGCGGCCGCGGCCGCCCGGCGCCATCACCCGGTCGGAGCCGTCGTCGAGACGCATCTCATCCATGATGTCGGCGATGCGCTTGCGCAACGGCTGTGGATCGAGGCCGCGCTCAGCGTTGTAGGCGATCTGCTTCTCCCGCCGCCGGTTGGTCTCATCGATCGCCTTGCGCATCGAGTCGGTGATCTTGTCGGCGTACATGACCACCTGGCCGGAGACGTTGCGCGCGGCGCGGCCGATCGTCTGGATCAGCGAGGTTCCCGACCGCAGGAAGCCTTCTTTGTCGGCGTCGAGAATCGCCACCAGTGAGACCTCGGGCAGGTCGAGGCCCTCGCGCAGCAGGTTGATGCCGACCAGTACGTCGTAGTCACCGAGACGCAGTTCACGCAGGAGTTCGATCCGTCGCAGCGTGTCCACCTCACTGTGCAGGTAGCGCACCCGGATGCCGAGCTCAAGGAGGTAGTCGGTGAGGTCCTCGGACATCTTCTTGGTCAACGTCGTGACCAGCACCCGCTCGTCGCGCTCGGCCCGTTCGCGGATGTCGTGAATAAGATCGTCGATCTGACCTTGGGTGGGACGGACGACGACCTCTGGGTCGATCAGCCCGGTGGGCCGGATGATCTGCTCGACCGGCACGCCGTACTTCTTCTGCTTGCCCAACTCATACGGACCTGGCGTGGCCGAGAGGTACACGGTCTGGCCGATTCGGTCGAGGAACTCGTCGAACTTCAGCGGGCGGTTGTCCATCGCCGAAGGCAGCCGGAAGCCGTGGTCGACCAGCGTGCGCTTGCGGCTCATGTCCCCTTCGTACATGCCACCGACCTGCGGCACGGTCACGTGCGACTCGTCGATGACGAGCAGAAAATCCTCGGGGAAGTAGTCGAGCAGGGTGTGCGGCGCGGTGCCGGCGGCCCGGCCATCGATGTGCCGCGAGTAGTTCTCGATGCCGGAGCAGAAGCCCACCTGGCGCATCATCTCGATGTCATACGTCGTGCGCATCCGCAGCCGCTGGGCTTCGAGCAACTTGCTCTGCTTCTCCATCTCGGCCAGCCGATCGGCGAGCTCGAGCTCGATGCCCGAGATGGCCCGCTCCATGCGCTCCGGTCCGGCTACGTAGTGCGTTGCGGGGAAGACGAAGAGCTCGGCATGCTCGGCGATCACCTCGCCGGTCAGCGGGTGCAGCGTCGTCAGCTTCTCGATCTCGTCGCCGAACATCTCGATCCGGACCGCGTGCTCCTCGTAGACCGGGAAGATCTCCACGGTGTCACCGCGCACCCGGAAGGTTCCTCGGGAGAAGGCGAGGTCGTTACGGGTGTACTGGACATCGACGAATTTGCGCAGCAGCTTGTCCCGCTCGAGCTCGTCGCCGACCCGAAGCCGAACCATGCGGTCGACGTACTCCTGAGGGGTGCCCAGGCCGTAGATGCAGGACACCGACGCAACGACGATGACGTCGCGTCGGGTCAGCAACGACATCGTCGCCGAGTGGCGCAGCCGCTCGACCTCTTCGTTGACCGAGCTGTCCTTCTCGATGTAGGTGTCCGTCTGCGGGACGTAGGCCTCGGGCTGGTAGTAGTCGTAGTAGGAGACGAAGTACTCCACCGCGTTGCGGGGGAAGAGCTCTTTGAACTCGTTGGCCAGCTGTGCCGCAAGCGTCTTGTTGGGTGCCAGCACGAGCGTGGGGCGCTGCACCCGTTCGACCAGCCACGCCGTCGTCGCGCTCTTGCCGGTGCCCGTCGCGCCGAGCAGCACGACGTCGCTCTCGTCCGCCCGCAGCCGCCGCTCCAGCTCGTCGATCGCGGCCGGCTGGTCACCGGATGGGCTGAAGTCGCTGATGACCTCGAACCGGTTTGCGGTGCGGATGATGTCGGTGACGGGTCTCACACGACGAGTCTAGGCAGGGGGTGAGACAACACTTCGCCGAGCGCACCGCCGCTAGAGGTCGCGATCCCCCCGGGCAGGTCGGCTCCTCGGCATGTCGGAGGGCTGCTCCGGCAGCTGGGCTGGCTTCTTGCCCGGCTTGGGCAGGCTCGGCTTCGGGATGCGGACCACCGGCTTGGGCTTGAAAAGGTGCCGCGCCCGGCCGATCGCGGTCCAGTGATTGTCATCCGCGGTCTGCCAGACCCACAGGCTGACCGCGGGTGCGCCGAGGTCCTTGGCCGCACGGATGAAGTGCGCAATCGCCTTGGCGGACGGTGCCCGCAGGTTGAGCTCCGGGCGGTCGATCCGCGGGTCGTAGGCCTGTCCCGCCGGCATGATCGGCTTACCGTAGCGACGCAAGAAGCGCATGCTCTGCCGGGTGACGGTCTGCGGGTCGCGGTTGATCCAGTAGGCCATCGGGATGAACGCATCGGCGTACAAGGCGGTCTCCGCGTACGGGTAACGCCCGACGCGCTTCTCCGACGGCCACGGCACGGTGGCGAGGATCGCGATGTCGGCGGGTAGCAGACGTCGCAGCTCGCGGTAGTAGATGCGTACGGCGTGACCGGTCAGCCGGGTGCCCTCAGCGCCGGTCTCGATATCCGGGGCGACCGCGGCAACTCGCGGGGTGCCCGCACCGGGAGCGACGAAATGCGCGGCCCGCGCCAGTCGACGCGCGTCCGCTTTCGGGTCGGTCAGAATCGGGAAGTCCCAGGCGATCACCTTCAGGCCAGTGCCCCGGGTGGCCGGCAGCAGCTCGGCAAGCATCGGCCCGCCGTCGAAGCCACCCTTACGGGTGCCGGTGCGGATGAAGATGTGGCTCAGACCCGTCCGGGTGGCCCGGCGGACGATCGCGCTGGCATCGCCGCCCTCGGTCTTGTCCCACTGGTGGGTCCACATCCCTGTGCCCGTCGGCAGGTAGCGCGCGCCAGGTATGGCCGAGGGTACGGCGCCGACGGCACCACCCGAGCGGCCCGCGCGCGGTACGGGAACCGGCAGCCGAGCCGCGCTCACCGGAGCAGGCACGGCCGGCGCGAGGCGCGCAGCGAGTGTCGCCGGCGCTCCGACCAGGACCGGATCGAGTTGGCCCGCAGCGGCGCCTGCGGCAGCGACACCGGCGAAGATCAGCCCGGCGACGACCAGGGCATGCATGCGCAGCAGTGGCGACCAGGTCTCACGCGTACGGTCAGCCGGACCAGAGAGAAGCACGAAGAAATCCCCTCCGAATGATGTTTACGCCCGTATCTGCTGGGTACCCCCACCCGTTATCCCACTGTAGGTGACCAAACGACTCGATCGGGTGATTGAACAAGACAGCCCGATTTTGGTCAGTGCACTGTCACCGGCCGGCGACGTCGGCGGTCAGAGACGCCCACACCGCCGCAACCTCGCGGTCCAGATCCTCGAGATCTCCCTCGTTCACGACGACGTACGTCGCCGCCGCCCGCCGCTGCTCGTCGTCGGTTTGCGCAGCGATCCGGCTCGCGGCGTCGTCTGGCGTCAGCCCACGGAGCCCGACGAGGCGGCGGAGGCGGGTGGGCGTGTCCGCCAACACGACGACGACAGCGTCGAACGCACCGGCAAGATCGTTCTCAATCAGCAGTGGGATGTCGTGGACCACAATGGCGCCCACCGGCGCAGCCGAGGCCCGTGCGTGGGCCTCGGCGCCGACAAGTGGATGCACCACGGCATTGAGGCGACGTCGGGCCGCCGCGTCGGCAAAGACCTGCTCCGCCACCCGCGGCCGGTCCAAGGACCCGTCGGCGGCCAACACCGCAGACCCCAGAGCCTCGACCACGGCAGCGAGGCCCGGGCTACCGGGCGCCACCACCTCGCGCGCAATCGCGTCGTAGTCGATGACGAAGGCGCCGAGCGCGGCAAGCCGCCGCGCCACCTCGGTCTTACCCGAGCCGATCCCCCCGGTCAGTCCGACCCGCATGGGCCGATCCTGCCACTGACTGACCGCTCGACCGACTACTCGGCCGGCTGCTCTGCCGGGTCGACGTCGGCCGGCGCAGTCTCCGCGGCCGGGGCGGCCTCGGTGTCAACGGCCGCGTCGCCAGGGTTGCCGCTCTCGAGCTGAGTACGTAGAGCGGCCAGCGCGTCGTCATCGGCGAGCGAGCCGCCGGTCTCGGCAACCTCTTCGGTGGTCGAGCTGTATGACGTCGCCGAGCCGGACTCGATGTCCGCTGCCGCCTGCGCAGCGGCCTTTGCCGCGAGCTCGGCCAGGTGGGCGTCGTACCGAGCATGCGCCTCCGCGTACGCCGACTCCCAGGTTGCGCGGGCCTCTTCGAAACCCTCACGCCACTCGCCCGTGTCGGAGTCGAAGCCCTCGGGGTAGACGTAGTTGCCGGCTTCGTCGTACTGCACGTCCATGCCGTACGCCGCCGGGTCGAAGCCGACCGCTTCGCCGATCGTGCCTTCGCTGGCCTGCTTCAGCGAGAGCGAGATCCGCCGACGCTCGAGGTCGATGTCGATCACCTTGACGGAGATCTCGTCGCCGACGTTGACGACCTGCTCGGGAATCTCGACGTGGCGCTCGGCCAGCTCGGAGATGTGGACCAGCCCCTCGATGCCCTCGTCGACGCGGACGAACGCGCCGAACGGCACCAGCTTGGTGACCCGTCCGGGCACCACCTGGCCGATCTCGTGGGTGCGGGCGAACTGCCGCCACGGGTCTTCCTGGGTCGCCTTGAGCGACAGAGAGACGCGCTCGCGGTCGAGGTCGACGTCGAGCACCTCGACGGTGACCTCCTGGCCCACCTCGACCACCTCGCTCGGGTGGTCGATGTGCTTCCAGGACAGCTCGGAGACGTGGACCAGACCATCAACCCCGCCGAGGTCGACGAAAGCGCCGAAGTTGACGATCGAGGAGACCACGCCAGGCCGCACCTGACCCTTCTGCAGGGTGGTGAGGAAGGTCTGGCGCACCTCGCTCTGCGTCTGCTCGAGCCAGGAACGGCGGGACAGCACGACGTTGTTGCGGTTCTTGTCGAGCTCGATGATCTTCGCCTCGAGCTGCTTCCCGACGTAGGGCTGCAGGTCGCGGACCCGGCGCATCTCGACCAAAGACGCCGGCAGGAACCCGCGCAGGCCGATGTCGAGGATGAGTCCACCCTTGACGACCTCGATAACGGTGCCAGTGACGATGCCGTCCTCTTCCTTGATCTTCTCGATCGTGCCCCAGGCGCGTTCGTACTGCGCCCGCTTCTTGGACAGGATCAACCGGCCTTCCTTGTCCTCCTTCTGGAGAACCAGGGCCTCGATCTCGTCGCCGACGCTGACCACGTCGAACGGGTCGACGTCGTGCTTGATGGAAAGCTCGCGCGAGGGGATGACGCCTTCGGTCTTGTAGCCGATGTCGAGCAACACCTCGTCGCGGTCAACCTTGACGATCACGCCTTCGACGATGTCTCCGTCGTTGAAGTACTTGATGGTCAGGTCGATGGCGTCGATGAACGCCTGCATGTCACCGACGTCGTTGATCGCGACCTGCGGCGTGGTGCTCCGCGAGGGCTCGTCGGGCGAGGCGGTGGCAGGTGCGGTGGTGGTGGTCGTCACGAGAGAGTGGCTCCGGCTACGGGTAGACGAGCGCGTCGGGCCTGTTCGTCAGTTGCCGTAGCCGGTGGACGAGGAGTCGAAGGGACGGTCTCGTAGAAGCCGAAAAACGATGACAGACGAGGGCGAGCCTGCTTCGGTGAGGCGTGCGCAGGCCCGTCGCGCTGCCGTCAGGATATTCCGGGCCTCAAGGGTGGGTCAATCGAGCGCGCGGTAGGGCAGGATCGCAGGTGACGTGACCGAGGACCAGAAGAGCCCCGAGTCGGCACTGGAGACGGCTTCCAGCGTCGGCCGACGGCGGGTTGACGCAGATGAGACCCGGGCGGCCCAGCGCACGTGGTGGGATCACCAGGCCGAGGACTACCAGGCGGCGCACGCGGCGGACCTTCATGCCGCCGGGTTCCTCTGGTGCCCGGAAGGCCTCACCGAAGACGTCGCAGGACTGCTCGGCGACGTCCTCGACCAGGATGTGCTCGAGGTGGGCTGCGGGGCTGCGCAGTGCGCGCGCTGGCTGACCGACCGCGGCGCGTACGCCGTGGGGATCGACCTCTCCCTTGCTCAGCTCCGGCACTCCCATCGGCTCGATGCCGCGCAGGGCGGCACGGTGCCGGTCATCCAGGCCGATGCCACGACGCTGCCCTTCGCCGACGCGTCCTTTGACCTGGCCTGCTCGGCGTACGGAGCGGTCCAATTCGTCGCGGACAGCGCCCAGGTGATGACCGAGGTGGCCAGGGTGCTGCGGCCCGGCGGCCGATGGGTCTTCTCGGTGAGCCACCCGTTGCGGTGGTGCTTCCCGGACGATCCCGGTCCGGCCGGGCTGACGGTGTCTTCGTCGTACTTCGACCGCCGGCCCTACGTGGAGGAAAGCGAGTCAGGTCAGGCCACGTACGTCGAGCACCACCGGACCTTGGGCGACCGGATCAGAGAGATCGTCGCCGCCGGTCTGACGGTCGTCGACCTGCTGGAGCCGGGGTGGCCACGCGGTCACGTCACGTCCTACCCGCAGTGGAGTGCGCTGCGCGGCGCGCTCATCCCCGGCACGACGATCTGGGTCACCAGCAAGCCGCACGAAGCCGACGATGACGAAAGCGCAGACCCTCAGGTGAGGACTGCGCTTGTCAGTGCTGATCAGCTTCGCTGGTGGTGCGACGGAGAGGCGGTGCGGTGACTCTTCTTCGCCTACCCCGTACCGCGAAACCCGGCGTCGCAAACCCGCCGGACCTCAGTCTCACCTCAGGGCAATGCGCAGGCGCCGATTGGCTTTTCCCTTGCTCTCGACCTTGACCACCTCGATGCCACCGATCTGCCGGGTCGAAGCCACATGGGTGCCGCCGTCGGCCTGCGCGTCGAGGCCCACGATGTCGACGATGCGCACCTCGGTGAGACCCGGCGGCAGCAGGTTGGTCGCGGTGCGAATGATGTCGGGAATCGCGAAGGCCTCGTCGCGAGGCAGGACCCGAACGTCAATGCGCCGGTCGGTCGCCACCTCGACGGCACACAGCTCGGCGATCCGGTCCTTGAAGCCCTCCGGGACCTCCGGCAGGTCGAAGTCGAGCCGGCCCGACAACGGCTCCATGTTGCCGCCCGTCACCAGGGCGCCGAACTCCCGGAAGACGACGCCCCCGAGCAGGTGCAGCGCGGAGTGGGTCCGCATCAACGCCGTACGCCGCTCGTCCTCGATCGCACCGCGCACCGTGGAGCCGGTCGCGGGCACCGGGTCCCCCTCAGCAAGCTGGAGCAGCAGGTCATCACCCTTGCGCACGCCGACCACACGACTCTGCACGCCACCCCACAGCAGAACGCCGTGGTCGGGTGGCTGCCCTCCCCCACCCGGGTAGAACGCGCTGCGGTCCAGCACCACACCCTCGCCGCTCGCTTCGAGCACGGTGGCATCCCACTCGCGCAGCGTCGCGTCGGCGAGCTCGAGCCGATGTGTCCGGCCGTGTTGGTCTCCCTGCGCTGTCATGGCATTCACCCTCCGCGTCGGCCAGTCAATTTCGGGCGGTCGTTGGCCGGCAGCCGGATCAGTGGCCGGCCTCGTCCCAGGTGCGGCCGATGCCGAGGGAGACCTCGAGCGCGACGGTCAACGGGAACGCCGCGCCCATCTCCCGGCGCACCAACTCCTCGACCGTTGAGCGCTCGCCCGGGGCGATCTCGAGCACCAGCTCATCGTGCACCTGCAGGAGCAGCCGCGAACGCAGACGCTCGGTCGTGAGTGCTTGGTCCACCCGCAGCATGGCCAGCTTGATGATGTCCGCCGCGGATCCCTGGATCGGAGCGTTGAGCGCCATCCGCTCGGCCATCTGCCGGCGCTGCGGGTTGTCGCTCACCAGGTCGGGAAGGTATCGCCGACGGCCCAAGATGGTCTCGGTGTAGCCGTCGCTGCGGGCCCGGGTCACGATGTCGCGGAGGTAGTCACGGACGCCGCCGAAACGCTCGAAATAGGCCGCCATCTGCTCCTTCGCCTCGTCCGGCGTGATCTGCAGCTGAAGCGCGAGACCATACGCCGAGAGCCCGTAAGCCAGACCGTAGGACAT
>JBKJUS010000063.1:0-2982 GCA_046590575.1 Mycobacteriales bacterium | reverse complement strand
GGTGAAGATCGCCAGGTAGCGGACCCGTTCGAGCAGCGGCAGGGTGCGGTCCTGGGCCAGCTCCAGCACCCGCTGGTTGAATGCCAACCACGACAGCTCGCGGTCGAGGAAGCGGTTCTCGTGCTTCGCGAGCGCCGCGACCGCCTCGGGGTCGGGCTCATACGGAACCTCGACGTCGTACGGCTCGTCCGGGACGCGCTCGTCGTCGGCCATGTCCACGTTGTTGGAGACGATCTCGAGGGGCATGAACCAGATTCTGACACCGGACGGTGAACTCCGGGTGACCGGCGATAGGTTGCCCCTCGTGAGCGTGGTGGAGACGATCGAGGAGGGCGCCCTGCGGGCGGCGGTGAGCCTGCCCGAACGGCTCCAGCGTGCCCTGGCCGGGCGGACGCTGGTTATCGACGGGCAGACCCTGGCGGTCGACGCGCAGCTGATGCTGCGGCTCCAACGCGTTGTCCGGTTGCCTGCGGCAGAGACGCTCCCGATTCCCCAGGGGCGCGAGGAGATCCTGCACCAGGCACAGCTGACCGGCGGCCGCCAACCGATCGGGTCCACACGAGACCTCAGGGTCGCCGGCCTACCGGCGCGGCTCTACACCCCGACCGATCCCACCTCGGCGCTGTTGGTCTTCTTCCACGGCGGTGGCTTCGTTTACGGCGACCTGGACTCCCATGACGCCCCGTGCCGCTTCCTGGCCGTGCGGGCAGGGGTCCAAGTGCTGTCCGTCGAGTACCGCCTCGGGCCAGAGGACCCCTTCCCTGCCGCGTACGACGACGCTCTGGCCGCCTATCAGTGGGTGGTCGACAACGCGGCTTCCCTCGGCGCCGACCCCACCCGGATGGCCGTCGGAGGCGACTCGGCGGGCGGCAACCTGGCGGCGGTCACTGCCATCGAGGCGGCCCGCCGGGGATGGCCGCTGGCGTTCCAGCTGCTGGTCTACCCCGTCTCGGACTCGGCCCGCGACACCAGGAGCCTGGAGATGTTCGGCGCGGGCTTCTACCTGACCAAGGAGTTCATGGAGCTGGCCAACGCGAGCTACCTGCCGCCGGGACTCGACCTGCGCGACCCTCGCGTCTCGCCGCTGCACGCGGACCTGCCTGAGGGCCTGGCTCCGGCGTACGTCGTCACGGCGGGCTTCGATCCGCTGCGCGATGAGGGCGAGGCCTACGCGCGGCAACTGGTGGCCGCCGGAGTGGACGTGGAGCTGAAGCGGTTCCCCGACCAGATCCACGGCTTCTTCAACATCCTGCTTCCCGGGACGCGGGCCAGGGCCGCCAACGCGGAGATTGCGACCCGGCTGCGCGCCGCCCTCTGACCCCACGAGGTGCGCGAAACGGCCCCGCGAGGTGCGCGATGTGGCCCTACGAGGTGCGCGATGTGGCCCTACGAGGTGCGGGTGGTTGCGCTCACACGAGGGATCGGCTGCGGCGTCTCGGCAGGCGCTCGCCGCGTGAGTAGACCCGCTTCCTGGACTGCGCGGGAAGACGCTCGGCCAGGGCGTTCTTGAGCTCCCCGAGCCAGGCATCTCGGGTTGGGCCGGAGAACCCGTCCCGGCGTACGACGATCACGATCCAGCCAGCCTTGCGCAGCGCCGTACGCCGCGCCGCGTCGGCCTTCTTGTCCTCTTCGTTGGTGTGGAACTCCTCACCGTCGTACTCGACCGCGATCCTGAGTTCCTCATAGGCGAGATCGAGCCGCACGTAGCCGTATCCAGGGACGAGCACCCACACCTGGGGTTTCGGTACTGGCAGATGCTCGTCGATGATCGTCATCCGGGTCCACGACTCGGGCATCGACTCTGGTAGAGGGCTGGTGAGTGGCACCAGCTCCCGGAGCTGAATGACGCCGCGCCGTCCACCCAGCCGTGGCAGGAGGTGCAGGAAGTCGCCCTCCTCCAGGCCGAACTCTCGGCGAAATGCGTCGACCACGCCGAGTGCCCGTCGACGGCCGCGCAAGCACGCCACGTCGCACGCAGTACGTAGCGGTGTTGTCAGCAGCACCCCGTCGATCTCGCAGATTTCCTCGGGACTGAGGCCCCGCTTCCCGCCGAGCAGTTCAGGCCGTCGCACCGGTTCGTGGCCGTTGGTCGAGACGATCTCGAGGCGCGGCCCGAGGACCAGCTCGGCGTAGTCGTAGCAGTCGATGCCGTGCAGCCACGCCGCACTCCGGTCGGAAACGACAGCGTGCTCCGGAAGCACCAGGCGCGCACATGCGAGACGGAGTGCTTGGGTGTCTTCGAGATCGGTTCGGACGAACACCCCGTGCAACGCACGGCGTACGACGTCGTCTTCGAGGAGTTTGCGCAGTTGCTTCGGTGTGATGCCGAGCGCCGCTATCTCACTCCGGAGGAACGGTCCGTCGGGAAGTTCGATCATGCGGGTCCGTGTGCCCTGCGTTGCTTGGTTTCTAATCAGGCAGCTCTCGAGGCTGTGGATGGCCGCCTGAAACGGCGTTCGCTTGCGACAGTCGTCACTACATCGAGGGCCGTTTCGCGCACCTCGGCGGACCATTTGGCGCACTTCGGGGGGCCACTTCGCGCACTTCGGCGGTCAGAGGTCGGGGCGCCACTCGCGCAAGCGGGTGACGAAGCTCGGGGCGTCGACCATCGCGTCGCGGACCACGAAAGGGTCCAGTCCCCGGCGTAGGAACCGGACCTCCCAGTCGCGATCCCCGGGCTGGCCGTTCATCTCCACCTGGGTCCGCTCGTTGCGGAGGTCGAAGCGGTGCTTGCTGTCGCCCTGGTCGATGTAGACGATGCCGCGGCTGACGCTGACCTCGATCGGGGTCACCCAGCTCGCGCTCGCCCACCACAGCAGCAGCACGGTGACCCCGAGCATCACGAGCCCGAACCCCGCCCGCCCGTTGAAGAAGGCGAGCAAAGCGGCGAGCCCGGCGACGACGGCAACCCCGATCAGCGCCATCGGCAGGACGGCAGGGTCGCTGCCATCGCCGGCTCGGCTGGGTGCATCGTCGACCGAC
>JBKJUS010000038.1:0-3269 GCA_046590575.1 Mycobacteriales bacterium | reverse complement strand
CCTCCACCTTCCCGCCAGCCTCGTCCGACGGTCTCACTCCACCCCCCGAGCATCCGACACACCCTTGTATCTCTATGCCGCGCGCGGCATAGCGATACGTATGCCGAGGTCGTGGTTATGCCGACCTCGTCGTCGTTGGCGTTGAAATCGTGCTGATCGGCGGGCTGGTGCCCGCGGGCTGCTCGGCATAACTGCGGGTCTTGTTCGACCGTCCTCCTACGGGGCTATCCGAGGAGGAGCGATGGGAACACGATCACAGGGCACGGCTCGCGGCCCGTTGGCCGGGCACGTCGAACTGGTCAGAGCGGGTCTGCTGGAGGCTGGCTACACGCCGGGCACGGTGGTGGGGCACCTGGCGCTGCTGCGGCTGCTGGACCGACGGTGCGTCGCAGCGCAGGTCGCTCTGCAGGGGTTGACCGAGGTTCGCGTCGAGGAGCTTCTCGTCGGCGCGCGGGCGGATGACCGGCCGGTGGCACTGCGCCGGCTGGGTCCAGTGCTGGGTCTGCTCCGCACGGCGGGGCTGGTCCCTGCGGTCGCGCCACGCGAGCTGGACGCGGCGGGCCTGCTGGTCGCCGAGTACGCGGAGTTCCTGCGCTCGCGGCGCCGTCTGGGGCCGTCGACGGTGCAGCACCGGGCGGAGCTGGCGGCCCGGTTCTGCCGGGCGATGCTGGCCGGGCATGGGCCGGGCTGGCCGGTCCGCTCGCTGCGGGTGCAGGACCTGCACGGGTTCCTCTTCGACCACGCGTCGCGTTCGACGGTGGCCGGGACCCGTACGGTCGCGGAGACGTTGCGTTGCTTCTGCCGGTTCCTGTTCGCCGCCGGGCACACCCGGCGTGACTTGTCCGGGACGGTGCCCGCGCCGGCCGGGTTCCGCCAGTCGCAGCTGCCCAAGGCCGTGGACGAGACCACCGTCGGCGCGCTGCTCGCGTCCTGTGATCTGGCCACCGCCAACGGCCTGCGGGACCGGGCGGTGATGACGTTGATGCTGCGCTTGGGTCTGCGGGCCAACGAGATCGCCTGCCTGCACCTGGAGGACCTGCACTGGCGCGCCGGTGAGATCGAGGTCCGCGGCAAAGGCGGGCGGCGCGATCGGCTGCCGCTGCCGGCTGATGTCGGGGAGGTTCTGGTCGCCTACCTGCGGGCCAGACCGACGGGCCCGTCTCGCAGTGTGTTCTTGCGGGCGGTGGCCCCGGCCGGGCCGCTGAGCCGCAACGGGGTGGTGTTCATCCCGCGCACCGCCTCGGCCCGCGCCGGGCTGCCCGAGGTGATCGGGGCGCATCGGCTGCGGCACACCGCAGCGACCCGGATGCTGCGCGGTGGCGCGTCGCTGCGTGAGGTCGGGCAGGTGCTGCGCCACCACGGCGAGCAGGTCACCAGCGTCTACGCCCGCCTCGACGTCGCCGCGCTGGCACCGGTGGCCCGCGCCTGGCCGGGAGCCGGGCGATGAGCGCCGTCCTGGCCGCCCGGGCCAGCGACTACCTGGCGCTGCGCCGCGCGCTGGGCTACCGGCTGCTGGCCGAGGAGAAGGTCCTCGGCGAGTACGTCTCCTTCGCCGCGGCCCGCGGGGTGAGCACGGTGACAGTGTCGATGACCGCCACTTGGGCCGAGGCCCGACCGGGCCTGAGCCCGGCGGCGGTGGCCCGCCGGGCCTCGATCGTGCGCCTGTTCGCCCAGTACCTGCGCGCCTTCGACCCCGACTGCGAACAGGTCCCCGCCAAGCTCCTCGGCGGGCCGCTGCAACGCCGGGCGCCGTTCATCTTCACCGCCGAGCAGATCACCGCGCTGCTCGAGGCCACGGCCACGATCCGCAGCCCGTTGTGGGCCGCCGGGGCGCGGACGCTGATCGGGCTGCTGGCCGCCACCGGCTTGCGCCCCGGGGAGGCCTGGCGCCTCGACGACACCGACCTGCACACCGACGACAGTGGTCAGGGCCTGCTGCTGATCCGCTGCTCGAAGTGGGGACGGACCCGGCAGATCCCCCTGCACCCCAGTGCCTTGACCGCCCTGACCGACTACCAGCAGCAGCGCGAGGCGTTGCCGCGAGAAGGCCAGCGCCGCCAGGCGCAGGGCTGCCCGCTGATCGTGGACGGCACCGCCCAGCGGCTGCACACCACCGGCCCGTCGGAGACGTTCCGCCGGCTGCTGGCCGCGACCGGGATCAGCGCCCCGCCCGGGCAGCGGGCGCCACGCGCATACGACCTGAGGCACACCTTCGCGGTGCACACCCTGCGGGACTGGCACGCCGCCGGGCTGGCCGTCCAACCCCGGCTGGGCGCCCTGTCGGCCTACCTCGGGCACGTCAACCCGACCCACACCTACTGGTACTTCCAAGCCGTCCCCGAGCTGATGAACGTCCTCGGCCAACGCCGTGACAGCCACGCCGCAACAGACGCGGGGGTGACCCAGTGAGCCGGCTGGCGCCGGTCCTGCAAGGGTTCTTCACCGACCGGCTTGCCGCCCGCCGGGTCAGCCAGCACACCGTCGCCGCCTACCGCGACACCTACCGGCTGCTGCTGCTCTTCACCCAAGACACCCACGGCATCGCTCCTTCGAAGCTGGACCTCGCCGAGCTCGACGCCGGGCTCGTCGCCGGCTTCCTAGACCACCTGGAGACCAGCCGGGGCAACAGCATCGCGACCCGCAACCTGCGGCTCACCGCGATCCACTCGCTGTTCCGCTACGCCGCGCTGCGCTGCCCCGAACACGCCGACCTCATCGCGCACGTCCTGGCGATCCCCACCAAACGCGCCGACAGCACCCTGGTCACCTTCCTGACCCGCGCTGAGACCGACGCGCTGCTCGAGGCCCCCGACCAGGACACCGTGATCGGGCGCCGTGATCACCTGCTGCTCGCGGTCGCAGCACAGACCGGGCTGCGGGTCAGCGAGCTCACCGCGCTGCGCGTGGACGACGTCACCTTCGGTGTCGGTGCGCACCTGCGCTGCACCGGCAAGGGCCGCCGCGAACGCGCCACCCCGCTGAGCAGACCGACCGCCAAAGCGCTCTCAGCGTGGCTCGCCCAACGCGGCGCTGCCCCCAGCGATCCGGTGTTCCCCGCCAGGACCGGCGGGCACCTGTCCACCGACGCCGTCGCCCGGCTGCTCGCCCAGCACGTCGCCACCGCAACTCGGTGTTGTCCGTCGCTGGCCGGCAAGACAATCAGCCCGCACACCCTGCGACACACCTGCGCGATGAACCTGCTGCAAGCCGGGATCGACACCAGCAGCATCGCGCTCTGGCTCGGACACGCGAACACCAGATCCACCCAG
>JBKJUS010000012.1:0-92737 GCA_046590575.1 Mycobacteriales bacterium | reverse complement strand
ATGGGTGGATTGCGTCGGTCCGTGAGCGTCGTGCTCGTCGCGGGCGTGGCGATTTTTCCGGTCGTCCTTGATGTCGGGACGTCGTACGCGGCCACGGGCGACGCCTGCTACGCCATCAGCCAGACCGGGCTGGTTCGGATCGACCTCACTGCGGATGCGCCGACGCAGGTCGTAGTCGCGACGTCCGCGACGCACGTGGATGGCGCAACATTCCGAGCGGGCACCGACACGTTGTATGCCGCGAGCGGTGGCTACTTCGGGACAGTCTCCGTGACGACCGGCGAGTTCAGCCGGCTGGATCGCCCGGCTGGCAGCGGCTCTGGTCCCGCGGGTCTGATCCAGTTCGACCCGCTCGTCGGCCTCACGTTCTCACCGACCGGGACGCTGTACGCGCTGGTGGAGCGTGTTGGCAAGAAGGGACCCGACGCCGACCGCGAGGCGATCATCGTTCTCGATCCTTCCACCGGCGCCGCTGTGCCCGCCGCATTCGGCGGGAACGACTACCTGCTGCTTGAGAAGAAGGACGGCGCGGACGTCGCCGACATCGCCATCGACCCCACCACTGGTGTCATGTATGCGACGGCGCTGGTCAACAACGGGATCAAGGGCGACGCACTGCTCACCGTTGACCTGACGACGGGCGGGGTGACCACGGTCGGCAAGACCGGCACGACTGGGATCAGCGGACTGAGCTTCACTCCCGAGGGCCAGCTCTATGGAACGACCGAGCGGATCTTCCGGATCAGCAAGCTCACGGGAGTTGTCGACGAGGTGCTGACCCTCGGCGGTCCGGGCGTCGAGGCGCTGGCCTGCCGCAACGGGGCGACTACCGCGCCACTGGGACCCGTCATCGTCGATCCCAACGCGGGCGGGGTCGTCGGCACGGGTGGTGTCGTCGATCCCAACGCGGGCGGGGTCGTCGGCACCGGGCAGCCGGTGCTGCTGCCGGTTGACGCCGGTGACAACGGCCGGATCGACACGATCACACCCATCCCGGCTGCACCCATCCCGGCTGCACCCACCGCGGCTGCACCCACCGACGTGACGGGTAGCAACGTCATTCCCGCCGGCACCGTCGGCGGCGGTTTCAACGTCGCTCCTTCCACAGCGGTGCCGTTCCCGGTCAGTGGCGCGGCCACCTCAAACGGGGTCGAGCCGAACCCCGCAAATGACACGGTCACCTCGACAGTGGACCCCAGCGAGATCGTCGTCGTGACGAGGGCGCCGGTGGCCGACTCGCAGCCGCAGCCGCAGCCGCAGCCGCAGCCGCAACCGCAACCCGCTCCGCTTCCCGCGCCGCAGCCGCACCTGGCCCCGGAGGTCGACTCCCAGCCGCAGCTGGCTCCGGTGGCAGACCCACAGCCGATCCCGCATCCGGAGTCTGACTCCGGCGGGCAGCCGGAGGTCCTTCCAGCACCGACTGATGTCACCCAGGTGCTGCCGGACGCCGTGGTTCGGCCAGGGTCAGTTGCCGGGTCGGTACGACGTTCGGCCGCACACTCTCTTCCGTCGTCACTCCACAGTCAGGTCCCGTCGGACATTGAGTCCCGTCCGCGCTCCGCGAGTGTTCACGTGCCAAGCAGCGGCACTTCGCAGCGGCCTTCCGTCGCCCAACGAGCGCTGCCTGCGTCCGTCGGCGAACGGCCAGTCGTGGAGGCCGCGGGCCGCCTTGCGCATGCGGTGGCGAAGGGCTCGACGTTCCCCTTCTTCTTGCTCCTGCTGGTGCTCTTGTTCCTGCTCGCGCAACACGAAATCGACAAGCGCGACCCCAAGCTCGCCCTTGCTCCGGTGCACCCGGAGCGGGACCTCTCATTCGCTCCGCGCACCTCGAAAGTGGACTCATGACGGCGCCGTCGAATCCTGACGTAGGCGGTCAGGACCTGGTACCGCTCGCCGAGCGGATGCGGTACCTGCTCGGCTTTCGACTCGTCGCTGCCGTCACGGTGTTGACCTTGGTGGCGGCCGACCGGCGCGTCGGCATCGACACCTCCCGAGTGCTGATCCTGACTAGCGCCTACGCAGCACTTGTGGCGTTGGGCCATGTGGCGTGGCGTGCGCTCGGGCAGCGCGCGTTGTACCTGCTCGGCGGCCTGCTCCTCCTGGACGGCGTGTTCATCGCGTCGGCGGCACACCTCACCGGCGGTGTCGCGAGTCCGCTGCGGCACCTCGCAATCGTGCACCTGGCGATGGTCGCCTTGCTGGCGTCCGACCGCACCGGTCTCAAGGTGGCGTTGTGGCACTCCGTGCTGCTCTTCGTCGGCTACCAGCTGGAGAAAGACGGGTTGCTACCGGCCACCTCGTCGATAGCCGGCGTCGACCCGGGCCGGATCAACCTGCACCTCGTCGGATACGTCGCCGCCTTCTGGATGATCACCTTGGTGACTGCCACCTTCTCCTCCGTCAACGAGCGCGAGCTGCGCCGGCGCCGTTACGACCTCGAAGCGCTGGCAGCACTGGCCTCAGCTTTGGAGTCCGCACACAATCCGCAGGAGGTCGGCGACCAGCTTGTCCAGGCGAGCACCGACGCATTCGGGGCTCGGCGCGCTCTGCTGCTGGCCGATCGTCCGGATGGACGGCGACGACTGCTAGCGTCGGTCGGTGCGGTCGACGACGTAACCTCGGACGGCACCCTTGCTGAGAACTCGGTGGTGCGGCGCTGCCACCACGACCACGGGCCGCTGCTTGTCGGTGGGCTCGACGCGAGCGTCGACCCATGGCTCTCGGCGATGCTGCCGGGCGCGGGCAACCTCATCGTCGTACCCATGACGGTCGACGGTCGCGCCGTGGGAACTCTCGTCGTCGAGCACGACCTGCGCCGCGGATCGCGGGTGGAGCGCCGCGTCGTCGACATGCTGGAGCGTTTCGCGTCGCAGACGGCGCTAGCGCTGCGCGGCGCCTGGTTGATGGAACGGGTGCAGGAGCAGGCCTCCTGTGACGGTCTCACCGGCATCGCCAACCGCCGGAGCTTCGACCAGACCTTGGAGGTCGAGGTGCAGCGGGCCAGGCGGACCGGGGTCGCGTTCAGCCTGGTGCTGCTCGACCTCGACCACTTCAAGGTGCTCAACGACACCCACGGGCACCAGACTGGCGACCAGGTGCTCCGTGAAGTCGCCGGCGTCCTGAGCCAGTACTCCCGCGGCATCGACACCGTGGCTCGGTACGGTGGGGAGGAGTTCGCGGTCATCCTGCCGAACTGCCCCGAGGAGGGTGCGTTGCACAGCGCCGAGCGTCTGCTGCTCGAGCTCAACTCGGCGGAGCTCACCGTGTCAGTCAGCGCGAGTGCAGGCGTCGCGACCTGGTCGCGGGCGCTCGACGGGGGCGAGCAGCTCATCAGCGCGGCAGACACAGCGCTCTACGCGTCCAAGCGCGCGGGGCGTGACCGGGTCACCGCCTGGGCCGAGCTCGCGCGCCGCCGTACGCCGTAGGCCCGCGGCCCCCGAGACGCCGGCGCGCTCTTAGAGGTAGCTCTCGAGATCCTTGAGCAGAGCCGTCTTCGGCTTGGCGCCGACGATGGTCTTAACGATCTCACCACCGGAGAAGACCGACATCGTCGGGATCGACATGATCCGGTACTGACGCGCCACTTCGGGGTTCTCATCAATATTGATCTTCGCGACGGTGATCTTGCCGGCATGCTCGGCGGCGATCTCCTCGAGGACCGGTGCGACCATCTTGCATGGCCCGCACCACTCGGCCCAGAAGTCCACGAGCACCGGGGTCTCGCTCTGCAGGACCTCGGCGTCGAAGGTCGCATCGGTGACGATCTTGGTGCTGGCTCCCACGGTGGACTCCTTGATGAATGCGATGCGTCGTTGGATGTCTGGGTTGGAATGTCTGGGCATCGTCAGCAACGCTACGCGAGGTCCGCCGATTCCATCGAGGCTACTGCCCGGTGCTCCTTACACTGGACCTCATGAGAAAGCTGGGGCGCTACCCACTGGCGGTGATGGCCTGGATCGCCGTCTATGCCGGGTGGTCGTCGGTGCTCGGCCTGGTCATCGCGGCGATCACTGGCGAGCGCCTCGAGGACGGTGACCGCGTGGGGCCGACCGTCGGTCTCGGCGTGTCGACGCTCTTCACGGTGCTGCTCCCGCTCGTACCTACGCTCGTGGCGTTGTGGTTCAGCGATTGGTTGCGCGATGGTGCGCCGTCCAAGGCAGATCGTGACCGGGCCCGGCGTACAGCGGCGTCTGCGGTCACCGCCGCCCCGATGCTCGGCGGCTCTGTGACGAATGCACCCGCTGTGCCCGCGGCCGCACCAGTTCTCCCGAAGGCGACGAGTCATGGTGCGGTTGTCGGCTCCGCCCCCGAAAGCAACGCCCCCGAAAGCAACGCCATCGCCCCGCCGCTCTTGGCGTCGCCAGCGGCGCGGCAGGTGATCCCCGCGAACCCGTTGGGTGTGCCCGAGATGGTGGGTGCGTCGGCAGACGACGGTGGCTTCCCAGTGGCCCGGATGCTCCGGGACCACGAGACGGCCCCGGCCAGTCCGCTCGCTCCCGCGCAGACGCGCACGGTTCCTGTCCCCCATGTGGTCGCTCCGCGGGCTGAGGTCCGGCCCGGCTTGGTGCCGGCCGCAGTGGACCCGGAGGCATCCGCGCGGATGGCGCGTCCCGACGCGAGTGCCCCGGTCATCGACCCGCTTGACCCGCTAGGCCTGGGCGACCTGGCTGACCTGAGCGCCCTGGGGGTGGGCCACCTCAATGGCGGTGAGATGACGTTCCGCATCGAGGCTGGCCGCGCAGCCGGTCCCAGCGGCAGTGATGGCCTGCCGGTAGATGTGGTCCACGACGTCGCCGCAGGCGAATACGCCGGCCAGGTTGGTCTGGGTGCCGGGCGAATCGACCCGGATGTAGCCGGCGTCGTCGAGGTCGACCTGACCGGTAAATAGCCCGGTGTTGGGTGTGTGGCCGATGGCTACGAAGAGCCCCGTGACTGCCAGTGTCGACTGCTCGCCGGTGACCGTGTCGCGCAGCACGAGGCCTTCGACCGTCTCGGCGCCGAGGACGTCCTCGACGGCGACGTTCCACCGAAAGCTGATCTTGTCGTTGGCGTGGGCCCGCTCTTGCATGATCTTGCTGGCGCGCAGGGCGTCCCGGCGTACCAACACGGTCACTGACTTGGCGAACCGGGTGAGGAAGGTGGCCTCCTCGAGCGCCGAGTCGCCGCCGCCGACGACGGCGATGTCGTGGTCGCGGAAGAAGAATCCGTCGCAGGTCGCGCAGCTCGACGCCCCACGCCCGATGAGGCGCTGCTCGTTGGGCAGGTTGAGCCAGTTGGCCTTGGCTCCGGTCGAGATGATCACGGTCCGTGCGGTGTGTTCGACGTCGCCTACCCAGACCCGCTTGATCTCGCCGGTGAGATCCACCCGCGACACGTCGTCGGTGAGGAACTCCGCACCGAACCGCTCCGCCTGCTGCCGCATGTTGTCCATCAGCTCCGGACCCATGATTCCGGTCGGGAAGCCCGGGAAGTTCTCCACTTCTGTGGTCAACATCAGCTGTCCGCCCGCGGCGATCCCCTCGACCACCAGGGGTGCTAGCTCGGCCCTGGCGCTGTAGAGGGCGGCTGTCAGGCCGGCCGGACCCGATCCGATGATGATCACTTCTCTGGTGGTGCCGCTCACGGGGTGTCGCCTCTCGTATGTGGTCCGGTCCCGGCGGGTCCGGCGTTACGTCGTCCGCCAGGGTCAACCGATGGTAGTCACGTGCAGATTCCGCCGAATGATGACGATCGGCGGACGGCACGCGGCGCGTGCGAGGATTCGCGCGTGCTGACTGCCGTCGAAACTGCTGGGCCCGCCGCTCTTCAGGCGGACCGCTGTGCGGTCCACCCGTCCCGACCGGCGGCAGACGCGTGCCCGGTGTGTGCCCGACCACGCTGCTCGGCCGATGCGGCTGCTGCTACCGGTGGTGGCTGCCAGGTCTGCGGGGGGCGCAGCAGTGCCACGGCGCCCCGTCCGCCGGTCGACCTGCGCGCGGTCGTCGGGGCCGCGGTGCTCGCCCATCTGACGGCCGTCCTGAGTGGGTTCGTCGGCCAGCAGTATGTCGAGGTGCGTTACTTCTCGCTCCTCGTACCGGCCGGCATCGGGATCCTCTGCGCGATTGCCGCGGAGCGTGGCGCGGGCGGCGCGCGAGGAGTGCCGGTGCGTCTCGTCGCGGTGTTCTACGCCGTGCTGTCCGCGGCGCTCTCCTTCGTCCTGGAGGGATCAGCCGGACTGCTCGCGCCTGGCGGCACCGTCGGTCCGCCGTACCTCGCGGCGGCCGCGGGCGCGTGGTTCTGGACGCAGCCGCCATCGACGAAAAAGCGTCAGAAGGGTCGCGGGGGTCAGGCGTCGATGCGCTGGAAGTAGATCAGCGCGTCGTTGCCGACCCGGCAGTCCGGCCGGACGACGAAGACATCGAGTTTGTCGGTCCGGAACGCCAGCACGATCACCAGCGCCGGCATGCCCGCGTAGGTCGCGGAGTCGACGAGCACTGGCTGCGCGCCAGGGCCGCCGGAGAGCTCCTGCAGGCAGGAGTCGAGGTCTTGCGGGCCAAGTGGCGCGGCCCGAGCGGCCCGGGCATCCTCCGCCGCGGGGCTGCCGGGGTCGGCCACTGAGCCGGGAGCCGGGACAGCGCCACCTGGCGCGGCCGCCTTGAGCTCGGTGCTCGCCGGTGCCGACAGCGCAGTGCGAACTTGGTCGGCGAGGGTGCCAGCGGCGTAGTCGGTCCCGCTCTGCAGCTGCAGTGTGGCTGGCTCGGCGAGAGAGTCGCCGCCGGCGTCGAGGGCGCTCGAGGCGTCCCGATCGCGCATCCCGTTGTCCCGCAGTGCACCCAGGCCGACCGCGGCAGCGAGTCCGATGACGGCAGCCGCAGCCGCATACGGCGCCAGCGTGGGGCGCCGGCGTCGCCGGGCATCGGCGAGCGACGGCGGAACGGTGACCCCAGCGGGCAGCGCGACGGTCTCTGCCGCTGGGCCAGTGGCGGCGTTTCGCTCGGCCTCGAGGGCCCGCTCCAGGGAGGTGATGACGTCGACCGGCATGGCGAGCGGCGGCAGCAAGGCGAGGGCGTCGGTGACTCGCGCAATGGCGGCCGCGTCGGCCGCGCAGTCGGCGCAGCCGGTGAGGTGGCGAGAGACCGTCTCGGCGGCACCGGGCTCGAGGTCACCGGCGGCGCAGGCCGCCAGCGTCTCGGGGTCGGGGTGGTCCGTGAGATCGGTCATGACTCGCTCGGGGTCGGTGCGGATGGGCTCGTCTGGTTCGACGCGCCATCTCCGGGCTCGGTTCCCCGGCGCGGGCGCAGGTGCGCGAGTTGGGCGGCGAGGGCGGCCCGCCCGCGGTGACAGCGTGACTTCACGGTGCCGGCTGGCACCCCCAGCACAGCCGCAGCCTCCTCGACAGCCATCCCGTGCACATCCACCAGCACGATCGCGACGCGCTGGTCCTCGCCGATCCGGGCCAGCGCGCCCGCGATATCGGCGGAGAGGTCGCTCGCGGCGTAGGCGTCGTACGGATCGGCGATCGTCGCTGCTGTCGCGTCATCGAGCGGCACAGCGGGGCGCACTCGGGCCCGCCGCATCCGGTCCAGGCAGGCGTTGACCACGATGCGGTGCAGCCAGGTGGAGAACTTCGCCTCGCTGCGGAAGCTGCTCGCCGCGCGGAACGCAGAGAGAAAGGCGTCCTGCACGGCGTCAGCGGCTTCGCTCGGGTCGCCGAGCGTGCGAAGCGCCACGGACCAGGCTCGGTCCCGGTGTCGCGCGACGAGCACACCGAACGCCGACTCGTCACCATCGAGGTGCCGCGTCATCAGGGCCGCGTCGTCGAGCTCGCTCAGGTCTTCAGGCATCGCGCGTCGAGCGTAGCGATTACCGCGGCGTCATCGGCCGAAGACGACCTCTGCCACACCCGCCTTGAATTTGTCGCCGTCGGACTTCACCAGCTTGGTGACCCACACCAACCAGTAGCGCGACGGCGGCGTGGATGCTGCTGGGCGCAGGGCAACACGTGCAGCGGCATCACTGACTTGCGCGACCACTGCATAGTCGCCGACCGAGGAGCCACGCTCGTTGGCGGCGCGCAGCTCCACCGAGAGGCCCTTCTGGGCGAAGGCCACCTCGACGCTGCGCACCTTGACGGATGAGCCAAGGTCGAAGAGCAACCCGACACCGTCCTTGAGCCGGCCGAAGTCGGCGCTGCGGTACTGCACGGTCTCCCAGGCGGTCGAGGGGTCGCCGTCGGTGGCCAGCGGCACGGTCTGGTTGCGTTCTTGGCCGTCACCCGGGCGTGGGTCGAAGGCGGCTACTGCGACTACTCGAGCAGCGGCCGTGGCAGGGTCGACCTCGGGTGCGGCCGGCACGGCGCTGGCCGGAGCCTCGAGCGGCGAGATCGCACCGGGCGGGCGGGGCAGCTCGCCGATGCTGTAACCCGCGGCGAGCGCTGCTGCGCCGAGCCCGGCTACGAGTAGCGCGGGCACCCCCCAGCGCAGCCACCGGGTGACCCTCCGCCGCTCCGGCCGGACCAGCGGTGTCGGCTCACTCGAGCGCGCCGAGGCGCCCGCCCCGGGCAGGTGGGCCAGGGCGGCGACCACGTCGGCCGCCGAGGTGAGGGGCGCCGCACCGCGCGGTTTGGTCGGAAGCAGCAGCCGGGCGACCACTGCGTCGACTTCGCGCGGCACTCCGGCGCGGACCTGCCGAGGGCTGAGCAGGGCGCCATCCCTGGTGGGAGCCGGGGGCAGCTCGGCTTCGCTACCGGACGCCGACCGCGCGGTCAGGCAGGCGTAGAGGAGCGCGCCGAGCCCTCGGACGTCTCTCGCTTCGTCGTCAGGGTCCAGCGACCCGTCCTGGCGTTCGGCCGGGGGCGGAGTCGCGTCTGCTGCTGCTCGCAGCAACGCGCCGAGCCGAAAGTCGGTGACTTTCGTCGAGCCGTCCGCGCAGAGCAGCACGTTGAGCGCGTCGAGGTCGAGATGCGCAACCCCTCGACGATGGGCGTACGCCGTCGCCTCGGCCACTTGGGCTACGACGGTTGTCGCGCGCGGCGCGTCAAGCGGACCTCGGGCAAGCAGCGCGGCCAGCGATCCGCCGTCGACCCACTCACTCACGACATAGGGCAGGCCATCCTCCTCGGCCGCGTCGTAGATGCTGGCGATTCGAGGATGGGCCAGTCGGCCGGCGAGGACCGCTGCCGCGAGGTAGGCGTCCTTGCCGCCGACCACCGTCTCCGGCCGCTCCAGCGTGCGCACGGCAACCGGTCGGGCGAGCACCTCGTCGACTCCGCGCCACAACGTGCTGACCCGATGACGGGTGACTGGGCGCAGTAGCCGATAGCGCCCGGCGAGCACCTGGTCGACGCTCGCCTCTGTGCGCTCGCTCACCGTGCTCTCTCTGTGGTCTGGACCAGCCCACTCTATGCGGCGGCCCAGGGGCAGGCCGAATAGTTGTCCACATTCGCTGCGCTACACCGTTTTCTGGCAGTTCTGCCCGTTACCTTGGTAGTCGAACACGTATTCGACTCGGGTACGGCGGGAGGTGTGGCGGGTGAGTGCTCTGGGTTCGGCGATCGACGAGTTGGCTGGCGCTGACCTGTTCGCCTGTCCGGTGGGTGTGGTGGGCGAGGACATCGTCGGGCTGCTGTCGTTGCAGGCTCGGCTCGACGCGCAGATCGTCCGGCGGATCGGCCACTTCGACCGTCATGGCGGCGCCGAGGTTGGCGGCGCGACGTCGACGGGGGCGTGGCTGGTCGGCGTCGGCCGGATGACCCGCGGGGCGGCGTTCGGCCGGGTCTACGCGGCTCGGGCGTTCGCCCGCGGTGACCTGCCTTCGACGGCCGCAGCGTTTGCGGACGGGCGGATCGGCTTCGAGCATGTCCGGGCGCTCGTTGGCGGCGTTGAAGGCCTGGACCGTGAGCTGGTCGAGCAGGCCGAGCCGACCCTGGTCGAGGCGGCCGAGCGGCTGGACCCCGGGCGGCTGCGGATCGTGGTCGAACGCTTCCGGCACCGCGTCGATGCCGGTCGGCACAGCCGCGACACCGGGCCGCGGGATGAGACCCGCAAACTGTTCGCGTCGAAGACTCTCAACGGGATGGTCGCGGTGAGCGGCCTGCTCACCCCACTCGTCGGGGAGGCGCTGCTGCTGGCGTTAGACGCAGCGAGCCAGCCCACCGGCCCGGAAGACACCCGCACTGCCGCGCAGCGCCGTCACGACGGGCTCTACGACCTGGTCCGCGACGCCCTCGACACCGGCCGGCTGCCGGAGATGGGCGGCAGCCGCCCGCAGCTGGTCGTGCACGTGCCGTTGGACACCCTCGCCGCGGCGCGCCGCTACGGCCGCGGCACCCTGGCCCTGGACGCGGTGGGCGGCTTCGAGCCCGCGGTCCTCGAGCACACCGGCGCCGTCATCGACCTCGCCACGCTCTGCCAGCTCACCGACGATGCGGCGATCAGCCGGCTGCTCATGCGCGGGCCGAGCGAGATTCTCGACCACGGCCGGGCGATTCGCACCGCCAGCCCCGCGCAGCGCCGCGCGCTGGCCGCCCGCGACCGAGGCTGCGTCGTCTGCGGTCGCCCGCCCCGCTGGTGCGAAGCCCATCATCTGCTGCCCTGGGAAGACGGCGGGCTGACCGACCTCGCCAACCTGTGCCTGCTCTGCCGCTACCACCACGGCCTGCTGAGCCGCGGGTGGACCCTGACCGGCACTCCCGGCCACTTCACCCTTTACCGGCCCGACGGCACCGCCGTGCGCGGCCCTCCCGCGGTCATCCGGGGCTGAGCCGATCAGGCCGGCACCCATGGTGGATCGTCACGGGCAGGGAGGTCTACTTCTTGGGCAGCCGGGTGACGTAGAAGCCGAGCTTGGTGTCGTCGGAGAAGATGTACCCGGGCACCGGGGCGTACTGCTTTGCGGACCAGGTGTTGGCACCCTCGGGCGCGATCCAGCCGGCCTCCACGAGACCGACCCCGTCGTGGCCGTAGGCAAAAGCCGGACCCGGTGACGGAGTGGTGCCGTCGTTGTAGAGGTCGTCGAAGCGGAAGACCCGGCTGCCCGCGCCGTACCAGCCGGCGGTGAGCGACAGCTTGTCCGGGTTGAGCTCCATGACGTGTGCGGTGCACGCCGTGAGCGCGCCCACCTCCGTGGTGGGCTCGGCGTCGCGGTTAGTGACCGGGCCGGCGCCAGCGTAAGCCTGCCCGAGGTAGACCGGCGCTGCTTCCGTCCGGATGTCGAAGACGTGGATCGCACCGCCCGGGCAGGGGTAGGTACTGCCACCGCCGCCCTCGTCGCCGGCGAAGAGGTAGGCGCCGTCGGGGGTAACGAGTGTGTCGTGGCCGATGGAGTTGCCCGGCGGGTAGAACACGCTCACCAGCTTGGGCGCGGCCGGGTTCGTCGTGTCGAGGATGCGGTATTGGCTGATGCCGGCGAGGTAGGCGCGCGTGCCCTTGGGGTTGAAGCGGACGTCGTGCGGAGCGTTGCCGGGTGTGGAGAACGTCGCAACCAACTTGGGTCGGCGGATGTCGGCCAGGTCGTAGATCGGGACGCGGCCGTCAGCCTCGGTGATGTTCGAGGTCGAGATGTAGAGGTAGCGGCCCGCGGGGTGCAGAGTCTGGTTGTGCGAGCCGTCGGCGGTAGGCGCCGACGCGACGACCTTTGGGGAGTAGATGTTCTTGATGTCGACGATCGCCGACCCCGGCGGCATCGGCTTGGTCTCGCCGTCGGCGGCGTCCACGAACGAGCACGCCTCGGCGGCGCTTCCAGTGCCGTTGGCGATGACCACGATGCTCCGCGCGGCGTTGACCTGGATGTCACCCTGGCTGAGCGTGCACGGGATCGTGGCCGCGACGTACGGCTTCTCTGGGTTGGTGATGTCGACGATCGTCGCGTTGGACCTCTGATTGCCCACCACCGCGAAGTGCCGAGTGACTGGGCGTGCGGGGGTGACCATCTTCCCGCGGGCATCCCGGAAGTTGGTGAGCCTGCGACTGAGGAACTCCAGGTCTGTGCCGCCCGGCCCGGGGATCTGCGCGACGACGGTGAAGCCCTTTGCGCCGCGCGGCGCAGGTGCCTGGGCGGGCGAGTAGCTGGGCGAGGCGACGAGCAGGGCAAGCGCGACCAGAGGGGCAGCGCGGCGGGCGAGCAGCATGAGAGCTCCGGAGACGTGGGGGGTTCGGTGGCTTTAGCGACTACTTCCGCGCCAGCCCGTCAAACTCCTGCATCGCGGGGCTCAGAGGTAGCGACCGACCTTGTAGGTCCGCGAGAAGATGGCGCTGTACTTCACCACGTCACCGCTCTGCGGCGAGTGCCACATCATGCCGTTCCCTGCATAGAGCCCGACGTGGTAGATCCGTCCGGAGGAGTCGTAGGTGAAGATGAGGTCACCCGGCTGCTCCGAGCCGCGCGGCAGCTTCTGGGGTGCACCGGCGTACTGGTCGCGCGAGGTCCGGGGCAGTGTCTTGCCGATCGCCGTACGGAAGACGTATCCGGTGAAGCCGGAGCAGTCGAAGTTGTTCGGGCCGCTTGCGCCGTAGCGGTAGGCCTTGCCGCGATGCTTGGCGGCCTCGGCGATGAGCTTGTCGGCTGCTCCGTTGGCGACGACCTGCACGGTGATGTAGTTCGAGGTGTCGGCTGCGTGCGTCTCGGTGCCGAGCCAGCGGGCTCGGAACGTCTCGGACACCCTCGGCCGGCGGACGTACGACGCCTGGCCGCGCTCGTTGGTCGTGATGGTCGTGACGTAGCTCCAGGTGTCGCCGTGACGAACGTCGACGGCGACCCGCTGGTTGGGCAGCGACCGATCCGCGTCGGTCAGCGACGTGAAGAGGGTGACGGTAGAGCCGCTCGGCACCGAGGTCCGCGATGCGGCGATCTGGAGAGATGAGGCTGTGCTGCCGGCGGCGTGCGCCGGAGCGACGCCGAGCCCGAACAGGAGGGGGAGCAGTGCGCTGAGCGCAGCGGACATCGCAACGACGCGACGGAGCATGACGGGGGTTCCCTTCCCACACGCCTGCGAGGTCAGCTGTCGGGTTCGGACGTGGAAGTTGCCCGGCCACCGGTGACCATGCACCGGTGGCTTCACCCCGAGGCGACCACCAGAGCGAACCGGTGGTGCGCCGTGGGACCTGTGGGTCCCCCGCTCCTGCCCCGGATGCGGTGATCGATCGGAACGCCCGCGGGTCGGGGGCAGGACTCGGCGTTACGACCCGGACGTGTTTTGGGGGTTGCCTGCTCGCTGTGCGAGCGGGACTCGGGTGACCGTAGCGACGGGACGCCGCTCGTGTCTACTTGACGCTCGGGATGGAAACCTCGCGTCAGGTAAGTCTGACTTCGCCGCTAGCAGCTGTGCTCCTGCCTCAGGCGACGAACTTCGCGCGCGCCGTCTCGCAGGTCTCGAGCCACTTGCGGGTGCGCTTCGTCCGGTAGAGCAAGAGGCTGGTCGCCTCGCGACATACGGTGACTGAGACGGTGCCGTCGGGCTCCACCACGAACTTGTCGGGACTCACCACGCCGCCCTTGGCGGTCGCGACTTCCGCGCCCGCGAGGTAGGCCTGCTGAACGTCCCGGCCGCGCTGCCAGATCTCAGAGCCTCTGCGGGCGACCTCGGCGGCGATGTCCTCGGTCTGCAACCGGGTGAGACCTAGGGAGACCATCTCGTAGCCGAGCAGCCCGAATACGGACAGCACCAGCGTGATCTTGGTCAGCCAGCCGAGAACGATCTCGCCCCGCTCGCCCTGCAGACCCCGCATGCCATGCTCCTCCGTCGGGGCGCCGGTAACTCGGCCGCCGAGAGGGGAATCGGCTTCCTTACCGGTCGGCTTGAGCCGTACGGCGTAACCGTCGCAGGACCAGATCGGTGACGGAGGACACCTCGGTGACCGCCATGCGGCGCGCGCAGGTGACGTAGAACGATCCACCTACGACGATCCCGCCGGATACGGAGACGACCGATCCGAGCAGGGACTGGCCGACCGAACCGAGGGCGAGCTGCGCGACGCCGTACGCCGCAATCGCTCCGATTCCGGCGGCGATCGTGACGCGCACCAGGGCGCGGATGACGACGAAACCGTCGAGTCCGCCGACCCGGCGGGCGAGGAGTCGGGCCAGCACCAGTGCGCCGACCGTGTAGGCGATGGCGTGCCCCGCCGCGAGTCCGACGACTCGTGAGCGACCGTCCAGGACGTTGAAGAGGGCGATGTCCGCGACGATGTTGACCGCGTTGGCACCGATGTTCACCAGCGCCGGGGTCTTGCTGTCCTGCAGGACGTAGAACATCCGCAGGAGCAGCTGGAACGCGCTGAAGGACATCAGCCCGAGGGCGAAGGCGGCCAGCACGTCACCCACGAAGGCCGCGTCAGCGCTCGAGAAAGCCCCGAGGCCGAAGACCACCGTCGCCACTGGCCGAGCGAGGACGAGGTAGGCGAGGGCGGCGGGGATGAGCACGGCGGCGATGAGCCGGATGCCCCGTGAGAAGTCAGCGCGCAGCCGGTCCATGTCGCCGTCGACAGCATGCGCACTCATCCGCGGCACGAGCGCGGTGACGACGGAAACGGCGATGAGAGCGTGCGGCAGCTGGAAGAGCAGAAAGGCGTACTGGTACGCCGTCACACCCCCCTCGCCAGCAGAGCCGGCCAGCCGGTAGATCACGACGAGCCCGATCTGGTTGGCGGCGACGTAGACGAAAATCCACCCGGCCAGATGAGCTGCGCGGCGCAAGGCCGGGTGCCAGCCGAGCCGGGGACGCCAGCGAAATCCGCTGTCCCGCAGCGCCGGCAGCAAGGCGACCGTCATGACGACGACGCCGAGCGTTGTGCCGATGCCTAACGTCGCAGTCTGCGCCCCACTGAGACCGCCGAGGGTCGGGCGCTCGCCATCACTGACGACGAGAAAGACCACGGCCGTGGCGATGCCGACCAGGTTGTTCAGCACGGGTGCCACCGCGGCCGCGCCGAAACGGCGCCGCGTATGCAGGATCGCCGTCATCGTCGCGCCAATGCCATAAAACGCGATCTGGGGCATGAAGTAGCGCAGGAAAGTGATCGTCAGGTCGCGCTCTGGCCCGTCGGCTGCGCCGAGAAGAGACGCCAGGAGTGGCGCCGCCAGTACCCCCACGAGCGCCGCCACGGCAAGGCCCGCGGCGACGAGGGTGAGCAGCAGATGAGCGAAGCCGTCGCCCCCGTCGGGGTCCTCCTTACGGGCCCGAACCAGCAAGGGCACGACGATGGTGGTGAGCACCCCGCCGAGCAGCAGTTCGTAGATGATGTTGGGGGTGACATTGGCGAGGTTGTAAGCGTCGTTGACGTCCGTGAGGCCGAGCGCCGCCGCCATCGCCACCACGCGCAGGAACCCCGTGAGACGCGATGCGAGTGTGCCGAGCGCCATCGAACCGCTCGCTCGGCCGAGTGCTGACGGCGACGCGCTCACAGTGGCCCGGGCGGTGCGTCGGCAAGCGGTGCGCTGCCCGGCGCGTCTGGGTTGCGGCCCCGCGACGCCCGACGCCGGCGAAGCAGCCGGGTGGCAGAGCCCAGCAGCAGCAGCACAAAGGCGCCGATCGTGATGGCGAGCGCCACTTTGCCGTAGGCGCTGGACCGGA
Organism: Mycobacteriales bacterium; assembly: GCA_046590575.1. Taxonomy (GTDB): domain Bacteria; phylum Actinomycetota; class Actinomycetes; order BP-191; family BP-191; genus DATLNF01. The sequence continues at coordinate 77,190 of JBKJUS010000012.1, read as the reverse complement.
CCCGCAAAAGTGTCGGGTCGCCGGGCAGCGGACGTCCGTCCGGGGTGGCGAGAGCCACCGTGATGGTGAAGTCACCGGGCACCAGTGCGCGCGCCGAGATCTGGAGTTGCCGCCGCCCGGGCGCGACCACTTCGGTGCGGACCTCGCCGTCCGGCAGTGAGAGCCGGTTTCGACTGTCGATCCGCACCTGAACGCGGACCGTCGTACTGAGGTCGTTGACGAGGGTGATGGGCAGCCGGGCGGTGTCGCCACCCATGGTGATGAGCCCACCACCCGCCACGGAGACCTTTGCGAACTGGTCGCTGAGCAACGCACGAACGCTGGCCACGAGGGACCGCGCCCCGGCCGCGTCGTCCCGGTAGCGCGCGGAGCTGGCCCGGAGCAGCGCCCGCTCAAGCCGGTCCGGCAGTGGATCGTCGGGTGCGTCCACCACCGGCGCGAGGATGGAGCGGTAGCGCTCCACCCGGTCCCGTTCGCCGCGCGTGGCGGTCAGGATCGCCGGCGGCAGCTCTCGCTCGCGGTCAGCGCCGGAGAAGGTGATGAAGCGGTTGATGTCGTCCCGTGGGCGAGTGGCGACGTTGGTCACGACGTCCGGCCGCAGCCAGGGCACAGATGCGCTGAGGTCGAGCAGTCCTGCGGCGAAAGGCCGGGCTGGGTTCCACCGCCGGGGCGGTGCGACGACGAGGTCTCGGGACTGGCTCGGTCGTTCGAGGGTGAAGAAGGCGGTCTCGGCGAGGACGCGCTGCAGCGCCAGCCGGGTCCCTTCCGTGGTGCCCCCGGCGGCTGGACCTTCGGCGACCAGCCGGGACACTTCCGCGTCCGTGGCGACCGCGGTCACGACGCCTGGAGCGACGCCGTTCAGCTCGGTCGCGGCGCTCGGCGTGGCGTTGCCGATGTCGTCGTCCGCCTGCAGGGTGGAGGCGCTGACGACGACATCGCGAGCACCCGCCGCGGCGAGCACGCCGAGCGTGGCGACGTCGACCGCACCTCCTGGTGGCCAAGCGAGCCGCGAAGCAATGGGCGCGAAGCCGTTGTCGGCCAGCACCTGCCGACCGGTCTGCATGGCGATGCTGATGACATCGCGCTGTCCGGCTCGGTTCAGTGCGGTGATGTCGGGGTCGGCGTACGGCAGGGCCAGCGTGCGTCCGCGGGGGTCGGTCAGCGCCGGGCGTGCCGCCGCCAGCCAGGCCGTCGCCGCTGCCTGCCCGCTTCCTTCGGTACTGGTGCCGTCTGCCCGGCGGACGAGGTAGCCGTCCGCCATGTCCGCCACGCTTTCCACGAGTGCCGGGTCGATGACCCAGGTCACCGGAGTGCGGTCCACGGCGGCTCTGCCGACGTCGACCAGGAGACCCAGCCGTCCGTCCTCGAGGTCGTCGGCCAGCTCGTCGTCAGTGAGCCGTCCGCCGGGGCCTCGGGCGTCGTCCGCGGTGAGCGGCCACAACCAGGCGATGCGCGTGCGCTCCGTCGGTTCGGGCCACCAGGGCAGGAAGGTGTCCGCCGCGCCGACGCGTGTGCGGATCGACGTACCCGCACGTGCGCGCACCTCGATGCGGAGCGGGTGCACCCCGTTGCGGTCGCCGAAAAGTCGTTGAAGTCGCCGATCGTCGGCCGGCAGACGTAGGTCGAGCGTCGCGACATCGCCAGGGCTGAGCTCGTCGGGGAGTACGCCGTCCGGCACCAGGTCGTTGACGGTGACGAAGTCGTCATCGGTCGGTGGCGTGCGGGCGAGCTGCTGCAGCTCGGACCGAGAGCCGACTGCATCGCCGATCCGGAGCCGGATCTGCACCTTGTCCAGTGTCTCGGTGCTGCTCGAGAGCAGCCGGGCGCGCACGGTGAGGACCCCGTCGGGGGTCAGGAACGGAGACAGCTCCTCGACGGCGACCTGGACGGGGAGGGGACCACTGTCCTGCGCCCGTGCCCGCCCCCCAGGCGCGGCGAGGACCAGGGGAACCGTGAGTAGGACAATCGCGCTGAATGCTCGACCCGCAGTGGGCAGACTCACGCGGACGCCGCCAGGAGCGTCGGGACGTGATCCAGCAGAGCACGCTCGTCGGCGTACGCCAGATGGCGGGACATGTCGGCGAGCGGCACCCACGCGACTTCGGCTACCTCGATGTCCGCGTCACTGAGCTCGCCGCTGTCGGCGATGAGCAGGAAGTGGTGCACCGTCTTGTGGATCCGCCGGCCATCGGCGACGAACCAGAAGTCGATCGTCCCGAGCTCGCCGACCACGTGGCCGGTGATTCCGGTCTCCTCCGCCACCTCGCGCACAGCAGTCTGTATGGGCACCTCACCCGGTTCCACATGCCCTTTAGGCAGCGACCAGAGCAATCGGCCCCGCCGGTCGAGCCGGCCGATCAGCGCCCCCCGCGCATCTGCCGCGGCACGGTCCAGCACGAGGCCGCCGGCCGAGGTCTCCTCGACCCGCTGCATTCTCGGGCGCCGGGAGCGGCGCGATGACCCGGGCACCACCCGATCGTAGTGGCCCGGTGGGGGTGAATCTCCGGTGCGCGCGCAGCGAAGTGAGCGGGGAGGGCCGCGACCCGACTGCGTAACCTGCGTCCCGACCCGTAGGCTTGCCTCCCGTGTCCCGACTTACCGCCGTCCAACAGCATGCCGTCGCCGAGCTGCTGCGGATCTTCCCCGTTGCCGACGAGCTCGGTCGGATGTTCGCCGACGCCGGTCATGTGTTGCACCTGGTGGGTGGCTCGGTGCGGGACGCTCTGCTCGGTCGGCTCGGCGACGATCTCGACTTTGCCACCGACGCGACGCCGCAGCAGGTCCTGGAAATCACCGAAGGGTGGTCCGAAGGAAGCTGGACTACCGGCATCGACTTCGGCACGGTCGGCATCTCCCGCGCCGGGCTGCGCTGCGAGATCACGACGTTTCGCACCGAGGCTTACGACATTCATTCCCGCAACCCGCAGGTGGCCTTCGGGGACTCGCTCGAGGGTGACCTGTCTCGCCGGGACTTCACGGTCAACACCATGGCGCTGTCGTTGCCCGACCATTCCTTCATCGACCCGTACGACGGCCTTGGGGACCTGGCTGCCCGGGCGCTGACCACTCCCACCACGCCAGAAGCGTCCTTCTCCGACGATCCGTTGCGGATGATGCGCGCCGCCCGCTTCGCCGCCCAACTCGGATTCACTCCGCGCGCCGACGTGGTCGAGGCAATGCGGGCCATGTCTGATCGGATCGCCATCGTCTCCGTCGAGCGGATCCGCGACGAACTGTCGAAGCTGATGCTGGGCGCGGACCCCCGTCGCGGTCTTGAGCTGATGGTGGACACCGGGCTCGCCGAGCAGGTGCTCCCGGAGCTTCCCGGGCTGCGGCTGGAGATCGACCCCATCCATCACCACAAGGACGTTTACCTGCACTCCCTCGCTGTGCTGCAGAACGCGATGGCGCTGGAGGACGGCGGACCCGACCTGACCCTGCGGATGGCGGCACTTCTGCATGACATCGGGAAGCCGGCAACCCGCGAGCTCGGTCCGCGTGGACAGGTGAGCTTCCACCACCACGAGGTCAAGGGCGCCAAGATGACCCGCGCCCGGCTGCGGAACCTGCGCTACCCGAAGGTCTTCGTCGAGGACGTCTCGCGGCTCGTCGAGCTCCACCTGCGCTTCCACGGCTTCAACTCGGGCGAGTGGACCGACTCCGCAGTACGCCGGTACGTCACCGATGCGGGTCCGCTGCTGGACCGGCTCAACAAGCTGGTTCGCAGCGACTGCACGACGCGTAACCCGCGCAAAGCGGCCGCCCTGGCGGCGGCGTATGCCGAGCTCGAGCGGCGTATTCGGGTGCTTGCGGCCGAGGAGGAGCTCGCGTCCATTCGGCCCGACCTGGACGGCACCGCGATCATGGAGCTGCTCGGCGTGCCTGCCGGGCCGGTAGTCGGTCAGGCCTACAAGCACTTGTTGGCCGTACGCATGGATCGCGGTCCGCTGCCGCGGGAGGTGGCTGCGGCGGAGCTGCTCCGGTGGGCCGCCGACCAGGGACTCGGCACGCCCACGGTGTCGCAGGACGCGCACGAATAGTTATTTCGTGCCATACGCAAAATGCGCCTACCGGGCCGATGATGACAGTGTGCCCGGACATTTCACCCCAGCCATGCTCGCGGAGCGCGCTGCCGTGCGCGTGGCCATCGCGATGCTCACGGTCGGTGCGCTGGTGGCCGGCGGTCTGCGGGTGTGGTCGGCCGAAGGCAACCTTGCCGATGCTCTTGTCATCCTCCGCGAGACGCGTGACGCGACCGTTATCGATCCTGGTGGAGCCGCCCGAGTGGCTGTCGAGGGCGAGTCGCTCCGACCCGGTGCGGTGGTGACGACGGGCACGGCGGGCGCCGCCACTCTCGATGTGCGAGGTCGCCGGGTCAGGCTCGCACCCACTACCACGGTCGCCGTACCCGACGGTGCGGTCACCGAGCTGCGCCGGGGTGCCATCCTCGTCGACCGGCGACGTGGCCCGACACTCTCCGTGCGCATCGGTGATCTCACCCTCGACGATGTCGCGCCTGGCGCTCTGCGGGTCGACCGCGGATTCTCTGTGCGGATCGCCGTCTACGCCGGCGGGGCACGCGCGCGGACGACCGACCGCAGACTCGAGATCCCCCGTCTCCACCAGGTCGCTGTGGCGGGCCGTGCCCTGCCGGACCGCGCCGAGCCCTTGCGGCTCTCCGGCGACAGCTGGGAGCGCGAGGTGATACCGGAAGTGAGCGCGGCCGATGCCGTGCTCACTCGGCTCGCTCGCGGTATCGACGCGGACCCCCGCCTCAACGATCCCGCCCGGCTCACGCTGCTGCCCGCCGTCTACCGTGAATCGATCGACGGTCTGCCGGCCGAGACCGGTCGCAGCGAGGCGTTGCTGCCTGTGGCGATCGGGCTCGCGGCGCAGGAAGGCGCCGAGGACGAGTCCGTTGCGCTCGCCGGCCGGCTTCGGCGCGAAGGCGGCTCCTGGGGAGTGGTCGCCGCACTGCTGAGCGCACGCAGCACAGAGGTGTCACGCCGACTTGCCGGCCTGTTCGCGGCACGCTCTGCGGGTGCTCCGGTTGCTGTCGCCGGGCCCCGCGGCGGAACGATCAGGCCAGGAGAGCCGCAGCCCGGCACATCCGCCGAGCCGGGATCGCCGCCTTCTTCGCGGCCGTCGCCACGTCCGACGGCCAGCCCGACATCGTCGCCTAGCCCCAGTTCTACTGTTGACCAGGTCGTGGACACCATCCGTCGTCTGTTGCCGACCCCGTCTGCGTTGCCCGGCGTCGCGTCGCCGTCGCCGGAGCCGGTCCAGTCGCCATCGCCGAGCCCGGGGCTGCTCAGCCGGGTCGCAGACCTTCTGCGCTGACCTCTGCAGGGACATCGGCTGGTCCGATGCCGACCGCCGGGTTGCGGCGGGTGGCGAAGCCAAAGAGCAGTCCCGTCGCTGCGTAGCCGAAGGCGATGAAAAACAAGACCGGATAACTCTTGCCGTCGCGCGGCAGGGTGACCGCGGCGACGCCGGCGGCGGAGACGAACGACACGTTGAAGAGGATGTCGTAGAAGGAGAAGACCCGACCGCGATAGCTGTCGTCGATGGTCTCCTGCACGATTGAATCGACGCAGATCTTGGCGCCTTGGGCGGCGATGCCCAGCGCGAAGGCGGCGACCAGGAACGCTGGCTGGTTGTACGGCGCGCCGAAGGCGATCTCCGCGACGGCCGCTCCGAGAAAGAGTGCCGCCACCCACTGCTCGACCCCGATCCGTCGGGTCGCACCCGGAGTGATCGCAGCCGCCAGGAGGTAGCCGGCCCCCGAGGCGCCGAAGACCGCCCCGAGCCCGAAGAGGCCGTCCTTGCGGAAGAGCCCGAAGTCCTCGTTGTAGAGCAGCAGCGTGGAGACCAGGCTGAGGCCGTAGAAAAATCTGTGCGCGGCGATGGCGACCATGGCGCGACCAGCCCGCCGGCGGTGCCACACGTGCGCGGCACCCTGACCGACCCCGCGCAGCACCTCGCTGATGGCATCGGCCATCCCCACTCGCGTGGTGCGCTCGTCGGGGCCGAGCAGCGATCGGTCCATGCGCGCGGCGATGAGTGAGGAGCTGACGTACACCCCTGCGGCCCCAGCAAGGATGACGGCGATCCCGGAGTCGTCGGCACCGACCAGGGCCCGGATCCCGTAGCCGATCGCGCCGCCGAGGATGGCGACAACCGTGCCCGCAGTAGTGGTCACCGCGTTGGCGAGCACCAGTTGCGGACGGCGTACGACGTGTGGCAGCGCGGCCGAGAGCGCCGACAGCAGGAAGCGGTTGACCGACAGGACGACCAGCACGCTGCCGTAAAAGATGGGCAACGGAGCGTCCACCAGAACGACCGCGATGACACCGAGGACCAGGAGGGCGCGGACGAGGTTGGCTACGACCAGGATCCGTTGCCGGCTCCAGCGGTCGATGAAGACACCGGCAAACGGACCGACCAGTGAATAGGGCAGCAACAGGGTGGCGAAGAGTGCCGCCACCCGACCGGGTGAGGTCTGCCGTTCGGGTGAGAAGAGTGCGAAGCCAGCCAGCGCGACGTTGAAGATCCCGTCGGCGGTCTGCGAGCTGAGCCGGGTGGCGAAGAGCTGGCCGAAGTGCGGCTCGCGGAACACCTCGCGCACACTCGCGAGGCGCGAGACACGCAAATCGGTCACCTGTCCAGCCTACGGCGGCGGCTGCCGACCTGATGCGCGGGGAGGACTGCAGGGACGAGAGGTCTCACTGCGGGCCAGCTGCGAGGCGGGCCTCGGCCACCCGCTCGGCGGCCCGCTCCGTGCTGATCCCGAGTGAGTCGGATTCGGCGAAGATCTGCGCCAGCGTGGTGCCTATGCCGACGAGACCGGCGGCGACGCGATCGCTGTCCCAGCCGAGGCCCTCGTAGCCGATGAGGTGTACGGCGCCGCCGGCGTTGATCACGAAGTCAGGCGCGTACAGGATGCCGGCTGCCTGCAGTCGCTCGCCGTCCTCCGGCGCGACGAGGACGTTGTTGGCGGCGCCGGCGACGATGCGACAGCGCAAAGTCGGCACAACGGCTTCACCGATCACCTGACCGAGAGCGCATGGGGCGTAGACGTCGCACTCCACGTCGACGGCGTCCGGCTCGACAGCGCGCACGCCGTACTTGCGCACCAGCATCTCGACCCGGTCGGGGACGACGTCGCTCACCGCCACGGCCGCGCCAGCGTTGGCGAGCATGCCGACGAGCGGCTCGCCCACCGCGCCGCAGCCTTGGACGAAGACCTGCACTCCGTCGAGCCGCGCATCGCCGTTGACGTGAGCGACCGCAGCGCGGATGCCGTGGAAGACACCTACCGCGGTGTCCGGTGCGCTGCTTCCCGACCCCCCGCGGGCGGGGCTGCGGCCGAAGGCGTGTTCGGTGTGCTCATGAAGGACGTCCATGTCCAGCGAGGTGGTTCCGACGTCCGGGCCCGTGCTGTAGCTGCCGTTGAGCGTTTCGACGTTGCGCGCGTGCTGGACGAGGATGTGGCGGCGGTCGTCGGGCGAGAGCTCTCCGGGCACCGCGAGCACGGACTTGCCGCCTCCCATCGGCAGGCCAGCCACTGCCATCTTGTAGGTCATCGCACGGGCCAGCAGGGTCGCGTCGCGGAGGCCGTCCGCGGGCGTGGGGTACGTCTTGAGCCGAGTGCCACCAGCCGCGGGTCCCAGCCGGCGCGAGTGCAGGGCGATGAACAGGTGGCTACCGGTGTGCACGTCGAAGCTGACCAGCGCGTTCTCGCCGTCCCAGTCGTGGAGGACCTCGTGCACGTCGCCGCCTTCATCGGATCGAAGTCGCCCTCTGGCGACCCTTCGCGTGAGGCGACGTTACCGGTCGCCTCACGCTGACCGGGACCAGCACCCACGCGAGGTGGGGACAAAAATGGCCAAGACGGGCCATGGTGCGGCCGCGCAACGCCTAGCAGGCTAGCGACATGAAGCGACGCGTCCGCGAACCCGCCACGATCAGCCCCGCCGACGGAACGGTTCAGGACCGACTCTGGGAAGCGCTCCTGCCCTACGACACGCGTCTGTGGCACGGGATTGCCGTGCTGCATGACCTCGAGGGCCGGGTGCTGGCGGCCACGCGACAGGCCGAGGACGTGTTCAACATTCGCGCCGGGGCGCAGGCCCCGGCGGAGGTGTCGGACGGGAAGCCTGACCCGGTGATGACCACCGGACGGGATGGCAGGTTGCGAACGTTGCAGGCGGTTGACCACTTCATGGTGCCCCCAGGCAGCGACACACCTCATGCCGTCTACCAGCGGTACGACGAGATCACCGTGGCCGTCCCGACCCAGAAGCGCCGTACGGCAGGTGGGCGACAGCCCGGCAAGACCAGCAGTCGCACTGCCCTGACCTGACGGTGACAGGGTTACGCCGGAACGTTAGTCGGACGGGAATGTGGGCACTGGCCCTGGTAGATGGTCCCTGAGATCGAGCCAGCAGAGATCGAGCCGGGCCGGAGGTCGTCGCTATCCACGTTCCGCAGCCGGTACCGGTTCCGCTGGAGTCGCTGGTCGACCTCGGGGAAGCCGACCTGGGCCCCACGCCGGTCGAGCCGGGCCGACGGGGTGAGCGGGTGTGGCGTTTCGAGCAGGATGCGGACCAGCCGCTGCCGCACGGGCGCTGTGTCACCTGCCACGGCAGCCACGTGCCCTCTCGAGAGGTCCTTGACGAGATCCTGCGCAAGGTCCAGCGGGGTCGGATCGTTCCGGATCCCTGTACGTGCTCGTGCTGCGCGCTGCGCTCCTAGCGCGGGCGCCGATCGAGAGTGAATGACCCGACGCATGACGAAGGCTCGGTCCCCTCTTGCGGAGACCGAGCCTTCGTCAGTTGCGATGCGTGCGGAGTCGCCTAGCGGCCGGCGATGAAGTCGTCGGTGAGCTGGCGGCAGATGTCGTCGCGGTACTGCTCCGGCGGCGACTTCATGAAGTAGCTGGACGGGCCGAGGAGTGGACCACCGACGCCGCGATCCTTGGCAATCTTGCAGCAGCGCAGCGCGTCGATGACCACGCCGGCGGAGTTGGGGCTGTCCCACACCTCAAGCTTGTACTCCAGGTTGAGGGGTACGTCACCGAAGGCACGACCCTCGAGCCGTACGTAGGCCCACTTGCGGTCGTCTAGCCAGCTCACGTAGTCGGACGGGCCGATGTGCACGTTGCCCTTGCCGAGGTCGTGGCTGAGCTGGCTGGTCACGGCTTGCGTCTTGGAGATCTTCTTCGACTCCAGGCGCTCCCGCTCGAGCATGTTCATGAAGTCCATGTTGCCGCCGACGTTGAGCTGCATCGTGCGGTCGAGGATGACGCCGCGGTCCTCGAAGAGCTTGGCGAGCACTCGGTGCGTGATGGTCGCGCCGACCTGGCTCTTGATGTCATCGCCGACGATCGGCACGCCGGCCGCGCGGAACTTCTCGGCCCATGCGGGGGTGCCGGCGATGAAGACCGGGAGACAGTTGACGAAGCCGACGCCCGCGTCGATCGCGGCCTGGGCGTAGAAGCGTGCCGCGTCCTCGGAGCCAACCGGTAGATAGCAGACCAGGACGTCCGCCTGGCTCTCGCGGAGCGTGGCGACGACGTCGACGGGGGTGTCGTCGGACTCGTCGACCATCTCGCGGTAGTACTTGCCGAGACCGTCGAGGGTATGCCCGCGCTGCACGGTCACACCCAGTGGCGGCACGTCGGCGAGGTGGATGGTGTTGTTCTCGCTGGCAACGATCGCCTCGGAGAGGTCACGACCGACCTTCTTTGCGTCGACGTCGAACGCCGCGACGAATTCGATGTCACTAACGTGGTAGCCGCCCACCATCACGTTCATCAGGCCGGGGACCTGCTGCGACGGGTCGGCCTCGCGGTAGTACTCCACGCCCTGAACGAGCGAGGACGCGCAGTTGCCGACGCCGACGATGGCGACTCGCACCTGACGGGTGCTGTCCGAGCCCATGCTGATCTCCTTGGTGAACGTGGTGTGTTAGCGGACGGTGTTGGGGTCGTGCGTGCTGCGGTCGGCGGGAGCCGCGATGTCGAGACCACCTGTGCGCTCGACGGCGATGAGCTCGTTAAGCCAGCGGACCTCGCGGTCGACCGATTCGAGACCGTGGTTCTGTAGGGCAAGGGTGTAGGCGTCAAGTGCCTCGCGGGCTCGGGTGAGCCGAGCACGCAGTCCCTCACGCTGCTCCTCGAGCCGTGAGCGCCGCCCTTCGAGAATCCGCATCCGAGTCTCCGCGTCGGTGTGCGAGAAGAACGCGAAGTGGACGCCGAACGCCTCGTCCTCCCACTGGGAGGGCCCGGCCTCGTTGGCGAGGGACTGGAAGTGCTCCTTGCCCTCGGCCGTGAGCTCGTAGACGACTTTGCTGCGCCGGCCCGTGCCCCCGCTGGCGTCGCGGGAGATGTAGCCGGCCTGCTCGAGCTTGGTGAGGCAGGGGTAGAGCGAGCCGTAGGAGAACGCCCGCATCCGTCCCAGGACCGCGTCGAGCCGCTTCTTGAGTTCGTAGCCGTGTAGAGGGGACTCGTGCAGGAGGCCGAGAATGGCGAACTCGAGCACCATGCTGCGTCACCTCCTGTCCTGGGCTGCGGCACCCCGATACATCCAGCAGATGTATCGGCGCGATACATCGGAACGATAGGCAGGAAGGTGAACGTCAGTCAAGCCGGAGGTGTCTTCGGCGTGTCACCGCGGCTCCGCGCCGGCGCGGTACGCGGTACGCCTGGCCGCTGGGAGGCCGGCCCGGCCGAGGAGGAAGCTGGTGTCGAGGTGGTTCCACCCGCATCGGCGGCAGATCTCGACGACGTAGACGGTGAACTCGTCGTACTCGTCGGCCATGGCCCGCAGTTCGTCCGTGGTGCGCACCCGCCCGGAGCCCTCCTTCAGCGCGTCGCCGTAGACGTAGGTCACGTGGGTGAGCGGGTCCTGGCCCTTGCACACCGGGCAGGCCTTGTTGGTCGGCTCCCCGTGATACTTCGCGGCCCGCTGAAGGTACGGGTGCGCGTCGCAGACCTCGGCCGGCGCGAGCCGGCCGGCGAAGAGGTCGGCGAGCGCCGCACGCTTCGCCAACGAGTAGTCGATGACCGACCGCTGCGTGCGCACCGCACGAGGGTACGACCAGTGGCTCGGCGCGGCATCTGGTTGGTTCGAAGGGTGTCCGCCGGGGCACTATGTGCCCACCATGGCGACACACCCCCCTCGCAGCAATCCGCCCGCCGGCCGACCGCAGGCTGCCTCCACCGGTAACCGGCTGACGCGCGGATGGCGTCAGCTCACCCCGCGGGGACGGCGGTTGATCTTGTTCACCCCGCTCTTCGGGTTTGCCCTCCTGGTGTTCTTCCTCGGCGTGCTCTACGCCACGACCACCGTGCCCAACGCGACGCCGGATGAGCAGTCGGTCCTGGTGCTGCACAGCGACGGCAGTGAGCTCGGTCGGATCCAGGGGGAGGAGAACCGCACCGACGTTCCGCTCGAGAGCTTGCCCGAGCCGGTGCGCCAAGCCGTGCTGGCCGCCGAGGACGAAGGCTTCTACGGCCACAACGGGGTGTCGCCGACGGGCATCTTCCGGGCGCTCTTCCGCAATGTGAAGGGCGGCGGCGTCTCGCAGGGCGGGTCGACGATCACTCAGCAGTACACGAAGACGAAGTTCAAGCTCAGCCGTGAGCGATCCTTGTCGCGCAAGCTCAAGGAGGTCATGGTCTCGATCAAGCTCGAGCGCCGGCTCAGCAAGGACGAGATCCTCGAGAGCTACCTGAACACGATCTACTTCGGTCGAGGTGCCTACGGCATCGAGGCAGCCGCCAAGACCTTCTTCGGTGTGCCGAGCAAAGCTCTGACGGTGGAGCAGGCGGCGGTCCTCGCCACCCTCATCCGCTCGCCAGAGGGTGGCGACCCGGCGCGTCGGCCCGAGCTGGCGAGGAAGCGCTGGACTGCTGTGCTCGTGAACATGGAGGAAGAGGGCTGGCTGCCTGAGGGCACCTCAACGACGGCGAAGTACCCCGACATCCGTCAGCCTGGCGCCGGCAAGACAGCCGGGCGCCTCTCCGGACCCAGGGGACACGTCCTCAAGGCCGTCGAAACGGAGCTTGCAGCGATTGGGCTCAGCCCCGAGGAGGTCAGCTACGCCGGCCTCCGGGTGACGACGACGATCGACCCCAAGGCGCAGGCCGCCGCCACCAAGGCGATGGACGAGATCCTGCCCCGGGGGAAGGTGCCCGAGGACCTGTTGTCGGCGCTCGTCTCGGTCGAGCCGGGGTCTGGTGCGATCAAGGCGATGTACGGCGGACGCGACTACACCAAGCGATTCATCAACGATGCCACCGACAATCCACGACAGCCGGGATCGAGCTTCAAGCCCGTCGTGCTCGCCGCCGCTATCGAGGAGGGCATCGGGCTGCGCAGCGTTTACGACGGCAAGTCGCCGCAGGACTTCCCCGGCCGCGAGCGCCCGGTCAGCAACTACGGCGACAGCAACGACTCCTTCGGCCGCATCGATCTGATCGAGGCGACCGCCAAGTCGGTCAACACCGTCTACTTCCGGCTGGCGCTCGATGCCGGTCCCCGAAAGGTCATCGACGTCGCGCACCGGGTCGGTGTGCCGGATGCAGACGAGTCGAGCGAGGGTTTGCAGCAGCCGGTCAAGCTGCGCGCTGAGGGCGGCATCGGGCTCGGGGAGAGCGAGGTGCACGTCCTCGACCAAGCCGTCGCCTTCTCGACCTTCGCCGCCAACGGCACCGCAGCGACGCCGTACCTCATCCAGCGGGTGGTCGACCGTGATGGCAAAGTCATCTTCAAGGCCGAGAAGGACGTCGACGCCACCGCTCTCGCTCCGGACATTGCCGCCGACGTCACGTTCGCTATGCAGCAGGTCGTCGAGAAGGGCACGGCGACCAAGGCCAAGCTCGACGGACGCCCCGCAGCCGGCAAAACCGGTACCACGCAGAACAACGCGGACGCCTGGTTCGTCGGCTTCACGCCGCAGCTGTCGACGGCGGTGTGGATGGGCTTCGACAAGCCGAACGAGAAGCAATTGAAGAACATCCTCGGCCGCGACGTCACCGGCGGCAGCTTTCCTGCGGCGATCTTCAAGCGCTTCATGGACGAGGCACTGCAGGGCAAGCCGGTCATGCCATTCCCGCCGCCGAAATACGTAGGCAAGACCGAGAACTCCTCGGCCTCACCGGCCCCGAGGCTTTCGCCGTCGGCCGATCCGCTGGCTAGCCAGACCTCCCCCGCGCTGCCCAGCATCGAGCCGACCCCTTCGGTGATTGTCGTCGAACCGTCCTTCGAGCCCTCGCCCAGCCAGCCCCCACCCACCGGCCCGCCGAGCGACCCGCCGCCGAGCGACCCGCCGCCGAGCGCGTCACAGTCACCCGCCGGGCAGCAGGGGCCCGCGAGTCCCTCGGCTGAGCCCTAGACGTCCGACGCGGCCGACGTGTGCCTCGCTCGCATCGCCGACGGCTCTCGGGCACGATGCACGGCATGTCCGTGACTGCTCCCGCTGAGGCCGCCTCCCCCGTGCCGGCCGCTGCAGGGTTCGGCGCCCCTGTCATCCCGTCGCAGGTCGATCCGGTCGCGCGGCAGGCGAGCACGATCATTGGCGGGCCGGTCGGTGCCCATGCCCGCGTCGGTGCGCATTCGTTCTGGACCCCGCTGCGCGTGCTGCTGGCGCTGACGATGCTGACCTTTGGGCTCGGCTGGCTGCAGAAGCTGCCCTGCCACTCGGGTAACTACGGCGAAGGCAACCGGCACGCCTACACCCGTCTCTGCTACACCGACGTGCACGCCCTGTGGTTCGCCGAGGGCCTGAGCGACGGCAAGACGCCCTACGTCGATCATCCGGTCGAGTACCCCGTGCTGATCGGCGGGATCATGGAGTTGGCCACCTTCACGGCGGACAGCGCGACCGAGTTCTACGACCGAACGTCGGTGCTGCTGCTCGTCTCAGCGCTGGTGATGACCGGCACGAGTGTCGCACTCGCCGGCCGAAGACGGCGCTGGGACGCCGCACTCGTTGCTCTTGCGCCCGGGCTGCTCCTGCACGGCACCACCAACTGGGACCTGCCGGCAGCAGCACTCGCCGGTCTCGGACTTTGGCAGTGGGCCCGTGGCCGACCTACCGTGTCCGGGCTGCTGCTCGGGCTGGCAGTGGCGACCAAGCTGTACCCGGCGATCTTCTTCGTGCCGCTCCTCGTGCTGTGCCTGCGGGCGCATCGACTGAATGCTTGGGCGAAGTGCGTCGGCGCCGCGCTGGCGGTCTACGCCGCGCTCAACGTCATCGTCTACCAGGTGGCTGGAGACTTCGTCTACGGCGATCCCGGAAAGTCGCTACCGATTTTTGGCGACAGCGATGAGCCGCGTAACTCCGTCGGCCGCTTCTTCGTCCTCAACTCCGAGCGCGGCGCAGACTGGGACTCGCTGTGGTTCATGGCCCAGGAGGTGATGCGCGACATCACCGGCAACCGGTCGTGGACCTTCCCCGTCAACAGCAGCGGCGGTGACACCTTCACGCTCAACCGCCTCGTGGCTGCGACGTTCCTGCTCAGCCTGGTCGCGATCGGTGTGCTGATCTGGCGGGCACCTCGGCGACCGCGGCTGGGCCAGGTGCTCTTCCTGACTCTCGCTGCGTTCCTTCTCACCAACAAGGTCAACTCGCCGCAGTACACCATCTGGCTCATCCCGCTCGCCGTGATGGCCCGACCACGGTGGGGAGCGTTCCTCACCTGGCAGGTGCTGGAGCTCGGTGTGATGTTCACCCGCTTCTACATGTTCGTGCAGTTCTCCAAAGCAGAACGTGGGCTGCCGGTCGACGCGTTCCTTGTCGCGATCGCTGCTCGCGACATCGCGTTGCTGGTGTTGATGGGCCTTGTCGTCCGAGAGATCCTGCGTCCTGCGCACGACGTCGTACGCGAGGGTGGTGTCGACGACCCGGCCGGCGGCGTGCTCGACGGAGCACCCGATCCGCGCGGTCGCGAGGTGCCCGAGCCGGGTAAGCGGGTTCGGACCGGTTCTACCGTCGTGCCTCGTCGTCGCGCCGACCCGGCCCCCTTGTGAGCGTTCACGACTCCGTCAGGCGGTAGACGACAACGTCACCGAGGATCTCGCGGGTCAGCGGGAGGCCATCGATGGGGCGGTTGGCGGTGTCCTGCCACGGCGTTCCGGGCGCGCGGTCGAGGTGCAGTACGACGGCACGCAGCCCGAGCTCCCGCAGGCTCGCGACAGACGCCGCGTCGGGGAAGGCGACCAGGTCCTGCCTTAGCCGTTCCAGTCGCGGCGGGACGAAGGATGTGCTGCCGTTGGAGATCGGTGTGAAGTCCTCGGTCGAGAAGAACATGTACGCCGTGTCGTGAAAGAAGTCGGTCGGCAGGTGCACCCGCGCTTCGGCAACGGTGTCGAGGGCGCCCGGTCGCTTCGGCACTTCTGGCTGCGGCAGGAGGGGCATGCCCTCGGCGAAGACGATCGCGGCCAGAAGGGCCCCAACACCCGCAGCGAGGGTGGCGCCCCGCCGTGCGGATCCGCCTCCTTGAGCCCGACGGCCGAGGTCGCGCGCGAGCAGCAGGTCTTGCACGGCGTGAGCCCCCAGCGCAGCCAGCAGGGCGAGGCCGAGTGAGGCAAAGGCGATGATCCGCCCCGGCGTGCGGACAGCGTTCCAGCCCGGCGCGTGGTTGAAGAGGAAGACGTAGAACGGCCGGGTCAGGCCAACCCGGGTACCCAACGCGAGCAGTGTCGACACCACGATGCCCGCAGCAAGCCCGGCCCGCCACGAGCGGGACACCCGCGTGGTGCCGAGGCCGGCGGCGGCGAGCGCGACGACAAGCAACCCCGGGAACAGCGCCTGCTCGGGCGAGAACGGCAGCTCGTCGCGAATCGACTTGGTGCGCCCGCCCCACACCCGACCTTCGCCGGGAGCGGCGAGCAGCGAGCGTGGCGGCGGGGAAAAGAAGTCGACGCTGGAGATCGTGCGCTGAGCTTCGGGATAGCGCTCGGTGATACGCAGATACGG
This sequence comes from Mycobacteriales bacterium, assembly GCA_046590575.1. Lineage (GTDB taxonomy): Bacteria > Actinomycetota > Actinomycetes > BP-191 > BP-191 > DATLNF01. Next base: position 61,203 of record JBKJUS010000012.1, on the reverse strand, counting down.
CCGGGCGAGCAGACCGGCAGCGAGCAGGAAGAGCAGCAGGCCGGCAGCCGATCCAGCGACCGTGGTTCGGCCAAGCGCCGGGCGTCCGGCGCGCAGCCACCACACGACAGCTAGGAGCCCGAGAAGCATCAGCAGATACGCGAAGAAGAGGCCCATAGCGAAGCCGATGCTGAGCTGCCACGCTGCGGCCGCCCAGCCGCCGACGATCAGGCGGGCGCTGGCCCGCCGGTAGCCGCGCAGCAGCAGGAAGACCGAGAGGGCGACACCGCCGATCGACAGGATGTTCAGATGTCCGTTGTGGGTCATCCGCCACGGCGCGTACGCGAAAGCGACACCTGCGACGACTGCCGCCGACGACCGCGCCCCCAGCTCGCGAGCGAGCAGCGTGGCACCCACAAAGCACATCGCGTACGCCGTGAGAAAGGCCACGTTGTACGCCGTGAGTGCCCCACTTGTGCCGCGGGCGAGGAGCACGCCGATCGGGGCGTAGCCGAGCAGACTGTCGCTGAAGGCCAGGCTGTCCGACACTGGGAAGAAGGTATTGGCCTGCCACAACGACAGCGGCGACGTGCGCAGCGCGTGCCCGCCCCAGGCCAGCTGCCACGCCTGGTTGAGCGGGTCCACGATGTCCTGCGGGATGCGCTCGTCGAGATGCAGAGCCAGTGGCCAGGTCATGACGACGGCAAGCAGCAGCCCTCCGACGACGTATGCGGTGACCTCGCGGGCGGTGATCCTGGGCGATCGTCCGAGCGTCACGAGGCAGTCGTCGGGACGGTCAGCCGTCCGTCGTAGCGGCCGCGGACGACGCCCCACTTCAGCGATGCCATGTTGGCCAAGATGCGCGCCGAGTCGCGGACCAATGACACGCTCGTCCGCGCGGTGTGTTGGAGGTCCACCGGCAGCTCCTGTACGTCGACGGCGTTGCGTTGCAGGATGACGAGCAGCTCGAGGTCGAAGCCGAATCCGGTGACCCGCAGTCCCGAGAACACCTGCCGCGCGAGATCGCCCTCGAAGGCCTTCAGGCCGCATTGCGTATCGGAAACTCGCAGCCCGAGCAGGATGCGCATCAGCACCTTGAGCGACCACGAGAACGCCCGTCGCGCGAACGGATAGTCCGCGGCATGCGCCCCAGCGACTCGGCGTGAGCCGACGGCAGCGCGCGCGCCCGATTCGATCAGTTCGACTGCCGCTCTCTGGTTGTCGAGCGCATAGGGGAGATCGGCGTCGATGAAGTAGACGACGTCCCCGGTCGACACGGCCACCCCGGCGCGGACGGCCGCTCCCTTCCCGCCGTTGGGCTGCTGCACGAGTCGCACACGTGGGAGGGCCAGACCGCGCACCTGCTGCGCGGTTGCATCGGTGCTGCCGTCGTCCACCACGACGATCTCGACCTCGCCACCGTCTACACCGGCGGTCCAGAAGTCGTGCAGCCGACGGACGGCGTCGCCGATGACCGCTTCCTCGTTGAACGCGGGGACGACGACGGACACCCTCACCGGAAGACCCAGAACCGGTAGGCGAGATAGTTCCAGCAGACCGCCGTCCCGGCCGCGCCGGCTTTGACGAGCACGTAGTTGAAGCCGATCCCAGTTCCAATGGACAGAATCGCGAGGGCGCCGAGGTAGTTGCCTGCGACGAGGCTGAGGTACTTCGCGAACGAGATCTTCACGTCCGCGCGGCCCCCGAAAGACCACAGCCGGTTGAGGGTGAAATTGAAGGCAAGCGCCGACCAGAAGGCAATGCTGGCCGCGACCAGTAGCGGAGCATCAGCCCCTTCGCGGAGAGCGATGAGCAGGCCCGCATCGACACCGAAGCTCAGGCCGCCCACCAGGAGATAGCGGGCTAGGCTGGACTGCGCGAACGCCGGGAGCCGGCTCTGCCGGATCGGCGCTGCGGGCACCGCTGACTGGTCGGTCTGCACCGAGACAGCCTAAGCGCTGTCGAACAAGTCAGCGCAGCCGCAGTCGCAGCAGGATCCAGAGGGCTTCGACGCCGTCGCGCCAGGTGAGCTTCTTGCCCTCCTCGCGGCCGCGGGCTTTGTAGCTGATCGGCACCTCGAAGGGCCGGATGCCCTGGCGGAGAAGCTTGCCGGTGACTTCGGCCTCCATGCCGAAACCGGCAGAGCGGATGTCGAGGGAGCGGTAAAGGCTCAGTGGCATGAGTTTGAAGCAGGTCTCGAGGTCGGAAATCCAGGAGTTGAAGAGCATGTTGGCCCACAAGGTCACGGCCTTGTTGCCCAGCACGTACCAGAACGAGAACGCTGTGCTGCTGCCGAACGAGCGGGTGCCGTAGACAACGTTGCTGTCGCCCCGCAGGATCGGCTCAAGGAGGCGCGGGATCTCCTCGGGGGAGTACTCCAAGTCTGCGTCGCAGATGACCAGGAAGTCGCCTGTGGCCGTTTCAACGGCGGTGCGGATGGCCGCGCCCTTGCCGCGGTTACGGGAGTGGGTGCGGACGACGATCCGGCTGTCGTCGAGCGCTACGAGGATCGAGGGGGTGGCGTCGAAGCTGCCGTCGTCGACGATCACCAGCTCGATGTCGCACGGGTAGCCGACGTCGATCACCCGCTTGATCGCGGTGCTCAAGGTGGCGGCCTCGTTGTAGACGGGCATCAAGATGGACAGCTTCACGATCACGCCCTGTCGGTCGACGTCGAGCAGCGAGCATAGGCGCTGTGAGAGCCTGCCTCTGTGTCGTCGCCGCGGGAGCTGTGGGCGCGCCGAAGCCACCTGGTCTCCTGGCCGGTAGGCGCCTTCGTCGGCTACTGGGCACTTGCCTTCGGGCTGACGCACGCGATGTGGTCGAACCCGTCGGAGCGCTCGCTCGCCGGCAACCCCCACGACGAGGTGCTCTTCGAGTGGTTCCTGGCGCGCACCGCCCATGCGCTCGCCAACTTCGACGCCTCTCTGATCACAACCCTGATGAACGCACCTCGCGGGGTCAACTTGATGGCCAACACCTCGGTCATCGTGCCGGGTATCGCGGTTTCACCGATCACCATGATCTTCGGCGCGCCCACGTCCTTCGTCTTCCTGCTGACACTCGGCCCAGCGCTCACGGCGTGGACGTCGTACCTGGTCCTGCGCCGCTTCGTGCACAACCCGGGCGCCGCCGTTGTCGGGGGGCTGGTCGTGGGCTTCTGTCCGGCGATGGTCGCCCAGTCTCTGGGCCACCTGCACATGACGCTGGCCTTCCTTGTCCCGCTGATCTTGCTTCAGGTCTACGACCTCGCGGCGTCGACCCGCTCCTCCACCGCCGTCGGGCTACGGCTGGCTGGGCTCACCGTGCTCCAGATCTTCATCGGGGAAGAGTGGCTCTTCATCGCCGCGGTTCTCTCGGTCGGCGCCCTCGTGTGCGCTGGCCTCCACCGCCCGCTCGACGTGCCGAGGGCCGCCGGTCGTCTCTTTCGGGGGGGTGGGCTGGCGGTGGTCGTCGTCCTGGTGGCGGTCGGCTATCCGCTGTGGGTCCAGTTTGCGGGGCCGGGAAGCGTGACGAGCAGTCCGTTCCTCTTCGACGCGTTCTCGACCGACCTGCAGAGCTACCTGTTGCCCAGCTCGCTGCAGCGCTTCGGCTCGGCCGCCGACAAGGCGACGTCGCTCTCGCTGCGAGGCGGGCTTACCGAGCAGAACGCGGCGATGGGATGGCTCCTCCTCCTTGTGGTCGGCACCGCGGTCGTCGTGCTGCGCCGCCGGTTGCTCGTGCGGGTCGCGGCGGGGGCGGCCGTGGCGACCGCAGTGCTGTCACTGGGGCCCGCGCTGATCGTGAACAACAAGGCGACCGGCGTGACGCTCCCGTGGAACTACGTCGCGCGGTTGCCCGTCTTCGAGTCGGCGTTGCCGATCCGCTTTCCTTTCGCGATCTACCTGATGATCGCTCTCATCCTCGCCCTCGCCATCGACCACGTGACGAAGTTCCCTCCGACGGTCTCGATCGCACCGCTGACTGCTGTCCTCGTCGTACTTCTCCTCGGGTCCCCTCTGCCGCTGTCGAGTGTGCGCGTCAGTCCGGTGCCGACCTATTTCGGTGACGAGGTACGACGCCAGGTCCCCGACGGCAGCACAGTGCTGATCGTGCCGGTGCCCACTCCGCAGAACGTCGAGCCGATGCGCTGGCAGATGGCGGCGGGCCTCCGGTTTCGCATGGTCGGTGGGTTCTACATCGGTCCAGGAGCCGATCGCAAAGCGTTCTTCACACCGGTCGACCGCAGCACCCAGAGCACGCTGATCAAGATCCACCAGGGTGACGCCTATCCTCCGCTGGACCAAGGGAGCCTGGCTGACGCGACGGCAGATCTCGCCTACTGGGATCCCACGCACGTGATCCTTGGTCCGTCGCCCAAACAGGCTGAGCTCCTCGGCTACCTGACCGGCGTGCTCGGCCGGCCACCGCTGGAGTCCGGCGGAATGCTCATCTGGGACCTCCGGCGCGGATCGCGTTAGCGAGACAGCACCGGCGGCCCGACGAGCACGGTGCCGCTTACCGGCTCCGACGCGCCGTGGACGCCGTCGTCCGCGGCAGTGGTCCAGACGTACTCGCCGGGTAGGGCCGGGAACCCGCCGACGCGGCCATCCCACTCCAGCATCGGCGTGGTGCCGCGGCCCGCACTGGAGCTGACCACCACACCGTAGGGCGACGTGACGGTGACCGTCCACGCTGCTGCCGCGGTCAGCCGGGCCCAGATCCGCAGCGGCTCGGGGGACCGAACCGGAGCACCTTCGACCACGACATCGGTGATGACCGGCGCCAGCAGCCGCCAGGCCCGGTCCCGCAGGTCAGGCAGCAGCGGGTAGGCGAACCGGCCAGGGCATGCCGTGTTGCTGAGATCACGGTGTCCGAGCAGCCGTCGAACGGTCACTCGTTGGCCGCTGGGATAACGGCTGGAGCCCTTGGAGACCAGCGTCGTCTGGCCGCGGGGGTCGAACTGCCATGTGTCGGCCGCCCAGGAGGCAACGCGGGCGACGGCGTCGGCCATGGGTGCCGCCGGCGCGGCCGCGTCCTGGTCGCCGATCATGGCGACGCCGAGGGTGCGCACGTTGAACCCACCGGTGTGCGAGCCCTTGATCGCCCGGCTGCGGAAGCCACCGGCACGGCCCTCGAAGAGCCGCCCGAAGCGGTCGACGAGCATGTTGTACGCGATGTCGTCGTACCCGCGGCCGCGCACATGGAAGGCGTAGATGGAGCGCATGATCGCCGGGGCTTCGGCCTCGGTGTAGTCGTTGGCGTTGACCGTGTGATGCACGACCACCGCGTCGACCCGCGACTGGTAGGTCGGCCGTTTGCGGATCGCCTCGTTGGCACCCCATTCGCGTCGCGACACGACCTGGCCGAGTCGCTCCTCGCCAGTGGTCGTCGCCGCAACCGCGGTGCCCGACCGGGCGACGCGCCATGACCGCCTGGTTCGCTCACCGACGATCAGCAGCTGCGGCGACATCGTGCTGGAGACGCTGCGCAGCCGTACGCCGACAGCAGTCGCTCCCCGAGCGGGCCAGATCGGCTCCGTGCCTGGTCGGACGCGCCGGTCGCCGCCGTCACCCGGTGCTGCGCCCGGCTCGCTGTCGACGGTGACCCACGGTGTCCAACCGCTCGGCGTCTGCCACCGCACGTCGACGGTGGCGACTCCGGTCGACCAGGCGACCCCGACCAGCTGGGTGCCCCGGGGCAGCGTCGTGACGACGCCGTCGGCATCTCGCGCTGCGGTGTCGAGCGTCCGTCGTACGACAGTGCTCTCCACCACTGGCTCAGCTGCGAATCCGGGCAGCGCGGGACCTACCAGGGCGGCAAGCAGGGCAGCGGCGAGCAGGGCGCGGCGCGAGAGCAACAAGATCCCCGGGGGTATGTGTCGGTGGGAGTTTCGCATCATCGCCGTCGCGGACGCCTCGGACAAGGACGGGTGCGCAGAAATGTTTCGGGTATGAGCTGAGCGCCCTCCAGGGTCCGGACCCTCGGCATGCCGTGCGGCGTCGGCGCAGCTGACTCTGAGCCTGCTGGCAGGAGATTTGACGGTCGGCTCGAAGATCTCGCTCATGCAACGCCCCTGTCCGGTGGGCCGACCGGCGCTGCTCTGCCTGGTTGGTCTGATCGCCACTGCTACCGCGGGCTCGGCCGCGCCCATCCCGGCCTGGGTTGGCACGCACCCGGTCCAGCAGCAGGCGGAGCATGCCCTCGCAGCGCTGCCGGGAGGCGTGGCGTGGGCCGTTCTCGAGAACAACCGAATCGCGAAGACCACCGACTTCGGCCACACCTGGACGCCGGTGACCCTGGTGACGGCGCCGGTCCCTGGCGTGCCCCTGCCTTACTCCGGCCCGGTTATTGGCGGCACGTCGCGCACCTTCGTCGCGCCGCAGAGTGAGACGTCTGCCTACGGCGCGAACGGCACCGCGCTGTCCCGCACGACGGACGGCGGCGTCAGCTGGTCACGTGTGGCAGCGCCGTCCGTCACCAGCAGCGAGGTCTTCGAGTACGCCGAGGGGCTCGAGCGGACCGGAGGCGCGCTCTGGTATGCGCGCACCGGCTCCGAGGTAGTCGGCTTGTGCGCTTACGTGTTGCCGACGACGCCGCTGCTCGTCTCGACTGACGGCGTCCGTTGGCGGCGCACCGACATCCCTCATGCCGGCGGGAAGGTCGACGAGGTGCGGTTCGCCGACGCCCGGCGTGGTGTCGCGTTGGTGAGCGAGTTCAGCTACTCGGCGACCGTCGAGGAAGACCACTCGTGCGGCTACTCGGGCACCTCCGTCTCGGGCGGCGTCTACGCGACGAGTGACGGCGGTCGCACCTGGCGGCGTGCTCTTACCTGCCGTCCTCGGTGCACCTCGGTGGCGTGGGCCGGCGGGCAACGGGTTGTGGTGGGCCGCTCCGACGGAGAGATCTTCACGAGCAACGACGGGGGTCGACGATTCGCCGATGCCGGATCGGTCGCCAGTTCGGACACCACTCTGGACGGTCTCGACTGCGTCGGTGCGCGCTGCTTCGCGTCGCTCAATGGTACTGGCATCTTCCGATCCGATGACGCCGGGGCCGCATGGGTCGAGGAGACCTCGCTTCATGTCGCCTACTTCCCCGGGAGCGGCGACCTCGCTGCCTTCGACGCCGAGCACGCCGTCGCCATCGGGCCCTCCTCGATCCTCGCTCGGGAGCGCACCCCCGTGGCCATGGCACCGGTCGTGGGTCGCGCCCATGAACAGCGACCTACGCCATCGCGGGTCGAGCTCGGTCCGGGCACCTGGCGTGACCTCGATGGCACGATCCGCCGCGACGTTCGGCTCGCACGCCCAGCTCGAGGATCGAGGGCGGACGCCTGACCCGTTAAAGGCGGTCGCGGAGAAAGGCGATGTCGGCGGCCTGCCCGTCGACTCCGCCTGGCGTCTCGCAGACGACGGGTGCGCCCGCTGTACGGACGACCGAGACCAGTACGTCGGGGTCGATCTGGCCGCTGCCGAAGTTCTCGTGCCGGTCGCGGCCAGAGTTGGCCGGGTCTTTGGAGTCGTTGGCGTGCACCAGGTCGATCCGGCCGGTGATGGCGAGGACCCGCTCGACGACGCCGACGAGCGCTTCGCCGCCGGCGTGCGCGTGGCAGGTGTCGAGGCAGAAGCCGACGTCGTAGCCGTCGAGCGTCTCCCACAGTCGGGCGAGCGTGTCGAAGCGCCGGGCCATCGCGTGGTTACCGCCGGCGGTGTTCTCGATGAGCACCGGCACTGATGACTCGAGCCGCTCAAAGGTCTTCCGCCAGTTGTCGAGCCCGGTCTCGATCTCGCTCTCGTCGCCGACATGGCCGCCGTGCACGATCACGCCGACAGCTCCGACGGTCGCTGCGGCGTCGCAGTGCTGCTGCAGGATCTTGCGGCTCGGGATGCGGATCTTGTTGTTGGTCGTCGCAACGTTGACGATGTACGGCGCGTGCACGTAGACGGCGATCTCACTGTCTCGCAGCGCCTCCGCGTCAGCGCGTGGCGCCGGCTTCGCCCAGCCCTGCGGGTCGGCCAGGAAGATCTGCACGAGATCGGCGTCGCGCGCTTTCGCCTCGGTCAGGGGGTCCAGGGGGTCGACATGGGCACCGATCAGCATGTGCTGGACCTTACTTCTCGGCGGCATGTCCTACGGCGCCCGTGGCGGCCGGTGCCGTGGCCACCGCCAGCGGCTCCGGCGGGTCGTCTGTCAGTTTGCCCGCCGAATCGGCCGCGCACGTGCAGAATGCGCAACGTCAGGACCATTACGTCGAGGGGGATTCATGAGCTTCGTCCACGTCGGTGACGACGGGGTGACCCGGTCGCGTCCCCGCTGGCCGTGGCTTGTGGCCGCCATCGTCCTGGTCCTGGGTGCAGGAGTCGGCACGGCGTACGTCGTGGCCAACGACGACGACGACGCGACGACGACCAGCGCCCCATCGGTGTCGCCGAGCCCGACTGCAGCAGACCCGGTGACGCCGAGTCCCACCAGCGCGCCGAGCCCGAGCGGAGCGGTTGTCCCCACAGCGTCGGTCGCTCCGACGTCGATGCCGACGCCGGTGGGCACGCCGTCGACGACGGCCAGCCCGGCACCCGCGCGAGCGCCGAGTGCCACGCCGACCGCCACCCCGACGCGGTCGTCGGGTGGCGGCTTCCCAGCGAAAGGCCTGACCCTCGACGTGGTCGGCGAGCCGATCAGCGGCGACCCGCCCGCGGTGCGTTTCCGCATCCGGGTGCGCGACAACGACGGCAGTGAGGTCGACGGCAGCATCAACTTTGGCGACGGCACGAATCAGGTGTACTCCCGGCGCCCCCCCGCAAGCTGCCGGACCACGCCGTCGTCGCCTGCTCCCGGATACCGGGCTCAGCCGATCGACAAGACGTTCACGGTGACGCACCCCTACGAGGCAGCGGGCACCTTCACGGTCGTCGTCACGGCCAACACCGCACGTCCGTGCGACGGCACACCGGAGGAGAACGCGCGGCGTACCCTCACCGTCGTCATCCCGGCGCGCCCGACGCCCTCGCCGACTTCGGCGCCGGTGATTGCCAGCCCAACGCCCTCACCCACCCGCTCGCCGTAGCCTGTCGTTTCACAATCAAGGATTTCGGCGGCCGACGGGCCGCGCTACTCGAGGCCGATGACGCCGTACCAGAACTTCTGCGCCAGCGACGGGGACTGGTCGACATGCACGTGCTTGATCTGGAGGTAGCCGTCCGGACCGGCCGGTCCGAGCTCACGGCCGACGCCGGACTGCTTGTAGCCGCCGAAAGGCGCGTACCCGTTGAGCAGATGCACGTCGTTGACCCACACCGTGCCGCTGCGGATCCGGTGGGCGACCGTGATCGCACGTGGCACGTCGCGAGACCAGACCGACCCGGCCAGGCCGTACGGCGAGTCGTTGGCGATTGCGACGGCCTCGCCCTCGGTCGCGTAAGGGATGACGGACAGGACCGGTCCGAAGATCTCCTCCTGGGCGATCGTCATGTCGTTGGTGACGTCGGCAAAGACGGTGGGGGCGTGGAAGTGGCCCCGACTGTGCTCGCCCTCGGCCAGCACCGTGCCGCCGGTGACCAACCGGGCGCCCTGGTCCAAGCCAAGCTTGACGTAGCGCTGCACCCGCTCGACCTGAGCGGCGTTGACTAACGGCCCAAGGTCGGAGGAGAAGTCGGCAGCCGGCCCCACGCTCAGAGACTCGACGGTGGCGACCAGCCGGTCGAGCACCTCGTCGTACGACGACCGCGGCACGAGCAGTCGCGTGCCCGACTCGCAGGCCTGACCCTGGTGCATGAGGAAGCCCCATGCCGCGCCGGCGACTGCGACGTCGAGGTCGGCGTCGTCGAGCAGGATGGTGGCGCCCTTGCCACCCAGCTCAAGGGTCAGGTGCTTCACTGTGTCGGCGCCGCTGCGCATGATTCGCTTGCCGACCTCGGTCGAGCCAGTGAAGGCGACCTTGTCGACGAGCGGGCTCGCACTCATCACCTCGCCGACGCCGATTGATGTCGAAGTCAGCACGTTGAGGACACCCGGCGGCAGGTCGGACGCCGCGGCCACTTCGCCGAGGAGAGCGGCCGTGCCCGGCGTGTAGGGCGAAGGCTTGAGGACGACGGTGCAGCCGGTCACCAAGGCGGGGGCGATCTTCCACATGGCGATGAGCAGCGGAAAGTTGAACGGGCTGATCGCGCTGACGACGCCGAGCGGCTCCCGGCGTACGTAGTTCCAGCTCGTCGAGGGTGTGGTGATGAGCGGAAGCGCCTCGATCTCACGCATCTGCTCGTAAAGCTCGATCTGCTGGCGTGCATGCTCCACCGCGAGCGGCACGGTGAAGAGGTTGGCCAGCCGGGCGGTGTGCCCGGCGTCGCGGATCTCCATCTCGATGAAGTCGGGCAGCCGCGCGGTGATGCCCTCGACGAAGGCACGGACGGCGCGAATACGTGAATCGCGGCCCTGCGTCGCCCAGTCGCTGCTGTCGAACGCCCGGCGCGCGGCGGCGATCGCCCGCTCGGCGTCGTCGGCTCCGGCGTCGGCGAAGACGCCGACCGCCTCGCCGGTCGATGGGTCGCGCGAGACAAAGGTCGCGCCGGAGGCGGCAGGGCACAGGGCCCCGTCGACGAAAAGGAGATGGGTGTCTTCCATGACTCTCCTTCTACGCCGCAGCACCCCGCGGCCACAAGCGGATCCGCCCTGCGGATGCGACACTCAGGTGGTGAGCGACCTTCCACGGCGCGGCCGGCTGGCGACGGCCGGGGCCGTCCTCCTAGCAGCCGGAGTGCTCTGCGGCGGGGCGATGCTGGGCGGGTTGGGCGCGGCGCATGCCGCCAACGCCGCTGTCTCGGCGACGGGCACCAACACCTTCGCTCCCAAGGCCGTCACGATCCTGGTCGGCGACACGGTCACGTGGACGACCACCGGTGGGGTCAACCACACCGTCACCTCGGCGAGTGAGAACTGGACCAAGGACAGCTCCATCCCGCTCGTCAGCCGGTCCACGACGTTCACCTTCGACGCTGCTGGGACGTACACGTACTTCTGCAAGACGCACGGCTCCGCGACGACCGGGATGCGGGGGTCGGTCGTCGTGACGGCGCCGAAGCCCGCACCTCGGCCCACCCGGACGACGGCCACGCCTCGACCGACGGCGAGCCGCACGCCGTCCGCCCGACCCACGACACCGAGCCCGGCGCCCACCCGTAGCCCGACCCAGCGGTCGGCAGCTCCGTCGTCGAGCGGATCCAGCGCACCCCCACCGGCACTCGGGCTGCCCTCGGTGGCACCGGGCCAGCTGCCGGTGAAGTCGGAGCCACCGCTCCCGTCGGTGGCGCCGGAGCCGGCTGAGTCAGCGTCGGACGAGCCACTGGTGGACCTCGGTAGCGGGGGACTCGGTCCTCGGCCGGCCACCGGCCGGGGGCGCGGGCTGCCGGCCTTCATCGCCCTCGTCGCGCTCGGCGGTGTCGTGTCTGCGCAGGTCCGCGCCCTGCTGGCGATGCCCTCCTCGGACTGATCCACAGATCGCCGTACGCCGACGAAGCTTGTCGCATCGGCTGGCTACCCTCGATGACAGCGGGTTCGGCCGTGGGGGTCGCTCCGTGTTAGCCTCGGGCAGTTCGTTGACGCGAACGACCCTCCTGTCACGGAGTGCCCGTGACCGCCTAGTCCGAAGGAGGTAGGGCTCTTCATGCGTCACTACGAAATGATGGTCATCCTCGATCCCGATCTCGAGGAGCGCACCGTCGCCCCAGCCCTCGACCAGTTCCTCGGCGTCGTTCGCGACGCCGGCGGCACCGTCGACAAGGTCGACATCTGGGGCCGGCGACGCCTGTCCTTCGAGATCAACAAGAAGACCGAGGGCATCTACGCCGTCGTCGACATGCAGGCTGAGCCGGCGACTGTGAAAGAACTCGACCGGCAGATGAACCTCTCTGAGTCGGTCATGCGCACCAAGATCATGCGGCCCGAGCTTCACTAAACCCGACCCCCACCCCTTCCCCGCCCGGTCCCCGGCACCCGCCGTGGGACAAGAGTTCGCCGGCGTCACTGCCAGCACCGGAAGGGCAACGAGGACCAAGACATGGCCAACGACACCACCATCACGATCATCGGCAACATCACCGACGACCCCGAGCTGCGCTTCACTGCCAACGGTGCGGCGGTCGCCAACTTCACCGTGGCCTCGACGCCGCGCTTCCTCGACAAGACCACCAATGAGTGGAAGGACGGCGACGCGCTGTTCCTCCGTTGCTCGATCTGGCGGCAGGCCGCGGAGAACGTCGCCGAGTCGCTCACCCGTGGCGCTCGGGTGATTGTCTCCGGCCGGCTCAAGCAGCGGTCCTACGAGACCAAGGAAGGCGAGAAGCGCACGGTGTACGAGGTCGAGGTCGACGAGGTCGGCCCGTCGCTCAAGTACGCCACCGCCAAGGTCAACAAGGTCCAACGCAATGGCGGTGGTGGTGGCTTCGGCGGTCCGTCCAGTGGCGGCGGCCAAGGCGGTGGCGGCGGCTTTGGCGGCGGCCAGTCCGCTGAGGGCGGCGCTCCCGTGCAGGACCCGTGGGCCGCAGCGGGCCCCGCAGCGTCGTCCGACGAGCCTCCTTTCTAAGCAAGTCCTCCCACTCACCTGACACGAAAGCAGCACCCGATGGCGAAGCCTCCAGCACGCAAGCCGAAGAAGAAGGTCTGCGTCTTCTGCAAGGACAAGGTCCGGTTCGTCGACTACAAGGACACCAACTTGCTGCGCAAGTTCGTCTCCGACCGCGGCAAGATCCGCGCCCGCCGGGTGTCGGGCAACTGCAGCCAGCACCAGCGTGACGTCGCGATGGCCGTGAAGACCAGCCGCGAGATGGCGCTGCTGCCCTACACCAGCACTGCGCGATAGGGGCCGGGGATCATGAAAGTCATCCTGACCCAGGAAGTCTCCAATCTCGGCTCCCCCGGCGACATCGTCGACGTGGCCGACGGCTACGGCCGCAACTACCTCGTTCCGCAAAGCCTGGCCATCCTCGCCACCCGCGGCGCGGAGAAGCAGATCGCGACGATCAAGCGGGCTCGCGAGGTCCGCGAGGTCCGCGATGCCGGTCACGCCCGCGAGCTCGCGTCGACGCTGTCGACCTTGACCGTCACCCTGCCGGTGCGAGCCGGCGATGGTGGCAAGCTCTTCGGTTCGGTGACGACGGCTGACGTCGTCGCCGCGGTGGCGAAGGCCGGTGGCCCGAAGATCGACAAGCGTCGCGTGGTCATGACGACGCCGATCAAGTCGCTCGGCTCGCACCAGGTATCAGTCAAGATCCACGCCGAGGTCGACGCGACTGTGACCCTCGAGGTCGTCGCGGCCAAGTAGCAGCGCTCCGTCGTACGCCGGGCCCGGCCTCTCCTGTTCGCCAGGAGGCGCCGGGCCCGCGTCCGTCCACCCCCGCCGATGCGTCCACGACAGAATTTTCTTTCGTCCACAGCCGGCGCGGTTCACCTGTACGGCATCGTCCGGTTCTGTGCCACCGTTGTCCACAGACCGACCACCTTCGTCCACACCGAGCGCACCGAGCATGCGGCGTGGCCCACAGGCGCTCCCCAGCGCGGCGCACAGGGCGTGCTTCCGGCGTACGGCCAGCGCTCCTACGCTGGCCGACTCCGCCACTTCACTTCGTCGTCCCCAGGGGCCATCGCATCGTGCCGCGAACTGTCAGACCTGCCTCGTACAACTCATTCATGACCCGACTTTGGACGTCCCAATGACCGCCGAGCTGGCGATCGCGCCATCGGCGGAGTTCGAGCGCACCCCGCCGCAGGCCCTCGAAGCTGAGATGAGCGTGCTCGGCGGCATGCTGTTGAGCAAGGACGCCATCGCCGACGTCATCGAGATCATCAAGTCCGGCGACTTCTATCGCCCAGCGCACCAGACCGTCTTCGACGCGATCGTCGACCTCTACGGCCGTGGCGACCCCGCCGACGCCGTGACGGTGATGGCCGAGCTGACCCGTCTGGGGGAGCTGGCGCGCGTCGGCGGCGGACCCTACCTGCACAGCCTGGTCGCCTCGGTGCCGACCGCGGCCAGTGCGGGGTTCTATGCCCGCATCGTCCGCGACGCGGCGGTGCTCCGCCGTCTGGTGGAAGCTGGCACCCGCATCGTCCAGCTCGGCTATGCCGGCAAGGGCGGCGACGTCGACGACATGGTCGACCGCGCCCAGCAGGCGATCTTCGAGGTCACCGAGCGGCGAACCAGCGAGGACTACATCCCGCTGGGCGACCTGCTGCAGCCGACCCTGCTCGAGATCGAAGCGATCGGGGCGCGCGACGGCACGATGCACGGCGTACCAACCGGTTTTGCCGATCTCGACACCCTGACCAATGGCCTGCACGGCGGCCAGCTGGTGATCCTGGCTGCGAGACCCGCGATCGGCAAGTCCACGATGGGTCTGGACCTCGCGCGGGCTGCGTCGATCAAGCACAGCCTGACATCGGTGATCTTCTCGCTGGAGATGAGCAAGCACGAGATCACCATGCGGCTGCTATCCGCCGAGGCGCGCGTGAGCCTGCAGAGTCTGCGCACTGGCAAGATGACCGACGACGACTGGACCCGGCTGGCCCGTCGGATGGGCGAGGTGGCTGACGCGCCCCTGTTCATCGACGACTCGCCCAACCTCACGATGATGGAGATCCGGGCCAAGGCGCGGCGGCTCAAGCAGCGCAACGACCTGCGTCTCGTCGTCGTCGACTACATGCAGCTGATGTCCTCGCCCAAGCGGGTGGAGAACCGGCAGCAGGAGGTCAGCGAGATCTCCCGGTCGTTGAAGTTGCTGGCCAAGGAGCTCGACGTTCCCGTTGTCGCGATCTCGCAGCTCAACCGATCGCCTGAGCAGCGCGCCGACAAGAAGCCTCAGCTGTCCGACCTTCGCGAAAGTGGATCCCTCGAGCAGGATGCCGACATGGTGATCCTGCTCTACCGCGAGGACGCGTTCGAGAAGGAGTCACCCCGCGCTGGCGAGGCGGACTTCATTGTGGCGAAGCACCGCAACGGCCCGACCGCCACCGTGACAGTCGCCTTTCAGGGTCACTACAGCCGCTTCGTCGACATGACCCCCAACGGCTGATCAGGAGTGTGTTGTCTCGAGGCGTGCGGGCACTTCATCCTGGGTAGGCCCACTGCATGACAATCCTGCTGATCATCCTCGTGCTGGTTCTGCTCCTCGGCGGTGGCGGTTACTACCGCGGTCGCCGCTGACATCTAGCCGAGATTGCGGCTCGTCTACTCTCCCTGAGTGGGCAAGATCTTTGATGGCGTCGATGACGTCCTAGCGGCGTGGCTCGTCGAGCAGCCGATGTTCTTCGTCGGCACTGCACCGCTCGCTGCCGACGGACTCGTCAACGTCTCGCCGCGTGGGCATGACAGTTTCTCCGTCCTCGGTCCGCGCCGTGTCGGCTGGGTCGATTTCACCGGCAGCGGCGTCGAGACGATTGCGCACCTCCGGGAGAACGCACGCATCTGCGTGATGTTCTGCTCCTTCAGCGACCGGCCGCGCATCGTGCGCCTGCATGGTCGCGGCTCGGTCCACCTGCCCGGCACATCGCTGTACGACGACGTCGTCGCGCGCCACCCGACCCATCCGAGCACCCGCGCGGTCGTCGTCGTCGAAGTCGACCGGGTGAGCGACTCGTGCGGGTACGGCGTACCGGTGATGGACCTCCGTGATGAACGAGATCTGCTGCGGCTCAGCGCGGAGAAGCGTGGACCGGAGGGACTTCAGTCCTACCGGGAAGAGAAGAACGCCAGGAGCATCGACGGACTCCCGGGGCTCGGTGGTCGATGACGGCGCTGACGGACGCGCTGGTGCTCGAGGCGGCGGCAGCGTTGCACGGTGCAGTCGTACGCACGCCCGCTCTGCGTTCGCCGGCACTTGACGCTGCCGCCGGCTGCGAGATCGTCGCGAAGGCCGAAGGCTTGCAGCTCACCGGCTCGTTCAAGGTGCGCGGCGCGCTCAACCGCATCCGCACACTCTCCGATGCGGTGCGCGCCGCGGGGCTCATCACCGTCAGCGCCGGAAATGCCGCACTGGGTGCTGCCTACGCAGCGCGGAAGTACGGCGCCCAGCTCACCGTTGTGATGCCGGAGAACGCCGTACCAGAGAAGCTCGCCGCGGTCGCCGCTTACGGCGGGCGGGTAGTCAAAGAAGGCGTGACCAGTGCGGTGCTCGCTTTTGAGAGGGCGGCGCAGCTCCAGGCGGACGAGGGTCTGACGCTGGTCCACCCTTTTGACGACCCTTACGTCATCGCCGGCGCCGCGACGGCGACCCTCGAGCTGCTCGACGACGTGCCGGACCTTGCCCGCCTGTATGTGCCGTGCTCGGGCGGCGGGCTGCTGGCCGGCGCGATTCTGGCAGCGGCAGCTCGCGAGTCGACGGTGCGCATCGTCGGTGTGCAACCGACAGGGGCGGACGGCATCGTGCGCTCCCTGGCGAGGGGTGAGGTGACCGCCGTACCTCAGGTCTCGACGGTCGCGGACGGACTCACCGCACCTGCGCCAGGAGTGCACAACCTCGACGTGATCCGTGGCGCCGGCATCGACGTTCGCACCGTCAGCGACGAACAGATCCTTTCGGCGATGCGATCGCTGATCACCACGCTGCGAGTTGTGATCGAGCCCGCCGCGGCAGCCGGGCTCGCGGGGCTGCTCGCTGCTCCTGCCACCGAGCTTGCGGGCGGCCCGACCGGCCTGCTGCTCTCCGGCTCCAACGTGCGCTGGGACTTGCTCCGCGACCTGCTGGGTCGCGGTTCAGTCGCTGAAGGACTCGACGCATAGGGCGATGTCCTTCACCTGAAATCCCGGCGGGCGCTACTGCTCCGGACCCGCGACACTGACGTCATGGGACTTACTGTGCTCGTCACGGGTGCTACCGGCTACATCGGCGGGCGTCTGGTGCCGCGACTTCTCGCCGAGGGGCACACAGTGCGGGCGATGACGCGCAGTGCCCGCCGCCTGCGTGATGTGCCGTGGGTGAACGACGTGGAGGTGACCGAGGCGGACGCTCTCGAACCCGCGACGCTTCGTGCAGCGCTCTCCGGCGTCGACGTCGCCTTCTATCTCATTCACTCGATCGACACGGGTCTCGACTTCGAGGACACCGACCGTCGTGCCGCCGAGTCCTTCGCGCGCGCGGCAGCCGAGGCGGGCGTCGGCCGAATCGTCTACCTCGGCGGGCTGGTGCCGCAGGGGCAGCGGTTGTCACCGCACCTGCGCTCGCGGTTCGAGGTGGGCGAGATCTTTCTGCGTTGTGGGGTGCCGACCGCAGTGCTGCAGGCGGCCGTCATCATTGGCAGTGGCTCGGCGAGTTTCGAGATGTTGCGCCACCTCACCGAGCGGCTACCCGCGATGATCACTCCGCGGTGGGTGCGTAGCCGCACCCAGCCCATCGCGGTGCGGGACGTGCTCCGCTATCTCCTGGGCTGCGCGACGCTCCCAGCCGACGTCAGCCGTCGGTTCGACATCGGTGGCCCCGACGTCCTCACCTACGTCGACATGATGCAGGGCTATGCGAAAGTCGCCGGGCTGCGACGCCGGCTCATCATTCCGGTGCCCATCCTCACTCCGCGACTGTCTGCCCACTGGGTCAATGTCGTGACGCCGGTGCCCGGCGCGATCGCGAAGCCCTTGGTACGCAGTCTCGTCAATACCGTGGTGTGCACCGAGCACGACATCGCCCGCTACGTGCCCGACCCGCCGACCGGACTGGTCCCCTTCGACGAGGCTGTCCGGCTCGCCCTGCAGCGGGTGCTCGCCGCTGAGGTCGAGACCCGATGGTCCTCAGCGACGTGGCCGGGCGCGCCCAGCGACCCGTTGCCGAGCGACCCGGACTGGGCGGGCGGGACGGTCTACCGCGATGACCGGCGAACGACGGTCGACGCCGCGCCGGCCGACCTCTGGCGGGTGATCGAGGGTATTGGCGGAGAGAACGGCTGGTACTCCTTCCCGCTGGCGTGGGCGGCGCGTGGCCTGCTCGACCGGTTGATCGGCGGGGTCGGGTTGCGCCGCGGCCGGCGGAACCCGCACTCGCTCTACGTCGGGGAGTCGCTCGACTTCTGGCGGGTGGAGGAGCTGTCGCCGGGACGCCTGCTTCGGCTGCGGGCCGAGATGAAGGTGCCAGGCGAGGCCTGGCTCGATCTCGCGGTGGAATCCGAAGGAGGCGGCACAGTGTTCGTGCAGCGCGCCCTCTTCCATCCACGCGGACTAGCCGGCCACCTTTACTGGTGGGCGGTCGCACCCTTCCACGGCGTGGTGTTCGGGGGCATGGCGCGCAACATCGCCCGAGCAGCAGAGCGATCGGCCCACCGCGGAGTTTGAGGTTGGGCAGCAGGCCTCGCGTCAGTGCCGGCGAGCCGGCTTCCAGGGTGCGCTCACCGCGAAGACGTCAGTCGGACCGGTCGGCGACCAGGCCGCGCCGCCCAACGGCACGGCCGCGACAAGGCCTTCGCGGGTGCCGGCGGCATCAGTGATTCGCCCGGGGTCGCCATCCGGCACCGCGGACAGGTCGACGTCCGCAGCGATGGTGCTCGATCGCCATGTCCGGCCGTCCGGCGAGACGAGCGCCCGCACGGTAGTCGTCGACTCTGCCGAGTCGGTGAGCAGTACGCCGACCTGGCGCTGCGGCCCGGCCGCTGCACCGAGGTCGGCAGTGTTCACCGCTGTCGTCGTACCGGTGCCGGCGGTGATCGCCTCGCCCCATGTCGCCCCGTCGTCGCGACTGCTGCGGACCTTCACGAAGTAGCTGCCGGCGGCGGTCGTCTCCCGCCAGACCAGGTGCACCGTTCCGTCCCCCGAGCGGACCAGGCCGGGCCACTCCGCGTGCCGTACGCCGGTTGCAGTCGGGGTCGTCGACCAGGTCCGGCCGCCGTCGGTGGACCGGTAGATCACCAGGTTCGACGCGACATCGACGCCCGCGAAAACGGCCGCACGGGTTTGGGTCGTCGCGAGCAGGACGGTCTCGCCGGCCACGGCCAGCACGCGCCCGAAGGAGACGTCACCGGGGGCCAGCGTCGCGACGTCGTGGCGGGTCCAGCTGCGACCGCCGTCCGTGGAGCGGGAGACTGCGACCCGCTGACCGGGAGCGAAGGTGTCGGTGTCGTGGGCGACGTACGCTGTCGCCGGCTTGTCCTGCTGGACCGACATCGTGTCGATGTCACCCAGCAGCGTCCCGAGCTCCGCGAGTTGTGCGGTGGCCGACCAGGGTGCACCAGGCCGCCCCGTCGAGGTCGTGACCAGCACCTCGGAGAAGAGGTTGCGCGGATCGGTGCCTGCCCCTCGGCTGGTCATCACCGCAAGCCAGAGGCGACCGTCCGGCCCGAACCCCAGTCGGGGGTGGAACAGGTATCGCTGGTGCGTCGGTCCACCGGCGCACGCCCCGATGCCAGGGACGACAGCGCTGCTCCAGCGCTTGCCCCCGTCGACCGTCCTGGCAACCACTACTGCGCGCGCGTCGTCCTGCAGCCACGCGACCGCTCTGGTCTGATCCGACTTCGGGTCGACGGTGGTAGACGTCTCACGCTCGAGGGCGGGGGTCGCCGCGAACATGTCGGGCGGGACGCCGTCTGCGCAGCCCGCGGGCAGCACGCTGCCCCCCGACAGACGGGCGCCGACGGGTCTGCTCTGAGTCGCGGGCGCAGGGCTCGCGACCGCGACGAGCATGAGCACGGCAATGCAGGGAGTCGCGGAAAGGGGGTTCATCCTTCGACGATAAGGGTGTTCGGCCGGCATGACTGTCAGTGACCTGACACGTGCTATGCCGTCTCGGCCATGCGTCTGGTCATCGCTCGTTGCACCGTCGACTACATCGGACGTCTGACGGCTCACTTTGCCCTCGGCAGTGCGCCTGATCATGGTCAAAGCCGACGGCTCCGTGGCGGTGCACGCCGATGACCGGGCTTATAAGCCGCTCAACTGAGTCACGCTGCCCTACGCATCTAGGGTCGGAACCGGAGCTATTTCTTCGCTGTGCAAGTGCTGCCGGTGTTGTTCGTCGGGACAGGGTCAATCGTCGTGGCGGTGACGCGGGTGGACACGCAGACCTGACCGACCGAGGACCGCCACGGGACCGTGACCGTCACCTGCGGGGCGGCACCCGACGTGATGACCGACCACGTACAGGTGATCGTCGACCCGCTGACGGTGCAGGTCGCGCCGGCGGTGGTGATCATCGACGGCGGCGGACCGATGAACTGGTCTGACGACGCAGTCAGTTCCACGGCTTGGCTGTCGCTCGGCCCTGCGTTGGTGACCCGGACAACGAAGGTTGCCGTGCCCTTCCCCGGCCTGCCGGTCGTGCTGACCGTCTGGCCGACCCGAAGGTCGGCGCGGGTGACGACGGTGCCGCACGTCTGGGCCGTGTCGTTGCTGCTGGTCGGGTCGGTGGTGGTCGCCGACGCCACGACGCTGCTGCACAGGTTGCCTCCCTCGGCTGCCGACGTCGGGAGCTGTACGACGAGGGTGAAGCTGGCGGTCGCGGTCGCGACCATCGTCTGCGTGCAGCTGGCGCTGGTCGGACCATTGCTGCCGACGGCCGGCCTGGTGCAGGTCCAGCCACTGGGTGCCGTGAGCGAGGTGAACGTCGTCCCCGTAGGGACCGCGGCGGTCATCGTGGCCCCTACTGAGTCACTGGGTCCGTTGTTCGCCAGCCCGAGCGTATAGGTGACGGGCAAGCCCGCAACCGGTTCCAGCGGCCCGGTGACCGTGGCCGCCAGGTCAGCCCGGGTGACAACGGTCGTCGTGACCTCGGCCGCGTTGTCCGTCGTGTCCGGGTCAGTGATCGCCGACGACACGCTGACCGCGTTTTTCAGTGACGTCCCGCTGGCCATGGACGATGGCAGCGTCACCGTCAACGTCAGCCGCGTCGACCCGCCGGCGGGCATCGACCCGCTCGTGCAGGTGACCGGTCCGGTGCCCGTGCAGCTGAAGCCGGAACCGCTCATGGACTTGTACGTCGTCCCGCTCGGCAGGGTGTCCGTCAGGCTGAGTGAGCTCGCCGTCGTGGGTCCGGCGTTGCTCACGTCGACTGTGAACGACGCGTCCTGCCCGGCGACCGCCGTACCGACTGCGCTGGTGACGACGGCCAGGTCGGAGGACGGAGCGCGGTACTCGTACGCCCCGATGTCGCAGGAGTCCACCGGCCGGGCGTAGCCGGTCTGGTCGTACGGCTCACACTGGGTTGTGTCGCCGGCGTCCACCGCCGAGCTGCCCGCCCCGGTGGCGAGCACTGGTGAGGTGTTGGGTACCTCGACCGTCAGGCCGCCGAGCCCTGGGTCCGTGGCGACGGCCTCGCCAAGGCAGTTGCCGTTGTCGGTGAAGAGGTTCCCGGTCCCGAATGCGGTGACGGCGCCGAGGGTGTAGCACTCCTGCGTGCCGTCGGTCCCGGCGTCGTTGCGGGCCAGGATGGTGTTCGCCATCCAGAGGCCCGCGGTGTAGCCACTGCGCGTCGAGCGGTAGACCACCACTCCCGCGCCGGAGCCCGTGCTCTCGTTGCCGACGATGGTCGAGCTGCTGATCGCGGTGTCACCGTCCACGGCGAAGACGGCCGCGCCGGCGTCGCCGCCGTTGCCTGTGCCGGTGCCTGTGCCGGTGCCGGCGAAACCGTGCGACACCGAGTTGCCAGTGAACGTGCTGTTGATGATGGTCACCCGACCGTTGTCGCTGAAGATCGCGCCGCCGAGGCCGGCACCTCCGCCACCCGGCCCAGTCCCGTCCCCGGTCTCGCCGCCGTCGCCGCCGAAGGTCCCGCCGGGTCCGCGCGAGTCCGTGCCGCCGGCACCGCCGGCGCCGAAGCCACCCTGGCCCGGGTCGTCGCCGGTCGCGCCGGCACCACCACCGCCACCGAAGCCGCCGTTGCCGCCGGGCCCGATGTCTGGGGCTCGCTGCGAGTTCGGCAGGTGATAGCCGCCCCCACCGCCCCCGCCGCCGTAGCCGCCCCTCCCGCCCGCGCCGTGTTCGAAGGACAGGGGGTCATCGTAAACCCGCTCGCCGCCGCCGCCGCCCCCACCGTCGCAGCCGTTGTCACCGTCCTCGTCTTCGAACGCCTCGCCGCCCTCACCGCCGCAGGCCAGGCCGCCCGCGCGGCTGGTGGTCGTCCCGTTGTCGCTGCCGCCGTCGGTCACGGTGCCACCGCCCCCGCCGCCAAAATGCCCGCCCTGGACCTGGCCGAAGGCGCCCGTCGACTGGCTGCTGCCACCGTCGCCGCGGGCACCGCCGCCGCCGCCGCCCCCGGACGAGGAGAAGAAGTCGTGCGCCTGCCCGGTCCCGGAACCGCCGTTGCCCCCGAGGCCGCCGCCGCCGCCGCCGGCGCCGGGGCTGCTCCTGCCGCTGCCCCCGAGGCCGCCCTGTGCCCGGTTCCCTTCGAACGTGCTGTACTCGACTCGGAGAGTCGCGTCACGCACGTAGATGGCCCCGCCGGCTCCCAGCCCCCCGCCGGCGCTCTTCCCGCCGTTGCCCCCGACGGCGAAGAAGTTCTTGACGTGCACGTTCTGCAGCAGCAGCTCACCCGTCCCGTAGGCGATGTCCTCACCTGCGGTGGGGTCTGCGTCCACGTAGGCGTAGCCGATGGCGAAGGCGCGCATCGGCGTCGTACCGGTGCGCTCGAGCTTCGCGCCGTTGCCCACGATCGTGATGGGACTGAAGATGATCGGCGTGGCGGTCGGCCCCATGGGGTTGTAGAGGTCGCTGTAGACGCTGCTGAAGGTGAAGCTCCCGCTGGCCGGCAGGACGATGGTGTCCGCGCCGATGTGCCCAGCCAGGCACTCAGTGGTGACCCAGCTGTCCGGCGGGCTGGACTTGATGGCCACGTTGAGATTGAAGTTCGCCGAGGAGATCGCCTCGGCCAGCGAGCACTTGCCGTCTGACTCGTTGATGCCTGGCGCCGTCGTGTCGACGACGATGGTCGCCTCGGCCGAGGCAGTAGTCGGCGTCACGACCAGCCAGCTGCCGATCAGCATGGTGGCGACTCCAGCTGCGGAGAACCTGCTCAACACTCGACGCATGGGCCAGCTCTCCGAGGCGCCGCAGGCGTCGCCCCCCGGCGACCAACACCCTACGTGACGCTCTCTGAGCGTGACGGTAAGCATGCAGCACGTAGTTGTCCAGCGATCGTTGGATCTGGCGCCGAGGTGAGCTCCACAAGAAGGAGCCCCACCTCCTACCGGGGCTCTATCGCGGCACCGACCACCGCTGTGGCGTGACCCAGGGCCGGGTGCCACGCGCTCAACGTCCGCAAGGCTGACCATCCGATCGGCGCGGGCCACGGTGCCCTACCGTCTTGCGCATGAGGATGGTCATCGCGCGCTGCTCGGTCGACTACAAGGGTCGTCTTAGCACGCACTTGCCGCTGGCGACCCGGTTGATCATCTTCAAGGGCGACGGGTCGATCTCGATCCACTCAGAGTTCGGATATAAACCCTTGAACTGGATGAGCCCACCGTGCACGTTGACCGAATCGAATGGCGTCTGGCGGGTGGTGAACAAGGCCGGCGAGGAGCTAGTCATCGCCATCGAAGAGGTGCTGCACGACTCGACCCACGAGCTCGGCGTCGACCCCGGCCTGCAGAAGGACGGCGTCGAGAAGCACCTGCAGGAGCTGCTCGCCGACCGGTGCGAAGTCCTCGGCGACGGCTGGTCGCTGGTCCGCCGCGAGCAGCCGACCGACATCGGGCCGGTCGACCTGCTCTGCCGGGATGGCGCCGGCGTGCGGGTGGCCGTCGAGATCAAGCGTCGGGCCGAGATCGACGGTGTGGAGCAGCTCACCCGCTACCTGCAGCGGCTCAACCTCGACCCGCTGCTTGCGCCGGTGCGTGGAGTGCTGGCGGCGCAACAGTTCACCCCGCAGGCCCGGGTCCTTGCTGCCGATCGCGGCATCACGTGCGTGACGCTGGACTACGACGACCTGCGCGGCATCGAGCCGTCCACGCCACGACTGTTCTAAATCTGGGGCGTCAGCGGCCGAGGGCGCGGCGGATCTGCGCGGCGTGGTCGTGCGCGTGTGCGGCGTAGGCCGCGAGCCAGTCGTCCACCGAGTAGGGCCCGCTTTCGCTATGCGTCCCGGCCCGCGCCCAGGCCGTTTCATCAGTAAGGCGCAGGATGTCGCTCGATGTACGGCGGGCCGCCTCGAGCGCGGTGAGCGAGGGCTCGACCGGTCGGACGTCGTAGTGCAGCCGTCGGGCGAACTCCTCCTCGTCGTACGCCGCGATGACCGGGCCGTCTTCGCAGAGCAGTCGTCGAAGCCGGATCGCCGAGGTCATCTCGCTGTCGGCCAGGTGGTGAACCACCTCGCGAGCGGACCAGCCGTCGTCGGCCCGACAGTCGAGTGCCTCGTCGGTCGCTCCGGCCAGCGCCTCGCGGACGGCCCGCGGGCCGTCGTCGTACCGGTCGAGTAGAGCCGCTCGTTCCTCAGGGCGGCCCATCAGCAGTGCCTCGTCCAGCTGTTGTCGTCGCGGGTGTCCGCGCCGTACCACGGAGCGAGCTCAGCGAGAGCCAGCAGGGCCAGGAACACCAGGAAGATCGTCATGCGCTGATGGTGCGCGCCAGCACTTGCCAAGACGAGTGGCAGGGCTGACACTGTTCGCATGAATCCTGCCAACCGCTCCTGGAAACTGCGCAACGTGGCCGTCGCGGTGTGCCAGGACGTGAGTCCGTTCGAGCTGGGCGTGGTCTGCGAGGTGTTCGGCATGGACCGCACCGCCGACGGGCTGCCGGGATACGACTTCGCGGTGTGTGCCGTAGAGCCCGGTCCGGTTCGCACCCGGTCCGGTTTCGACATCGTCACGCCGTACGGCCTCGACCGCCTCGTGACGGCCGACCTCATCGCCGTCCCTGCCTGGCGAGACGCGCGCGAACCGGCGCCGGTGGCGCTCCTGGATGCGCTGCGGTCTGCCGTCGCCCGTGGCGCCCGGGTGATGAGCGTCTGCAGCGGCGCGTTCGTCCTCGGCCAGGCCGGGCTGCTCGACGGCCGCCGGGCGACGACCCACTGGCGCTACACAGACGCCCTCGCCGAGCTCTTCCCGGCGGCCGAGATCGACCCCGATGTCCTCTACGTCGATGCCGACCCGATCTACACCAGCGCGGGCACCGCGGCCGGCATCGACCTGTGCCTGCACATCGTGCGGGAGGTGCATGGTGCCGAGGTGGCCAACGCCGTCGCGCGCCGGATGGTCGTGCCGCCGCATCGGGCGGGCGGCCAGGCGCAGTACGTCGAGACCCCGGTGCCCGAGCCCCGGTCGAACGACGACCTGGCGGAGGTGCTGGACTGGGCCATGATGCGGCTGGACGAGCCGCTCACGGTCGAGACGCTCGCGGCACACGTGCTGATGTCGCCGCGCACCTTCGCTCGCCGATTTGTCGCTGCGACCGGTACGACGCCGTACCGCTGGTTGCTCGACCAGCGGATGCTGCTGGCGCAGCGACTGCTCGAGCAGGGCGACCTGTCGGTCGAGGAGGTCGCGCGGCGCTGCGGGTTCGGGGCGGCGGCCGCTTTGCGCCAGCACTTCGGTCGCTGGCGCGGCACGTCGCCACAGGCGTATCAGCGCACGTTCCGCACCGGCAACCCGGCCTGACGGGATCAGGCGGGCTGGGCGCCACCACGCCGGCGTACGCCGCGCAGCCGGGGCTTGGTCACGATGACCATGCGCTCCACTGCGAAGGCTGCTGCAATGAGCACGATCACGGCGATGGCATCGACCCAGAAGTGGTTGGCCGTGAGCACGATGACGGCCAGCGTGATCACCGGGTGCAGCAACACCACCCACCGCCATCTGCTCGCCGACAGGGTGACGACCCCGAAGGCGACGAGCACGGCCCAGCCGAAGTGCAGCGATGGCATCGCGGCGAACTGGTTGGCGACGGAGCCAGGATCAGGCGGCCCATAGGCCGATGGCCCGTAGACCGCCATCGTGTCGACGAAGCCGAGACCTTCAAGCATCCGCGGCGGGGCCAGTGGGTAGAGCGTGTGCACGATCAGGGCGAGAAATGTCGGGATGACGAAACGCCAACGCGTGCGGGTGTAGGCGTGCGGATGAAAGATGTAGGTCCACAGCAGGAAGCCGATCGTCACCGGGAAGTGCATGCCGATGTAGTAGCGGTTCATCCAGACGATGAGGTCAGGGCTGCCGAGCACGAAACGCTGCAAATCCACTTCGCTGACAAAGTTCCACGAACGCTCGAACAGCCACACCTGGTCGGCATTACGCAGTGCCGCCTCGACATGATCGCCGCTCAGCGTGCGACCAAAGCGATAGAGCAGGAAGAGCGAGCCGAGCACGACGATCTCCACGACGAGCTGACGGGTTATCCGGGAGCGCCAGCCGGGAGCCGTGCTCGGTTCGGCGGGGTCGGTGCGGGGGGTGGGGCCGTGATGTGTTGTCACGGTCTCCATGGAGCACCCCCTTACGCCGATGAGGGCGCGATTTCACCCTTCGGTTCTGAGTCTCCCTCACAAAACCCGTCCCGCCCATAGACAATTCCCTGACACCCACAAAGCCGGCTCTGACCGGCGTGGGAGACTTCCTGCCGTGATACCGCTGCCTGTCATCCTGTGCGAGTTCCTGGTCGCCTTCGGGCTGGCGCTCTTCGGGGCCAACGCGCTGGCCCTCGTCAAGCTCCGTCGGGCCGGCAACTGGCCGCCTGACCAGCCGGCCGTCGGTTCTGGTCCGCGCGGCCGCAAGGCCGCCGCCGATCTCCCTCTGCCGTCCCGGACCCGAATCTTGGTCGGCATCGTGGTGGGTCTTCTGGTGGCCCTCTGGGCGATCGCCACGTTCGTGTCCGAGGGATATTCCTTCTAGCGGTCAGTCAGCCTGGGTTAGGGCAGAAGCCCGCTCATGGGCAACAATGGGTGGACCGTGCGTCCGGTGACTCTGGGTGCACTGATCCGTTCGAGCACCCAAGAGCGGCGACCCCGCGAGGGCAGCGCCGGCGCGAGGAGAGAGATCCATGGGCGGTCACGCGCCTGCTTCGTCGGACCCAACGAATCCACGGGAGCCGGCTGAGCTGGTCCAGTTGCTGACTCCTGAGGGCGAGCGGGTCACTCACCCCGACTACGACCTGACGTTGACCGACGAGGAGTACCGCGACCTTTACCGCGATCTCGTGCTCACCCGCCGCGTCGACGTCGAGGCGACCGCGCTACAGCGCCAGGGTGAGCTGGGCATCTGGGCTTCCCTGCTCGGCCAGGAGGCGGCCCAGGTTGGCTCGGGCCGCGCGCTCAGGCCAAACGACTTCGCCTTCCCCACCTACCGCGAGCACGGGGTGGCGATCAGCCGCGGTGTCGACCCGCTCACTCTGCTTGGTCTGTTCCGTGGAGTGAGCAACGGCGGCTGGGATCCGTTCGAGAAGAACTTCGGCCTCTACTGCATCGTCATCGGCTCGCAGACGCTGCACGCGACGGGCTACGCGATGGGCATCCAGAAGGATGGCGCCGACGACGCAGTGATCGCCTACTTCGGCGACGGCGCGTCGAGCCAGGGTGATGTGAACGAGGCGTTCATCTGGTCGGCGGTCTTCAACGCGCCCATCGTCTTCTTCTGCCAGAACAACCAGTGGGCCATCTCAGAGCCGCTGGAGCGGCAGACCCGAATTCCGCTCTACCAGCGGGCGCGTGGATTCGGCTTCCCGGGCGTCCGGG
The DNA here is from genome assembly GCA_046590575.1 of Mycobacteriales bacterium. Taxonomy (GTDB): domain Bacteria; phylum Actinomycetota; class Actinomycetes; order BP-191; family BP-191; genus DATLNF01. The sequence continues at coordinate 33,631 of JBKJUS010000012.1, read as the reverse complement.
TCGACGGCAACGACGTTCTAGCGACCTTGGCCGTCACGCGGGCCGCGCTCGATCGTGCACGAGAGGGCAGCGGTCCGACGCTGATCGAGGCGTTCACCTACCGCATGGGGGCGCACACCACATCAGACGACCCGACGCGCTACCGCCTCTCCAGCGACCTCGAGGCGTGGAAGCTCAAGGACCCGCTGGAGCGGATGAAGGCCTTCCTGGTCCGCCAGCAGCTGGCTGACAAGGACTACTTCGACAAGCTCGAGCTCGAGGCCGAGGAGCTCGCCGTGCGCCTGCGGGAGGGGTGCCGCTCGATGCCCAATCCGTCGACCGACAACCTCTTCGCCAACGTCTACGTCGAGGGCTCGCCGCTCATCGATGAGGAGCGTGCGACGTTCCAGAACTACCTGGCCAGCTTCGAGAGCAGCACCGGAGGGTCGCACTGATGGCGCAGGTCACGCTGGGCAAAGCTCTCAACGAGGGACTGCGCAAGAGCATGGAGGACGACCCCAAGGTCCTCATCATGGGCGAGGACGTCGGCAAGCTCGGCGGTGTCTTCCGCATCACCGACGGTTTGCAGAAGGACTTCGGCGAGGATCGGGTCATCGACACCCCGCTTGCCGAGTCAGGCATCGTCGGTACGGCGATCGGCCTCGCGCTGCGTGGTTACCGGCCGGTGTGCGAGATCCAGTTCGACGGATTCGTCTATCCGGCGTTCGACCAGATCGTGACGCAGCTGGCGAAGTATCCGTACCGCTCCGGCGGGCATGTGCGGCTGCCCATCACGATCCGGATCCCTTTCGGTGGCGGCATCGGCGCCGTCGAGCATCACAGCGAGTCGCCCGAGGCCTACTTCGCGCACACCGCCGGGCTGAAGGTCGTCGCCTGCTCCAACCCGGTCGACGCGTACTTCATGATCCAGCAGGCGATCAAGTGCGACGACCCGATCGTCTTCTTCGAACCCAAACGGCGCTACTGGGAGAAGGCCGACCTCGACACCACGGTCCGCCCTGATCCGCTCTGGCAGGCGCGAGTGCTGCGCGAGGGTCGCGACGTCACGCTGCTGGCGTACGGCCCGATGGTGAAGGTCGCTCTCGATGCCGCAGTGGCCGCGGAGAAGGACGGTGGCCCGTCGCTCGAGGTCATTGACCTGCGGACGTTGTCGCCGCTCGACATGGACACCGTCCTCGCCTCGGTGGGGCGCACCGGTCGTGCCGTCGTCGTCTCTGAGGCCCCGAGCAACTGCAGCATCGCCTCCGAGCTCGCCGCCCGGATCACCGAGAAGGTCTTCTACTCGCTCGAAGCTCCGGTGCTGCGGGTCAGCGGCTTTGATACGCCGTACCCGCCGTCGCGTCTCGAGGAGGAGTACCTCCCCGATCTCGATCGGGTGCTCGACGCCGTCGACCGCTCGCTCGCCTACTAAGAGGGGTCGATACCTCGTGTCGCGCATCAAGGAGTTCAAGCTCCCCGACCTCGGCGAGGGTTTGACCGAAGGCGAGATCCTCAAGTGGCTGGTCGCCATCGGTGATGAGGTCAAGGACGGGCAGCCCATCGTCGAAGTGGAGACCGCCAAGGCTGCCGTGGAGGTGCCGTCGCCGTTCACCGGTGTCGTGACAAAGCTCTACTACGCCGAGGGCACCACCGTCGACGTCGGGCAGCCGATCATCGCCGTCGACACTGCACCCGGGTCCGGTCCCATGGACGTCGCGGACGACGTGGCGCAGGACCGGGCACGGCAAGCCGTGCAGGCCGAGCTCTCCGGCACCAGCCCACCCTCGTCCGACGTGGTCGAAGACGAAGAAGACGGGGCTGACGAAGCCATCGAGGAAGGCAAAATCGGCGGGAAGACGTCCAGCGGCCGCACTGCCGTCCTCGTCGGCTACGGGATCAAAGACACCAAGGCAGTCCGACGTCCGCGCAAGGACGCCGGGCTCGCCCCCGGGGTGCCGGTCATTGCCCCTGCGCGCGTGTCGGCAGCCACCGTCGCGGCGCATGCCAGCGAGATCTCCATGCCGCACCCGAGCGCTGGACCGGTCAAGGCCAAACCGCCGGTACGCAAACTAGCCAAGGACCTCGGCGTCCATCTCGCATCGGTCGCCGGGACGGGACCTCAGGGCAGCATCACCCGCGACGATGTGCAGGCTGCCGCGACCGGTGCGGCACCGAGCGGCACTGTCGCCACCACGATGACCGCGCCCGTCGTACGCCGGCCGGCCGACGGTCCCCGCGAAGAACGTCTCCCGATCAAGGGCGTCCGCAAGCTCACGGCCTCGGCGATGGTGGCATCGGCGTTCACCGCGCCGCATGTCACCGAGTTCATCACCGTCGACGTCACCGAGATGATGGCGATGCGCAAGCGGCTTGGTGCGCTGCCCGACTTCGCCGGCCAGAAGCTGACCCCGCTGTTGCTCGTCGCCAAGGCTCTGCTCGTCGCGGTCAAGCGCAATCCGATGGTCAACTCGTCGTGGGACGAGGCAGCGCAGGAGATCGTCCTCAAGCACTACGTCAATCTCGGCATCGCCGCCGCGACGCCGCGTGGGCTGATCGTGCCCAACATCAAAGACGCCGACCAGCACTCGCTGCCCGAGCTAGCTGCGGCGCTCGGCGCTCTCGCCGCGGTCGCCCGCGAGGGCAGGACATCGCCGGCTGACATGGCGGGCGGCACGATCACGATCACCAACGTCGGTGTGTTCGGGGTCGACAACGGCACGCCGATCCTCAACCCGGGCGAGTCGGCGATCCTCTGCTTCGGTGCGGTGCGCGACATGCCGTGGGTGCACGAAGGCGAGATCGCCATCCGCCAGGTCACCCAGCTCGCGCTGTCATTCGACCACCGCATCGTCGATGGTCAGCTCGGCTCGCAGTTCCTCGCCGACATCGCTGCGATGCTGCACGACCCGGCCACCTTCCTCGCCTGGAGCTAGCCGTGTAGCGTTCGACATCGGGCCAGGGGGCGGCCCGCAAGGGGGGCAATTGATGTCGGCCGTACGTAGCAGCATGCAGCGGTACGGCGCCCGGGCGGCCGCGGTCCTGGTGGTCGTCGTGCTCTTGGGCTGGGGTGGCTGGGACGCAGAAGTTGCACCGACAGCGTCGGCCGCCTCTCCCGGCAAGCAGAGCTATCCGGAGTGGGTGCCGCTGCGCGCTCCAGCCGTGATCGGCTGCGTTCTGACGAACTGCGCCGGGCCCTACCACGGCTACTGGGCGCTTGACCTACTCGATCCGGACAACCGGCCCGGTGACTCTGTCTATGCGGCCGGGGCTGGTCAGTTCCATGTCACCAGCCGATCGAGCGCCTGCGGCGGTCCCGGAACGCCCGGCAACTACTCCTACGTCGACCACGGGAACGGCGTGCGAAGCTACTACTACCATCTCGCGTCCTTCGCTGCGGGAGAGGGCCAATGGGTCGACCAAGACACTGTGCTGGGCGCGATGGGATCGACCGGCTACAACGAACCGTGCCCGACGAACCATCTCCATTTCGAGATCGTCGTCAACGGGGTCCGTCAGGAGCCGAAGCCGCTCAAGGCCTGTCACGGCGCCACTCTCGTCAGCTACCCGAACGCGGCCGGCCGTAGCAGCTGGAACGAGTTCGTGCCGTTCGAGACGTCGATCTACAGCGACGGCACCGGCTGCGCGTCGGGCGGCGGCCCACCGTCCGCGTCTCCGAGCTCAGCACCCACTTCAGCTCCGACGTTAGAGGCGCCGGCCACGGCGACAGCGGGGGTGGAAGTGACGGTGAGTGGCACAGGCCGTCCGGGCGATACCGTGGAGCTGTGGGGGGTGACTGCACCGTCCGGGACGATCACCCGAGTGAATACGCCGACAGTGATCGTGGATGCGGGGGGACAGTGGTCGAAGTCGATCCGACCCCTGCGGAACGTGAACCTGCAGGCGCGCGTGGGTGACCTGCGCTCGGCGACTCGATTCATCGCGGTGAGCACGGCGGTACGCCAGTCGGTTGCTGCGCTGACTGGCTGCGTAGTGCAGGTATCTGGTGCCGTGTTCGAGCCGAAGCCGGGAGCGGCGGTGTACGTCCGCGCGCTTACCTCTTCGGGATCGACCGTGGCGTTGGGCACCGGCGTCGTGCAGCAGGACGGACGGTTCCTGCTTCGCAAGTCCTACGGGTGTGGGCAGACGCTGCGTGTCTACACTGTGATTGAAGGCGACAACGTCAATCGACCCGGCGCATCCGGCGTGATTGCGGTCACCACACGGCGATGACTGGGCGGTAGGCCAACATGTGCGACGCCAGCACCGAAGTTGGAGCCAGCCCTGAGCTCGCAACGCTAGGTCCCTCACGTCGCACGGTGCTCCTCGGCGCGATACTCGGTGGCACGGCTGCGGCCACCGGATTGTGGCCGACGTCCGCCGACGCCGAGTCCTTCTTGACCAAGACACCCCGGATCCGCCCTCGCTCGCAGTGGGCGGGCAGCAGCTGCCCGGTCCGCGGGCTGATGCACGTTGAGCGGGATGGCGATGTGAAGGTGCTGCTCGAGCACCACTCAGCGTCGAGCAACTCCTACACTGCTGCCGCGGTCCCCGGCATCCTTCGCGGCTTCTACCGGCTGCACGTCGACAAGGGTTGGCCGGATGTTGCGTACAACTTCCTCGTCGACCGCCACGGTGGCATCTGGGAGGGCCGGGCCGGCAGCGCGGCTCGGCCCGTCGTGCCGTCGGCGACCGGCGGCACCCAGGGCTTCTCGCAGATCGTCTGCTGGATCGGCGATCACCGCACCGTCATGCCGACAGCCGCTGCGCAGCAGTCGATGATCTCGATGCTTGCCTGGCTCGCCCGCAAGTACGGCGTGCGCACTGACCCGGGTACGACGACGACGTTCGTCTCGCGGGGCTCCAACCGATTCCCCAAGGGCAGTGCGGTGCGCACCCGCACCATCGAGGGACATCGGAAGATGTCCAGCACCGCGTGCCCGGGCGATGCGGCGTACGCGATCGTCCGCGACCGGTCTCAAGCCGAAGTGACCCGGCTCAACCGCTCCTAAGTCGGTGCTGCCGGAATCGCATACCGCTGGGTCATCTCGGGCAGGACTCCTGATAGTCCCGGCGAAGCAGCCGGTAACCCCTGCCCCCTGGAGTTCCTGTGCGCCGTCGCCGCGCCGTAGCCGTTGCTGTGTTGCTGTCCGCTGCTGCGACGGGGGTCGGTCTGTCGGCCCCGGCAACCGGAGCGGTGCCGAAAGCGCCCGGTCCAGCTGTCAAGGGCCTGCACCAAGCCTTCCGTGCGGTGAAGTACGCCGGCCCCCCGCAGGCCGCGGCGACCGGCGCGACCGCGACCTACTTTCTCGGCGGCGCACCTTCCGCTGGGAGCTTGACCGCCTCGGCGCCTACCGCTCCGGTGGCGCTGACCCAGCGCGCGACGCGCGAGGGGGACGAGGACCGAGCAGGAGACCCACGGGTGGCGGCCTGGCGTCTCGTGACGCAGGGCCGAGTGCTCGGGTCACTCGAGCTCACCTGGTGGTGGAGCTCGCCGACTCCGACGCTGAACGACGAGGTGGTGGCCCTCGCTGCGATCGCCGATCCGGGCACGGCGGCTGAGCGGGTCATCGGTCGCACCGAGGTCACCGTGCGCGCCGGAGCCGCGCCGGAGCGCAACACCACACGTCTTCAGCTCGACGGAACGGTGACGCAGTCGTTGCTCCTGCAGGTTCGTCCGGTGCCGACGTCGGACTCCGGTGCCCTGCTTGTCCACTACGGGTCGCGCACCGAGCCGTCGCAGGCCGTCTTCAAGGCGGCGGCAGCTCCGACTGAGCGCCAGCAGAACGTCTTGGCCCGTTACGCCGGTCCGCGGCTCGAGGTGCAGGCCCACTCGATCGAGCGCGATGCGGCCGAGCCGACCATCGGCATTGACGAAGACGGTGTCGCCTTCATGGCAGCCGGCGCTTTCGATGCGCTGGCCAACCTCGGGGTGCCGCGTGCCCTCGCCCGCACCGAGATCAAGCGCTCTACCGACGGTGGCAAGACCTGGGAGTCGGTGCAGACCACGACCCCGGCCGACCTGACCACCGTGCCGCCGACGACGCTCGATCCCTACGTCTACGTCGACGAGGACACCGGTCGGGTGTTCACTCCGGACCTCTACCTGGCGTGCAACTACTTGCAGTACAGCGACGACAAGGGTGAGACCTGGCAGCAGAGCCCGGTCGCGTGCGGTCAGCCCGGCCTCAACGACCACCAGACGGTCGTCACTGGCCCGCCACCGGAGGGGATGCAGAGTCTCGGGATCTACCCCAACTACGTCTACTACTGCTTCAACCGCATTGCCGATGCCAGGTGAGCCCGCAGTCTCGACGGCGGGCTCACCTGGCTTCCAGCTGGCCAACCAGCGTTTCTCGGGGTCAATGACAACCGTCAGCTCTGCGGCGGCCTGCATGGTCACATCGTCACCGACGTCCGTGGCAACCTCTACCTGCCCAAGGGCCACTGCGGCTTTCCGTGGCTGGCGATCAGCGAGGACGGAGCCCAGACCTGGAAAGCTGTACAGGTCAACGACAAGTTCGGCTCGGCAAGTCCCCACCTGTCCGTCGAGGTCGATGACAACGGGACGATCTACTACCTGTGGTGGACGGCGGAGGAGCGGGTGCCGCTGCTCTCGCGCTCTTTCGACGGCGGTGACACGTGGACCGAGCCGATTCTCGTCGCACCTCCTGGCGTTCTCGAGGTGAACTTCCCGACGATCGACGTCGGTAAGCCAGGTCAGATCGCCATCTCGTTCCCAGGGACGACGGTCGACCGCGACAGTGCCGACCCGAAGGTCGACCCCACCTCGCGCCCGTGGAACTACTACGTGATGACCTCGCTCAATGCCGATGCGGCGGAGCCGCTGTTCGTCTCCACCACGGGCCAGCCGACGAGCGACCCGATCCACCGGGGGAATTGTGGCCCGGGCCGGTGCGCCGGGATGTTCGACTTCATCGACGTGGAGATCAGCCGCGGCGGAGAGATCTGGGCTGCCGCCACTGACACGTGCACCGATGAAGCCAAGTGCAATAGCCCGGAGGGCGCGCGTGCTCCGTCGGCGCTCGGCATTGCGATCCGACAGCTGAGCGGTCCAGGCTTGGCTACGGCACCGATCGCCGCCCCTGCCCCTGCCGTACCTGCTGCACCTCGCCCCGCGCCGGCTCCGCTCCCTGCTACTGGTGTGCCCGCCGTGCTCGCCTGGCTGGGCCTGGCGGCTGCGGGCGCAGCGATCGGGAGCAGGCAGCTGCACCGGCGGCGGGCGTTAGCCTGAGGGAGAGATGTCAGCAACCCTGGGCTCGTTCTCGCTCTCGGACATGATCCGTTGCGGAGCTGCACTTCGCGCATCGTGTGCCGACGTGACGACGATGGAGCAGGCGGCCGGTCGGGTCGTACGGCTGCTCTTCGACGACCTCAGCGGCCCCAAGAAGCAGACCGAGTGCATCCTCGTTCGGTTCTACCTCACGGTGCCGTTCGCCGAGCTCGACCAGGCTCGCCGAGACTTCGCGGAGCGCATCCTGGGAAGTGTCACGCCGTGGCCGGAGCTGCCTTGCCTCACCCTGCTCGCGTCAGCCGGCGTCGAGGACGACTGGAACGACCCGGCGCGCTCCCGGAGTCATCGCGTGATCCCGCTGCCGAGCCCCGAGACAGTTGCGCAGTCGCCGATGATCGCCCAGTTACTCAGTCAGTTGGGTCTCGAGCTCTCCTCGTTACTGAGCCCCGATCCCGAGTTGATCGTCGACCTCGACCAGAAGCAGTACAACGTCTTTCACGTCGCCGACGCCGTGGACAGTCCGTATGTTCCGGCCCAGGATGACTTCGTGGCGCCGTACGGCGTTCGATCGGTCATTGGCTTCGGCGGGATGCTCCCCAGCGGCGAGATGTTCGCTGTCGTCGTCTTCTCTCGGGTACCGGTTAGCCGTGAGGCGGCGAGTCTCTTCCGCACCATCGCGTTGAGCGTCAAGGTCGCCGTGCTGCCGTTCGTCGGGCGTACCTTCGATGCGGTGCCGCAGTGAATGCTTTCGACTCCGAAATCGCACGTCAGCGCTCCACCATCGCCGCGCTTGAACAGCTGATCGAGGTGTTGGAGGCCGCGGCGATCGACGAGTCGGCGCGCCGCGACGCCACTATGGCCGAGCTCGCGCTGCGGTCGGGTCAGCTCCGTGGTCTGGCGGATGCGTCTCTCGCCATCAACTCCGCGTCCTCCACCAAGGAGATCCTCGACGTCGTCACCGTGGCCGCGGCGGAGATCCTCTGTGCACATCAGGCAGTCACGAGCACGACGCAGGACTTCGAGTGGGCTCAGGCGATGACGTCGATCCATCTATCGGAGAAATACGCCGCCTGGCTCGGCCGTGAGGTGGCGCCCGTTGGCTGCGACATCTATCGCCTGCATGGCGAACGCAACATGCCGATACGGCTGAGCCAAGCCGAGCTCGAGGCACACCCCGCTTGGCGCGAATTCGAGGAGCATGCCGCAGAGCATCCACCCCTGCGCGGTTGGCTTGCCGCGCCGCTTGTAGTGCCGGACGGCAACACCATCGGTCTGGTGCAGCTGTCCGACAAGATGACTGGTGAGTTCACTGAGAACGACGCGGCGGTGCTCGTGCAACTTGCTCGAGTCGGGGCCATCGCTTTGCAGAACACGAGAGAGTACGAGCGCGAGCACGACATCGCCGAAACCCTGCAGCGCAGCCTGCTGCCCGAGCACATCCCCTCCCCGCCTGGCACGGTGATCGCCACGCGGTATTTCCCAGGGGCAAGCGGCGCAAGGGTTGGCGGTGACTGGTACGACGTAATACCGCTTCCGGGCGGTCGGCTGGCGATCGTGCTCGGCGATGTCGTGGGTCACGGACTGCGCGCTGCGGCCACGATGGGGCAGTTGCGAGCTGCCTTGCGGGCCTACGCCGTGGTCGATCCGTCACCGGTGTCCGTGCTCGAGCGGCTGGAGCACCTCCTGGTGGCTGCCGGTGATGCCGTAGAAGGCTATGTCGCGACGCTGTTCTATGCCGTCGTCGACCCCAGCTCGCAGGAGCTGCACTACATCAGCGCAGGGCACCCTGCGCCGGTCCTGCTGTCGGCGTCCGGAGAGGCAACGCTGCTGAGTGGTGCGCTCACCGTCCCCCTCGGGCTTGGTGGTGGGCCGACGGTCGTGCCCGGCACTGTGGTGCTGCCCCTCGGCAGCACACTGGTGATGTACACCGACGGGCTGATCGAGCGCCGGGGTGAGTCGCTTGACGACGGCCTCGATCGGTTGCTGCGGGCCTGCGCGATCGGCGATACCGACCTTGACCTCCTCTGCGACCAGGTGGTCGCGACGATGGCTGAGGCGGGGATCAGTGATGACGACGTGGCCCTGCTGGCGCTTCGGCTCACTGGTGCGCCGACGGTGCAGTCCTGGCACCTGCCGGCTGATACCCGCAGCGTGGGAGATGCGCGGCGCGCCGTCGTCGACATCTTGCGGCGGGATGGGCGTCACGAGCTTGCCCAGGTCGCCGCGCTGGTGACCAGCGAGCTGGTCACCAATGCTGTGCGCCATGCCGGCACCGATCTGCGGGTCGACCTGCGGCTCGATCCCGCTGGCACGGTGCGCATCGCCGTCAGCGACGGCGACTCCTCGACGCAGATGCCCACCGCGGTGCGTGACCCGGGCACAGATGCCGAGGGGGGTCGGGGCCTGCTGATCGTGGCTGCGCTGGCGCGGGAGTGGGGAGTCGAGGTCGAGGCGGACGGCAAGACCACGTGGTGCGTGCTTGCCGCCCGCGCGGATGGTGAAACGATAGAACGCGGCTAACCACCACGGCGTGTCGAAGATCTGCTTCCTGTTACGCCCGCACAGCCGCGTCTGCCGAGATTGCTTGCTCATCCTCTTCTTCGAGGTCGATCACGGGTGGTACCGGCGCGACCCGCCAAAAGCGCTTCACAGATTCGGGCCACCGGTCGAGAAGTGCCGCGCCTGTGGTCGACCCGGTGTGCCGGACATGCTCCTCGATGAGCGCTCTGAGCTCCTCTTCGTGCGCGGGGGAGAGTCGGTCGGCACGCACCATTGCGGCGTTGACACGCGCCGGGAAGGACGTGTCGCCGTCGTAGACATAGGCACTCCCACCGCTCATGCCGGCCCCGAGGTTGCGCCCAGTTGGGCCGAGCACGACGACCGTGCCGCCGGTCATGTATTCGCAGGCGTGGTCGCCGACACCCTCCACGACCGCTGTCGCGCCGGAGTTGCGTACGGCGAACCGCTCGCCGGCGCGGCCGGCGATGAATAGCTCTCCGCCGGTCGCCCCGTAGAGCACGGTGTTGCCGGCGAGGACAGGATCGCCCCAGTCGTCGGCGGGCGGGCGGATCGAGATCACGCCGCCGCCCATCGACTTAGCGACGTAGTCGTTGGCCTCGCCGGTGAGGTGGAGCCCGACTCCTGACGTGAGGAACGCGCCGAAGCTCTGCCCAGCTGTTCCGACGAGGCGAACGGTGACTGACCCTGGCGGTGTCGATGCGCCATACACGTAGCCGATCGCGCCGCCGAGCCGCGCCCCGACGGAGCGGTCGCAGTTGGCGATGCTCCAGTCAAGGACGAGGTGGTCACCCCGGTCGATAGCCGGCATGGCTTCGTCGTGGAGTCGGTCTCCGAGGTCGGCGTGTTGGCGCTGGATCGGCAAGGTGGCGACGAAGGCACGCGCGGAGTCTTTCGGCCCCGCGACGGCGAGCAACGGGCGCAGGTCGAGCAGCTCAGCACGCGGGTCTTCGGTGCGGCGCTGGCGCAGCGACTCGGTCCGTCCGATCACCTCGGCGAGAGAGCGCACGCCGAGCATGGACAGGTACCCGCGCACCTCCTCCGCCACGAAGAGCAGGTAGGCAGCGACTTGCTCCGGCGTGCCGGTGTACTTGGCCCGCAGGGCCGGGTCCTGGGTGGCGATACCTACCGGGCAGGTGTTGCGGTGACAGGCACGCACCATGATGCAGCCCTCGGCGAGCAGGGCCGCAGTGCCGAAGGAGTACTCGTCAGCGCCGAGCAAGGCGGCGAGTACCACGTCACGCCCGCTCTTGAATCCGCCGTCAACTCGCACCCGGATACGCGAGCGCAATCCGTTCGACATCAGCGACTTCTGTGTCTCGGCCAGCCCGAACTCCCATGGCAGCCCGGCGTTCTTGATGGAGGCGAGAGCCGAGGCACCCGTGCCGCCGTCGGCGCCTGAGACATGAACGACCTCGGCGAAGGCCTTGGCCACGCCGGCGGCGATCGTGCCAACACCCGCTGTTGCGACGAGCTTGACCGACACGTCTGCTCGCGGGTTGACCTGCTTGAGATCGAAGATCAGCTGGGACAGGTCCTCGATCGAGTAGATGTCGTGATGCGGGGGCGGCGAGATGAGCCCGACGCCAGGATTTGTGTGACGCAGTCGGGCGATTTCCTCGCTGACTTTGTGGCCGGGCAGCTGCCCGCCCTCGCCAGGCTTGGAGCCCTGTGCCACCTTGATCTGCAGCTCGTCGGCGTACGACGCGTACTCCGGCGTCACGCCGAAGCGCCCCGAGGCCACCTGCTTGATCCGGCTGTTGCGTGCGTCGCGGAATCGGCTCGGGTCCTCTCCCCCTTCGCCGCAGTTGCTCATCCCCCCGATCAGAGCCATCGCTAGCGCGAGAGTCTCGTGCGCCTCAGCGCCGATCGACCCGTGTGACATCGCGCCGGTGGAGAATCGCTTCGCAATCTCCGTCGCCAGTTCGATCTCGTCGAGCGGCACCGGCTCGGACGCGGGGATCAGCTCGAGGAGATCGCGCGGCGAGGTGGGTGGACGGTCGTTGACCATCTCGGCGAAGCGGTCGTAGGCGGCCCGGTCGCCCAGCCGCACCGCGCGATGCAGCTGGTGCGCCGCGGCCTGGTCGACGGTGTCACCACCAGTGCGCCCGTCCGGTGATTCAGAACGCGCTGGAGCGAGTTCCTTGGCAGCGCCCGGCACGGTCGCCGCCGCATCGGGTTGAGCCACCCCCCGGAGCAGCTGGATCACATCGGGGTTGTTGCCGTGGTACTCCCCGCCGCGACGCCACTTCACGAAACCCGGGTTGTCGAGCACGACTTTGCTAGCGAACGCCGATGCGTGCCGCGCCAGCGCGTCCTCGGCGAGCTCAGCGAAGCCGAGGCCGCCGATCGGTGACGACGTGCCGGTGAAGCACCGCTGGATGACCTCTGCCGATAGTCCTACGCCATCGAAGATCTGCGCTCCACGGTAGGAGTCGAGGCAGGAGATGCCCATCTTCGACATCACCTTCAACACGCCATCCTCGATTGCTCGACGGTAGGCGTCCTGCTGTTCCGCGGCTGACGCCCCGCTCTTCAGCGCCAGCGCCGCCATCGTCTCGAGCGCGACGCGAGCGCAGATCGCCTCGGCGCCGTAACCGAGCAAGGTGGCGAAGTGGTGCGTGTCCCTCGGCTCGCCGGTGTCAGCGATGATCGAGGCCAGCGAGCGCAGCTGTGAGGCAATGAGGTGCTGGTGTACCGCACCCACCGCGAGCAGCATCGGCACCGGTGCCCGGTCGGGAGTTATCCCGCCGTCGTCAAGGACGATCAGCTCGGCCCCGGCTAACACAGCGGCTTCGGCTGCGAACGAAAGCCGGATCAACGCGCTCTCCAGCCCCGCGGGCCCATCGCTTACTGGAAACGTCGCATCCAGGCGGGAAAAGCGGCCGACCACCTCCCCGGCAGCTAGCAGGTCGTCGAGGCCGTCCGGGGTCAGGAGGAAGCCCTCCAGCTCGATGCCCCGGGCCGCCTCGGGCCGCTCGGTGAGCAGCGGCTGAAGCATGCCCAGACGGGTGCGCAACGACATGACGGCCCGCTCACGCAGGTGATCGATCGCCGGATTGGTCACCTGGGCGAAGCGCTGCTTGAGGTACGACGAGACGCCACGCCGAGTGCCGGACAGCACGGCGAGTGCGGTGTCATCACCCATCGACGACACCGGCTCCTTGGCGGAGCTGCCCATCGCCCGCAGCACGGTGGTGAGCTCCTCACGCGTGTAGCCGAAGGCGACCTGACGCAGGGTCAACGCCGGGCCCGGCTCAACCACCGGCTCCCAGCCCGGCAGCCGACGGAGGCCGCGGGTGATCCACGTGGTGTACGGACCGCGGGTGGCCAACCACGACTTGATCTCGGCGTCCTCCTGCACTCCCACATCGGGGTCGACGCAAATCATCTGTCCTGGTCCAAGCCGACCCCGACGGACCGTTCCGTGCCCCTCGAGGGGCACCACGCCGGCCTCCGAGGAACACACGACAAGGCCGTCGTCGCAGATGGCGTAGCGCAGTGGGCGTAACCCGTTGCGGTCCAAGCAGGCACCGACCCGCAGGCCGTCGGAGAAAACCAGACCGGCCGGACCGTCCCACGGCTCGCTCAGCCCAGCGTGGTAGGCGTAGAAGTCGCGCACCGGACCTGGCAGGTGCTGGGCGTCTTCCCACGCCTCGGGAACGAGCATCGCCATGGCATGGCGGATGTCGCGTCCGCCACGCACCAAGAGCTCGACGGCATTGTCGAGCATCGCCGAGTCGCTCCCGTCGGGCTCGATGACCGGTCGGATCAGCTCCTCGTCGATGAGGTCGCCGGTGCCAAGCGAACCCTCCCGCGCGGTCATCCAGTTGATGTTTCCCTGGATCGTGTTGATCTCGCCGTTATGGCAGAGGAACCGGAAGGGCTGCGCGCGGTTCCACGTAGGCGTGGTGTTGGTGGAGTAGCGCTGATGAAACACGGCGAACGGAGCAGTCAGCTCGGGATCGGTCACGTCGGCGTAGAAGCGCCCGAGCTGTTCTGCTGCGCACAGGGCCTTGTACGTGACCGTACGGAAGCCGATCGATGCGAGGTACGCCGGGATGGCCCGACTCTCGACCGTGCGGGCGAAGCGCTTGCGCACTCGGAAAGCGCGGCGCTCCGCTTCCTCGACCGGCACGCTGGTTGAGCGGAGCAGGATCGCCTGCTCGATACGTGGGGCATGACGCCGCGCGTGCTCACCCAACGCACCGTCATCGACTGGCACCACCCGCCACCCGGCGACGCCGATGCCCTCGTGTAGGCAGGCGTCCTCAAGCGCCCGTCGCGCCGCCGCCTGTACTGGTTCGCCTCCTTCGGTGTCAGCGGGGAGAAAGGCCATCGCGACCCCGAGCAGCTCTGCGTCCTCTGCTGCGAGGTCCATCCGAGCAGCGAAGAACGCGGCGTCGATGGGCAGCAACAGCCCGGCGCCGTCTCCAGCCTGCGGGTCGTCGTGGATCGCGCCGCGGTGCCCCACCCGGCCGAGCGCTGCCAGGGCCGCTGCCACGATCGCATGCGCCGATCGCCCACCCGCGTCGGCGACGAAGCCGATGCCGCACGCGTCGCGCTCAGGATCTAGGTGTGGAGTCGGGCGGGGCATCAGCGGCGCTCCTGCGGGTTGGGGCGGGGACACTCGGCTCCCGGATCGCCCCACGAAGGAGAAGAGGCAGCCCGGCGGTCGTGCGATGAGTCAGCGCCGTTGCTGCCTACGATCGCTGAGTCTGCCATGCAGGACGGGAGTTGCGCGAACGCTTCCGCGGGTGCAGGGACCGGTTCGGGCCCTTCGGGTCCGGCTGTGTGCACCCCGCCTCGACCGCGGCAATGAGCTTAGAAGGCGGCTTCGTCGAGGTCCATGAGCGCGAGGTCGGTGCTTTCGGCGACCTGACGGCGGGCGGACAGCTCGGGCAGCACAGTGCGGGTGAGAAACCGAGCAGCCGCCACTTTGCCCTCGAAGAACGCTCGGTCGGCGCCTGATGCGCCGGCCTCGAGGCGGGTCAGCGCGACCTCGGCCTGGCGGACCAGCAGCCAGGCGACGACGAGGTCGCCGCAGCTCATCAGCAGCCGGGTCGTGTTGAGCCCCACCTGGTAGATCGTCGCCTTGTCCTCCTGTGACGCCATCAAGTCCCCGACCATGTGGCCGACGATGGCCTGCACGTCCTCGAGCGCGGTGCCGAGCAGCCCCCGTTCGAGCGCGAGCGCATCGCCTCCGCCACCGCCCTTGGCCGTCGCCTGGACCTCCCCGAGCAGGGCGGTGAGAGCGCGACCTTGGTCGCGGGCGATCTTGCGGAAGAAGAAGTCCATGCCTTGGATCGACGTCGTTCCTTCATAGAGCGTGTCGATCTTCGCGTCGCGGATGTACTGCTCCAGCGGGTAGTCCTGGACGTAACCCGAACCGCCAAGAGTCTGCAGCGACAGTGCGAGCAGCTCGTAGGACTTCTCCGAGCCGAAGCCCTTGACGATCGGCAGGAGGAGGTCGTTGAGCCGGTCGGCCGCTTCCAGCGCCTCGGTGTCTCCGGACGCTCTGGCCAGTTCCACCTTGTCCTGGATGCTCGCGGTGTAGAGGACGAGGGCGCGCATCCCTTCTGCGTAAGCCTTCTGAAGCATCAGCATCCGGCGTACGTCGGGGTGGTGGATGATCGTGACCCGCGGAGCCGTCTTGTCCGTCAGCTGGGTCATGTCGGCGCCCTGCACCCGCTCCTTCGCGTAGGCCAGCGCATTGAGGTAGCCGGTCGACAACGTCGCGATGGCCTTGGTGCCGACCATCATCCGGGCGTACTCGATGACCTGGAACATCTGCGCTATGCCGTCGTGCACATCGCCGACCAGCGTGCCGACCGCCGGTTGCCGCTCGCCGAAGGTCAGCTCACAGGTGGCCGATGCCTTGAGACCCATCTTGTGCTCGACGTTGCTGACGTAGACGCCATTGCGCTCGCCCGGATTGCCCTCGTTGTCGACGAGGAACTTGGGGACGACGAACAAACTCAGGCCCTTGGTGCCTGGACCTGCCCCCTCCGGTCGGGCGAGCACCAGATGAAAAATGTTCTCAGGCCAGTCGAAGTCACCTGAGGTGATGAATCGCTTGGTGCCCTCGATGTGCCAAGTGCCGTCGGGCTGTTGGATCGCCTTCGTGCGCCCGGCACCGACGTCGGAGCCCGCGTCTGGTTCGGTGAGCACCATGGTCGAGCCCCATCGCCGCTCGATGGCCTGGGTCGCGAACCGCTTCTGCGCGTGAGTGCCGTTGCGCTCGAGGATGGCTGCGAAACTTGGTCCTGCGGCGTACATGAAGACGGCCGGGTTGGCGCCGAGCATCATTTCGGCGGCCGCCCAGCGCAGGGTCGGTGGAGCGCCGTAGCCACCGAGGTGCTCGGGAAGGTCGAGGCGGTACCACTCGCCTTCGAAGAAGGCCGTGAGGCTCTTGTGGAAGGCCGGCGGCAGCGTGACTGAGCCGGTCTCGACATCGAACGTCGGCGGGGTGCGGTCGCCTTCCTCGAAGGATGCGGCCAATTCGTGCGTAGAGAGGCGCTCCACCTCGGCGAGGACACCTCGCGCGGTGTCGAGATCCATCTGCGCGAAGGGACCCACCCCGAGTCCGGCATCGGTGCCGAGCACGTCGTACAACGTGAACTCGATGTCCCGCAGGTTGGACTTGTAGTGGCTCACGGAGTCTCCAGCCCTGAAGTTACTGACGAGTAACTACATGATACCCAGGCGTCGCGACGGCGCCACCGGGGTCAACCGTCAGCCACCCGATAGACAGCGGACGACCCCGTGCTGCACTGTGGTCGCGTCGAACCACCGGGGGGCCGTTGGGACGTTCCATTGCCCCCTTCAGTGCGAGGGAGGCGCGTAGCAGATGTGGCAGCCGTCATACGGCAAGTGTGCGCCAGCGGACAGAACGCCCGCCCGCACGAGGGCACAGTGAGCGCATCGGCCAAACCTGGCCACCACCCCTACCCGGGAGGCAAGAAATGAACGAGCAGGACATCACCACCAGCGAGCTGGCCGCCGACATCGACGCGGACGACGTCGAGGCCCACGGCATCAAGGAGGTCATGGTCGGTCTGTCCGCAGCAGCCGTCCTGACCGGCGGCGTCGCCGCCGTAGTCACTGCTGGCTCCGACGGCGCCGGCCCATCCACCGCCAAGGCGCGGGTCGCCGCGGACAACCTCGGCGACGTAGCGGACATCTCCGCGTCGACGTCGGGCACGGACACCTCGGTCGGCTCCGTGGGCGTGCTCGGTGGCACCGGTGTCACGCTCGGCAATGACACCGTCGGCCTGCGCCCGTCCACCTCGGCGGGCGGGACTGCTATCGACGGCGATGTCGTCGACGCGGACGTTGCCGGTCAGGATGACGACATCACCGTGTCGGTGAGAACCGGCACTCTGCTCGACAGCACGCGGACGACCGTGCGCACCGCCCCGACGACGGTGAGCAACGCCGTCGATGGCACCACCCGTACCGCCAACCAGGCGGTCGCGGACACCACGGCCATCGCGCAGAGCGCCGTGAACCAGACGGTGAAGACCGTCGACCAGACCGTTGCCGACGTCAACAAGACCCTCGACGCCACGATCGTCTTCGCCGGCGACACCACGCGCGGTATTCAGGGCACGATCAGCACGCTGACCGGCAAGATCATGCCGGGCGCCGAGATGAGACTCGACGCGTCCGCGTTGTCGGGCACCATCACCGTGACGGTCGGCGGCAATGAGATCGCCACTGCCGACGTCCAGAACGGTTCGTTCACGGTCTCCTACACCGCTCCGCAGGCCGACCTGCCCGTTCAGGTGCACTACACCAGCCTGCTCGGCTCGCTCAGCCGGGTGCTCTAACTAGCATCCGCCGTACGACGAAGAGCCCCGCTCCCGGCATCGCGCCGGGGACGGGGCTCTTGTCGTGCCGTTCTCACAGTGGTGACGACAGAGGGCCAGAACCGAGGAGGAGCCGATGGCCGTGACCTTTCAACTGGTGATCGACTGCGCTGAGCCCGAGCCGCTCGCGGTCTTCTGGGCCGCCGCATTGGGGTATGAGCTCGAGCGGCCGCCAGCCGGCTTCGTCAGCTGGGATGCGTACCGGCGAGACCTCGGCGTGCCGGAGGATGAGCTGGGCACAGGCGCGGACTGCATCGTCGATCCCGCCGGACAAGGGCCGCGGATCTGGTTCCAGGTGGTGCCGGAGCGCAAATCGGGGAAGAACCGGCTGCACCTCG
This sequence comes from Mycobacteriales bacterium, assembly GCA_046590575.1. GTDB lineage: Bacteria > Actinomycetota > Actinomycetes > BP-191 > BP-191 > DATLNF01. The sequence continues at coordinate 15,674 of JBKJUS010000012.1, read as the reverse complement.
ACATCGGAGTCAGTGGCGGTCGTGCGGTTCCGATCGAGACGCGCAGGCAGCGCGTCGACGCGGAGGCGAGTCGTCTGACCGATCTCGGTGCCCTACTGGTCGGTGTTCTGAGCTCGGAGGGCCTCGATCACTACGCAGTCGCGATGACCGACTGTGAGGGCAACGAGTTCGACATCAACTGAGCCGACCTCACCCGAGGGCGCTCCGCGACGCCGTCAACACTGTCGGCTCTATGACACGTCCGCGCGGGCACGATGGCGCCGCGCGCAAGCGCCACTGAGGTGTCGTGAACGCGACAGCGGCGAATGGTGCCGACGCATACCGTTTCTGGATGCATAAATGGGGAGTCTCGCTCGCTGTTGTCGTCGTGCTGGGCACCGTTGGCGCGCCCGCGCAGGCGACCTCGGATCGCGGCCGTGCCTTCGCGGTGCCGTACACCGAAGGCAAGTTCGGCGTGTCCTCTACGACGGTGCAGACCACGGTCCGGGCCGGCGACGGCACCTCGTTGTTCGTCGAGACCTGGCTGCCCGTGGCCAACGGCTCGCACGTCCCACCCCGGCGCGTGCCGGTCATCGCAGTGGCCACGCCGTACGCCTTGAAGGGAGCGCCGCGCCCAGACCGGATCTCCAACCCTCGCTGGAAGCAGCTGATCGTCTCCCAGGGGTACGCACTCGCGAACATCCACCTCCGCGGCACCGGTGAGTCCGGTGGTTGCTGGGACTCCCACGGGGTGCAGGACGCCGATGACGTGTCCCGGGCGATCGACTGGCTGACGACCGCATCCTTCTCGGACGGCCGTATCGCGCTGTTCGGGAAGTCGCACGACGGCGGAGCAGCGATCAACGTTGCGGAGCGCGGCGACCGGCATCGCCTCCGCGGCCTCAAAGCGCTTGTGGTGCTCTCTCCTCTTTTCAGCTACGGCGACTTCGTGATGTGGCCCGGCATCCCCGATACGGAGAGCCAGGGGTACATCCTCGCGATCAACAGCGAGTCGCGGCATACCGGTCGTTCGTTCTCAACGGCGAGCGGAGGGCCAACTGCACCAGTCGAGTACGTCACGAGTGGGCCGAAGGACCCGGGCGCGCAGGCGGAACGGGCCGCGTGCGACGCCCGCGAGGCCGACAACCTTACGGCCACCCAGGGCGGGATGACCCCGTGGCTGCTCGAGCGGGAGCTGGCCCTGCACACCGACCGGATTCGCGTCCCGGTGCTGATGAGCTACGGCCTGCACGAGCTCGCGACGCGCCAGATCGCCGGGGCCTTCGACGGCATCCGGACGCCGAAGGCAGGCGTCTTCAGCGCTTCGGAACACGACTACCCGGACGAGAACTCGATCGACCCGGCGATCAGCCGGAAGGACTGGGTGCCGATGGTGTTCGCCTGGCTCGACAGGTGGGTCCGAGGAAAGCGCACCGGCGTCGAGCGCTGGCCAGTGGCGCAGGTGCAGAGCATCGACGGCCAGTGGCGCGCGGAGCCCGGCTTCCCGCAGACCGGTGGGCCCCGCGCTCGCCTCGCGCTCGGGCCAGCGGGGACGCTTGGCGTCCCGACGCCGTCGGGCTCGACGTCCTACCTCGACACCCAACCGGGGGCAGCCGAAGACTTCGCGATCCGGGGAGACGAGCGCGACCTCATCGGAACCGATCAGCACGTCTCTGGTCCATGGTTCTCCACACCCGCGCTCAAGGCGCCGCTCGAGCTGGTCGGCGGTATTCGTGCCGATCTCTGGGTCACCACGAGCCAGCCCGACGCGCGGATCTACTCGACGCTGTCGGTGTTCGGCGCGCAGGGCTCCCGGGCTCTGACAGCGACGAGCCGTACCCGTAGCTTCCGGTCCTTGCAGTACCTCGAGCCGAAGGTGCGCGATCGCTTCGTCCAGACCCAGCCGCGCCCGGCACCGGTGGGCACGCCGCTGCGCGTGATCCTGGACTTCCCGCCGACCGACCTCGTTATCCCCGAGGGCGGTCACTTGGAGCTCTCGTTCCGGACGCAGTCCGGAACGATGGGCCCGGCCGGACGCGGCGCGACCATCACGCTGCTGCACGACTGCGCGCACCCCAGCAGCCTGACCTTCCTGCTGCCACGAGCCCGAGCTGACTGGCTCGACGTACTCGACGGGGAGCAGAAGGCCGGCGACCTCGGGCGCGCTCGTTTTCCGGCGGGTCTGCGCGACGGAGGCGGCCTCGCCTCGCAGCCGGTCTGCGGCCTCCGCCCATAGACGGACCGGGGGAGCTGTCCTGGAACGCTCTGTTGCGTGTGGAGCGGGTGACGGGAATCGAACCCGCGTTGCAAGCTTGGGAAGCTCGTGTTCTGCCGCTGAACTACACCCGCAGTGGCGCGCGCGACATGCTAGCCGAGCTTCAGCCCGGCCGGTCCACTGCTGCCGGGATGGCACCGGACTCCACGTTGAGCGACGTCGTCTCCAACGGCGCAAGATCCTCCGGCACGGGCCCGACGATCGTGCCGGGCGTGCGGAACTCGGGTACGCCGGGCACCGCGAGCAGGCACAGCCCGAGCACCGTGACTACCGCCCCTGTGACGAGTACGGCCTCGGTGCCGAAGGCGTCGACCGCTGGCCCGGTGAGCGCGAAGCCGAGTGGCATGAGTCCGATGCTGACCAGCCAGTCCAGCGAGATCACGCGGGCCAGCAGGTGTCGAGGCACGCCCTGCTGTATGGCGGTGACCCAGTACAGCTGGAAGATCTCCGCACCGATGCCCGCGCCGAGCTCAGCCACGATGATGAGCGGCAGCGAGTCTGAGTACGCAAGCGCGATCATGGCAACGGCTGAGGGAAGCAGCCCGGCCATGGCGACTGCCCCGCGCCGTCGGGGGTGCCATCGGTTCGCCACCAGTGCGCCGATGACCGCGCCTGCTCCAAAGGCCGAGAGCATGGCTCCGACCAAGGCCTCGCTGCCGAATCGGTCGCCGGCGATGACTGGGCGCAGCACGATGAACGGGGCTAGCGAAATCATCAGGTGGACGCAGAAGTACAGGAGCACTGCCAGGATCCAGGGTCGATCGCGTACCGCTCGGACACCCGCCGTGGCTTCCCGCCAGGCCGACGTGTGCCCGACGCGCCCGACGGTGGGTTCGCGGATGCGCAGCAGGGTCAGCAGGCTGACGACGAAGGTGACCCCGTCCACGGCGAAGGCCGTCCGCCACCCCAGCGTGGCGACCAGCAGGCCAGCGATGGCGGGGCCGATGATCGTGGCGGAGCTGAAGGTGAGGGAGTTCACGGCATTCGCCGCAGTGAGCCGGCTCTCCGGCACGACAGTAGGGACGACGGCGCCGTACGCGGGACGGAAGAACGCCTCGCCGGATCCGATGGCGAACGTCATCGCGGCCAGTACGCCGACCGAAGCGGTGCCTGGTGTCGCGACGAGAGCGAAGGTGCCGATCGCCCGCAGCGCGTCGGCACCGACCATCACTCGGGTCCGCGGCAGCCGATCGGCGATTATCCCACCGACGAGGAGGAAGAGGACGAAGGACAGCGACCGCGCGGCGAGCACGAGTCCTAGGTCGCTGGTGCTGCCGCCTTCCTGCAGGACACGCACCGCGACGGCGATCGGGAAGATCATGTCTCCGACCGCGCTGATCGCCTGGCCGGCCCACAGCAGCCGGAAGTCGCGGATGCCCAGCACGCTCTCGGCTATCCGTCCGCGCAGATTCCCTCCCGCGGCAGCCACCCGGTCAGTCAACGTGGCCCGGGCGACCACCGCAACTGAGATCGGCTCGTACAGTGAGCGGCGTGACCAACTTCGACGTCGTGGACGTGACGAGACTCTGGGGCGCAGGGTGATCGTCGACTGCGCTCTCTACGAACAGGGCGTACGCCGGCCGCGGACACCTGAGGTCGCCGGTGCGGCGGCCGCGGCGGGGTCCTCGGACGGCTTTGTCTGGCTCGGCCTGCACGACCCGACTCCGGCGGAGTTCGACCAGGTGCGCCAGGAGTTCGACCTGCCGCAGCTGGCGGTGCGTGACGCGCTCGCCAGCCGCGAGCGGCCCAAGCTCGCGATGTACGGCGACGTCGTGCTGCTGGTCCTCAAGACAGCCCGCTACGTCGACTCCCAGGAGGTTGTCGAGCTCGGCCAGATCGCGCTTTTCGTCAGCAACGACTTCGTCATCTCGGTGCGCCATGGCGAGAGCACGGCGCTGGCGACGGTGCGCACCGGTCTGGAGTCGCGGCCGGAGATGCTCGGCTGCGGCCCCGGGGCGGTGCTGCACGCCGTCGCCGATCAGGTCGTCGCCGATTACGAGAGCGTGCTCGAAGGTCTGGACACCGACATCGACCAGATCGAGACGCAGGTCTTCTCAGGCGAGCGGGCCAACCGCGGCCAGCGCATCTTCAAGCTCAAGCGCGAGGTGCTGGACTTCCGCCGCGGGGCGGCTCCATTGGCCGGGCCACTGCTCCGGCTGGCGGAAGGCGATGTGGCCCATGTCGACCCGGGCACACACGACGCGTTCCGGCAGCTGTCGAACCGACTGCAGCGGGTCGCCGAGCATGTGGAGACTCTCGACGCACTGCTGTCCAGCGCGCTGAACGCGCACCTGGCTGAGGTGGGCGTCCGGCAGAACGAGGACATGCGCAAGATCTCCGCGTGGGTGGCCATCATGGCCGTGCCGACGATGATCGCCGGCGTCTACGGGATGAACTTCGACCACATGCCCGAGCTCGGCTGGCGCTTCGGATACCCGCTGGTGCTTGCCGTGATGGCCACCGCTTGCCTGTTGCTCTACCGCTCCTTCCGGCGCAACGACTGGCTCTGATCCGCGGGGCGTCGGTCACGTCTCCGTGACGACGGTGAGCGCCCTGGTCGCCACCCGTTCGATCGTGGTCGGCGTTCGGCGGAAGAGCCCGACGGTGTGGTCGCCCGCCGAGACCGGGGCGAGTACGCCGAAGACGCCAGTGTCGCGGCAGTCGTCGCCGACGTCGACGTCGTCGGAGAGCTGTTGGGTCTGGCTGCGCGGGCGGCCGTCGGCCGGGACCGAGCTGAAGGTGCCGTCTACTGCCCGCTCGAACGACTCGACGTTCAGGGCGAGGAAATAGACGCCGCTGTCGGGACCGGTGACGGTCCACTGGACGGCCTTGCCGAGCTCTGTCTCCTCCTTGGACAGCGCGAAGGCGGGCGCGTCGCAACTGACCGCCACGTCGGGGCTCCCTGAGTTCACCAACTGAAAGGTCAGCCCGACTGCAAAGACCCCGAGCAGCACGATGAAGAGATTGCGACGGGGCGGCACCGGTGGCAAGAGCAGGTCGTGCGGCGCCACTGGCTCACCAGCGTCATGTGCTCGTCGGCTGGCCTCGAGCCGCGCCGCCGTCGCTTCGTAGGCGTCGGCAGGATCATCGTTCGACGTACGGCGACGCCAGCGCGGTCTCAGTTCGGCACGCCCTCGGTGGCCGGCGTCGTGGATGTCCCCACCGCAGGCGCGACTTCGACCGGCGCCGCAGCGGCACGGGTCGCGGCATCCGGGCGGACCAGCGAGCGGGCCAGGATCTGTGCCACGTCGAGCACTTCGACGTGGTCGCCGGCGTCACCGGACTGCTGCTTGGCGTTGACGGCGTCGCTGAGCATCACCATGCAGAACGGGCACGCGGTCGAGACGATGTCGGCACCCGTCGCGAGCGCCTCTTCGGTGCGCTCGACGTTGACCTGCTTGCCGATCTTCTCCTCCATCCACATCCGTGCGCCGCCGGCACCGCAGCAGAACCCTCGTTCCTTGCAGCGGTGCATCTCTTGTGACTTGAGACCGGGCACCGAGTCGAGTACCTCGCGCGGCGCGGAGTAGACGTTGTTGTGCCGACCCAGGTAGCACGGGTCGTGATAGGTCACCACCTCGTTGACCGGGGTGACCGGCACGAGACGACCCGCTTCGACCAGGGTGCGAAGCAGCTCGGTGTGGTGGACCACCTCGTAGTGGCCGCCGATCTGGGGGTATTCGCGGGACAGCGTGTTGAAGCAGTGCGGGCAGGTCGCCACGATCTTCTTCACGTGCTTGGAGTTCAGCGTCTCGACGTTGGCCTGCGCCAGTTGCAGGTAGATCGCCTCGTGGCCGAGCCGGCGGGCTGGGTCGCCCGTGCAGGTCTCTTGGCCACCGAGGATGCCCCAGCTCACGCCGGCCGTGTGCAGCAGCTCGGCGACCGCGCGGGTCACCTTCTTCGACCGATCCTCGATCGCCCCAGCGCAACCCACCCAGAAGAGCCATTCGACGTCGTCGGGCACGTGGTCCTCGAAGACCCGGACCTCGAAGGGCAGCCCATCGGTCCACTCAGTGCGCACCCGTGGGCTGACGCCCCATGGGTTGCCCTGGCTCTCGAGATTGCGCAGCATCACGCCGGCCTCGCTCGGGAAGCTCGACTCGAAGAGCACTTGGTAGCGACGCATGTCGATGATCGCGTCGATGTGCTCGATGTCCACCGGGCACTGCTCGACGCACGCCCCGCAGGTGGTGCAGGACCACAGCACGTCAGGGTCGATGACCCCGCCCTGCTCGTAGGTGCCGACCAGCGGACGCAGCGCCTCAGCCGCTGACTCGGCGTACGTCTCGTTGCCACCGACACCCTCGCCGCCCGCAGTGTCCGGACCGTCGCCGCTGGCGAGGAGGTACGGCGACTTGGCGATGAGGTGGTCGCGCAGGTTGAGGATCAGCAGCTTGGGGGACAGCGGCTTTCCGGTGTTCCAGGCTGGGCACTGCGACTGGCAGCGGCCGCACTCGGTGCAGGTCACCGTGTCGAGCAGCTGCTTCCAGGTGAAGTCCTCCACCTTGCCGACGCCGAGCAGATCGTCCTCGGAAAAATTCTCGAAGTCGGTGGCCATCGGCTGCAGCGGCCCGAGGGCGTTGGGCTGGCGCTTGTAGAAGATGTTGAAGAAGGCCGTGAAGCGGTGCCAGGCCAGGCCCATGTGCGGGTTGGCCGCGATGATGATGAACCACTGCATCGAGATCAGGATCTTGAATGTCACCGCAGCGTAGAACGCCGTCTCGAGCCCGGTAGCGCTGAGCCCGCCGAAGAACTCGCCGAATGCTCGCGAGACCAGGGCGGCATCGGGGTAGTGGGCGGTGCCTTCGGCCAGCCGCACACCCCGGATGGAGAACACACCGAGGCAGACACCGATGATCGTCAGCTCGATGAAGACGGCATGCCACGTGGTCGAGCCGGTGAAGCGGGACTTCCGCCCGGCCAGTCCAGGCCGGTTGGCCAGCCGGATCCCGATCAGCGTCAGGATGCCCACCAGGGTCAGTGTGGTGACGACCTCGATGAGCATCGCGTAGACGTCCGTCTCCCCGATGCCGGGAAGATGGAAGGTGCGGTCGAAGAGCTCGAAATAGGCCTCGAGCAGCGTCGAGAAGAGCACTCCGAAACCGACGAACACGAACCAGTGGGCCGCGCCCGGGATGCCCCACCGCAACATGCGGGTGTGGCCGAGGGTCTCGGTCAGCATCACCCGGAGCCGCCGGCCGGGTCGGTCGGTGCGGCCGGTGTCGGGTTGGCCGAGTCGAAGAACCCGGACGAGGAACCACGCGGCGCGACCCACCAGGGCCAGTGCTACAGCGGTGGCGCCCAGCGACACGACGATCGCGAAGGTCTGCATGGAGCGGGTGACCCCTCATCCGAGGCATGGTGCTGGCGATGTAGAGATCGTGCGGAACGGAGCCTACGACCGCGCCCGCGTCGGGGCTAACCCGCCGCGTGCGACACGTCGTACGGTGAGCAGGTGGACGAAGACTTGAGGGCGCGCCGAGCCGCCTTCGCCGGGCTGGTAGCGGTCGCTGTTCTGGCCGGCTGCACAGGGGGTGGATCCTCAAGCAGCCGTCCGACCGCGCACGCTGTTCCCGGGGCGGACGGGACCGCAGCCACCAGAGCCGCTCCCGTGGCGCCGGCACCCACCACCACGCTTCGGTTGCCGGCCCCGCCTTCGGGCGGATTCGATCCAGCGGTGCAGATCATCATCGATGGCGCACCCACGCTCATCGCCGAGGTGGCCCGGCGTCCCGACCAGCGGGCCCGGGGACTCATGCAGCGAACGTCGTTGGCCGCTGACGCGGGCATGGTGTTCCTCTTCCCTGACCGCGCCGAGGGCGGCTTCTACATGCTGGGAACGCTCATTCCGCTCTCGATCGCCTACGTCGACGGCGACCGGGTGGTCTCGACGGTGGAGATGGTGCCCTGCCCCGGACAACAGTGCCCGACCTACCCGCCGGGCGGTCCTTACACGATGGCGGTCGAGGCGGTGGCGGGTTTCTTCCCGCGGTACGGCGTCAAAGCCGGCACGAAGATTCGCGTCGTCGGGGAGACCGCGCCCCCGCAATAGCGGAGCGGAGGAGGACTACTGGTCCTTGTCCGGCCGGTCCTTGGCCGGGCCCGGGTGACCCTCGGCCTTGGGGCCCTGCGGGCCCTGGTCATTGTCCTTATCCGGCCGGTCCTTGTCCGGCCGGTCCTTGTCCGGCTTGTCGACGTCGTCCTCCGGCGCTCCGGTCTCGTTGTCGTCGACCACAGGATCGGCGAGCGTCGGGCGCTCCGTGGTGAACCGGTCGGACAGGGGAGTCGACGAGACAGAGTCGGCGATCGGCGCCACGACCGCAACGGGCAGCGCCTCTGGTGCGACGATGTCATCGACGATCGAGGGCACGTCGGGAATGCGGATCGTGACGGGCCCCTTCGCTGGTGGCGTCAGCGGCGGGATCGAGGTGCTGCCGCCTCCAGCTGGTCGGCGATCCGACGGCGTGACCGCGGGAGGGGTGCGCGGTGTCACCCGAGGCACGGCGAGCGGGCGGGGACTCGACGCGGTGACCGGCGCCTCGACTGCACGCGGGTTCGACCGGGCGACCTTGGGCGGCGGGGCAATATCCCGGACGTGCACGTCAGCAGGCGTCTGTCCGGCGCCGAGCGAGGTGGCGCCGGCGCGGTCGACAAGGCTCCGGGCACCTAGGCCCGGCAGCAGGGTCGTGGCAAGGGCGACGGCCGCCAGGGTCGCGACCAGCCCGCCGCTGACGGCCACTGCGTCGCCGCCAGCTGGCCGATGTCCCGCCATGACCTGCATCACTTTCTTATCTCCGCAGTTACGGAGCGCAACCGTCTGACCTCACTATGCGCTCGGTTTGGGCGCGGGACAAGTCCCTTGGTCAGTTCTCTTTCACGCCCTGAGGCGGAATACGGCGCAAGAAAATTGAGTTGAGTGGGCTCAGGTATGGTTGACATTCCTCCCGGCGTACCGGCACGATGCGCCCCGTCAGACTCGGACCCACGAAAGCGAGCTCCTCATGTCACGAGCGGTCGGCATTGACCTCGGCACCACCAACTCCTGCGTCAGCGTCCTCGAGGGGGGCGAGCCTGCGGTGATCGCCAACGCCGAGGGGTCACGGACGACCCCCTCCATCGTGGCCTTTGCCAAGAACGGCGAGGTGCTCGTCGGCGAGGTGGCCAAACGCCAGGCGGTCACCAACGTCGACCGGACCATTCGCTCGGTCAAGCGGCACATGGGCACCGACTGGAAGACCACGATCGACGGCAAGGACTTCACGCCGCAGCAGATCAGCGCCTTCGTCCTGCAGAAGCTCAAGCGGGACGCGGAGTCCTACCTCGGCGAGCCGGTCAACGACGCCGTGATCACAGTGCCCGCCTACTTCTCCGACGCCGAGCGTCAGGCCACGAAGGAGGCCGGGGGGATCGCCGGGCTCAACGTGCTGCGCATCGTCAACGAGCCGACGGCCGCGGCGCTGGCCTACGGTCTGGACAAGGGCGAGAAGGAGCAGACCATCCTGGTCTTCGACCTCGGCGGCGGCACCTTCGACGTGTCTCTGCTCGAGATCGGTGACGGGGTGATCGAGGTCAAGGCGACCTCGGGCGACAACCGGCTCGGCGGCGACGACTGGGACGAGCGGGTCGTCGAGTGGCTGGTGAAGGACTTCAAGGGCAAGCACGGAGTCGACCTGGCTAAGGACAAGATGGCCCTGCAGCGGCTCCGGGAGGCAGCGGAGAAGGCCAAGATCGAGCTCTCCGGCTCTGCCGAGACCAGCATCAACCTCGCCTACATCACGGCTTCTGCCGACGGCCCATTGCATCTGGAGGCGACGCTGACCCGGGCAGAGTTCCAGAAGCACACCGCCGACCTGCTCGAGCGCTGCAAGGGTCCATTCCAGCAGGCGATCAAGGACGCCAACATCTCGGTCGGCGACATTGACCACGTCGTGCTCGTCGGTGGCTCGACCCGGATGCCGGCGGTCACCGACCTGGTGCGCGACCTGACCGGTGGCAAGGAGCCCAACAAGGGCGTCAACCCCGATGAGGTCGTCGCGGTCGGTGCCAGCCTGCAGGCCGGCGTGCTTCGCGGCGAGGTCAAGGACGTGCTGCTCCTCGACGTCACGCCGCTGACCCTCGGCATCGAGGTCAAGGGCGGGCTGATGGAGCCGCTCATCGAGCGCAACACGACCATTCCCACCAAGCGCTCGAAGACGTTCACCACGGCTGTCGACGGCCAGCCGTCGGTCAACATCGAGGTCTACCAGGGTGAGCGGCAGATGGCCGAGTTCAACAAGAAGCTCGGCATGTTCGAGCTCAGTGGGATCGCCCCGGCGCCGCGCAACGTCCCGCAGATCGAGGTGACCTTCGACATCGACGCCAACGGCATCGTGCATGTGTCGGCGAAGGATCTCGGCACGGGCAAGGTGCAGTCGATGACCATCACGGGCGGCAGCGCGCTGCCCAAGGACGACATCGAGCGGATGATCCGCGACGCGGAGCAGTTCGCGGACGAGGACCGCCGCCGGCGGGACGAGGTTGAGACCCGCAACACCGCGGAGAGCCTGATCCACCAGACGGAAGCCTTCCTTGCCGACAACGCGGAGAAGGTCGGCGACCGGGAAGAGGTCGACTCCGCCCTTGCCGCACTGAAGACCGCTCTCGAGGGCACCGACAGCGGGGCCATTCGAACGGCCACCGAGTCTCTCGCGACGGCCAGCCAGAAGATGGGCCAGGCGATGTACGCCAACGCGGCGCCGTCGGACGGTGCTGGAGACGCGGATTCTCCGCAGGAGTCCGACGACGACGTCGTGGACGCTGAGATCGTCGACGAGGCGCCATCGGATGACGCGCGATGAGCGAGCCGGACCTGCTCCACGACGGGGAGCCTCGCGTCGTGATCCGGGATAAGCGCCGCCTCGACCCCACGTCAGGTGAAGTGCGCCCCACAGCGGCGCAGCCGGACAGCACAGGGCCGGCGACCAGCGAGGAGGCGCCGGTCGACGACCGCAGTGCGGAGCTGCTTGCGGACCTGCAGCGGGTGAAGGCCGAATTCGACAACTACCGCAAACGGGTCGAACGAGATCGGGTGGCTGTGGTCGAGCAGGCGGCTGCCCGTGTCGTCGCTGAGTTGGTGCCGGTGCTCGACGACATCGAGCTGGCGCGTCGGCATGGGGAGGTCGAGGGCGGGTTCAAGTCCGTGGCAGACGCCCTCGACGTCACGCTGTCTCGGATCGGACTCGAACGGTTTGGCGTCGTCGGCGACCCGTTCGACCCCACCCGCCACGAGGCCGTGCTGCACACGCCCTCCGCCGATGTCGATGCACCCACTTGTGTCGAGATTATGCGGGCGGGTTACACCTTCTCCGGGCGTCTGCTGCGACCCGCGATCGTCGCGGTCGCAGACTCCGCTGACGCCGAGCCCCCGGGCCCGGCAACGGGCGAGTAGGGCCGGCGAGTGCGTCGATGAGCGTGCGGGACGCGGTCGAGAAGGACTTCTACGCCGTGCTAGGCGTGGCCAAAGACGCGACGTCCCCGGAGATCAAGAAGGCCTACCGGGCGTTGGCCCGCAAGCTCCACCCGGACAAGAACGCCGGCGACGCCAAGGCTGAGGCGCGGTTCAAGGAGGTCTCTGAGGCGTACGACGTGCTCTCCGACCCTTCGCGGCGCAGCGAGTACGACGAGTCTCGCGCACTGTTCTCGAATGGCGGCTTTCGCACCGGGCGCGGGGGGGCGATGCCCGGCGGTGTCAACCTGGAGGACCTGCTCCGGCAGGGCGGCGGGCCGGGCGGTCTCGGCGGGATCTTCGGGGGGATGTTCGGCGGGGCTCCGGGTGGGCCGACGCGAGCCGGTCGGCAGCCGAGGCGCGGTGCTGACCTTGAGACTGACGTCACCCTTGCCTTCGCTGACGCCGTCCGCGGGGTGACCGTGCCGCTGCACCTGGCCGCCCCGGTCAGGTGTCGCACGTGTGCGGGCAGTGGAGCCCGGGAGGGCACCTCGGCACGTACCTGTGCCGCGTGCGGTGGCGTCGGGTCTGTGATGCTCTCCCAAGGTGGGTTCGCGCTGTCCGAGCCGTGCCGTGACTGCCGGGGTCAGGGCAGCATCGTCGACGAACCGTGCCCGGACTGTCGCGGCACAGGTTCGGCCACGCAGGAGCGCACGATCACGGTGCGGATCCCAGCCGGCGTCGCCGATGGCCAGCGGATCCGACTGCGGAGCAAAGGATCCGCAGGGGAGCGGGGCGGACCCGCTGGCGATCTCTTGGTCGTCACCCGGGTACGCCCGCACCCGGTTTTCAAGCGCTCGGGGGACCACCTCACTGTGAACCTCCCCATCACCGTCAGCGAGGCGGCGCTCGGTGCAGAGATCGTGGTGCCGACCTTGGAATCTCCGGTCACCCTGCGCATACCCGCTGGCACGGCTGCCGGGCGGACCTTCCGCGTGCGGGGTCGCGGGGTGAAGCGTGCCGCGGCCGCGGTTGGCGACCTGCTCGTCACCGTAGAGGTCGCGGTGCCGCAGCAGCTTTCCGCGGAGGCCCGGGTGGCGTTCGAGACCCTCGCTGTGGAGCAGCCCGGCGCCGACCTGCGCCGGCATCTTGGGACGGAGCCGGGCAGTGGGTGAGCCCCTCGACGAGCGGCCGGTCTACGTGATCTCCGTGGCAGCGGAGCTAGCCGGCATGCACCCGCAGACTCTGCGCGGCTACGACCGGCTCGGCCTGGTCACCCCGGGCCGCGCCATCGGCCGCGGTCGCCGATACAGCGAGCGTGATGTCGAGCGGCTTCGTGAAGTCCAGCGGCTGTCGCAGGAGGACGGCATCAACCTGGCAGGGGTGAAGCGGATCATCGCGCTGCAGAACCAGGTGTTGGCGCTGCAATCGCGCATCACGGAGCTGCACGACGAGCTCATGGATACCCGGCATGAGAGCGCGCAGCGCGAGACGGTCGTGCGTGCGTCGTACAAGCGGGAGCTGGTACCCGTTGCCCGCACCGACGTCGTGGTGTGGCGGCCTAAGCGCCGCGACCGTTGAGCTGATCGAGGAACCTCCGCGGCGCCGTGCAGCCCTGCCCCTCGTTGTGGGGAGCATGACGGTCGCTGGGGCGACCGCGAGACTCCCCACTATGCGAGCCGGCTGGACCGATCGTGGTGGCCGGACCGGTGCAGTGAGCTGGTACGGCAAGATGTCTTTCCATGACCCGACCTATATCTGTCATCACCGGCGCGTCGAGCGGCATTGGGGCGGAGTTTGCCCGCCAGCTCGCTGCACGTGGGCACGACCTCGTGGTCGTCGCCCGTGACGCCGACCGGCTCGAGGCGCTCGCCGTCGAGCTGCGCGGTCGATGCGGGGTCGAGGTCGCGGTGATGCCTGCGGACCTCACCGACGAGACTCAGCGCCGGGTCGTCGAGCACCGCCTTCGCGACGGGGTGGACCTGCTGGTCAACAACGCCGGCTTCGGCAACCACGGTGACTTCGCCGACCTCGACATCGAAGCAGAGGACGCCGAAATTCAACTCAACGTGCTGGCCGTCGTACGTCTGACCCACGCCGCCGTGTGCCCGATGCTCGAGCGTCGCAGGGGGGCAGTCATCAACGTCTCTTCGGTGGCCGGCCTGGTGCCCGGTCTGCCGAATGCGACCTATGGCGGGTCTAAGGCGTTCGTCACGGCGTTCAGCGAATCGCTGCATGAGCAGCTCCGCGACCGAGGCGTCCGGGTCATGGCGCTGTGTCCCGGTTACACCCACACGGAGTTCCACGCACGGGCCGGGATTGACACGAGCGGGAGCCCCGACCGGATGTGGCTCACCGCGGAGCACGTGGTGCGGATCGGCCTGAAGGACCTGGCCTCGGGTAAAGCCGTCAGTGTGCCGGGGTCGGCGTACAAGGCGATCGCGGTCGTGACGCGGCTCGCCCCGCGTTCGCTCACTCGGCGGGTAGCCGGTCGCATCAGGCGTGCGAAGGTCTAGCTCTCACGGGCTGCGGACCGACTTCCTGCGGTCATCCCGCCGCGGTGGACAACTCGAACCACACGCTCTTGCCGGTATCGCGCGGCGTCACTCCCCAGCGCGCAGAGAGGTCCTTCACCAAGGACAGCCCTCGACCGGTCAGCGACGACATGCTGCGATGGGGTCGTGCGACGGGCAGTTGGGTACTGCGGTCGCACACTTGCACCCGCACCATGGAGTCCCACCTCTCCACCAGCAGGTCGATGGGCGTGCCAGCGTAGAGCACCGAGTTGGTCACCAACTCTGTGGCTAGCAGACACACCGTGTCAGTCGGCTCTGCACCGACATGCCACTGTGCCAGCGTGCGGGTGAGGAAGCGGCGGGCATCGCGCGGCGACGTGCGGGCAGCAGGCAACTCGACATGCGCCGACTGTGCGTCGACCGTCACCGCTGCACCTCGCTTCACTCCCCTACTGATGGGCTGTCCTTTTTCCTAGGTGCGAAACACAATTGCGGCTGGCAGTAGCGTTCTGGCGGGCCAGCGGCGTCGCGTCGGTAGGCTCCTGGCGAGATCATTTCCGACCGACGAGGTGCACGTGGCTGACGACCGGAGTGTCCTGCTAGACCTGATCCGCCGTGACGCCGTGGTACACGGCCGCGTCACGCTGAGCAGTGGTCAGCAGGCCGACTTCTACGTCGACTTACGGCGGATCACGCTGGCGGCCGAGGCGGCCCCGCTGGTCGGCCGAGTCATGCTGAGTGCGACCTCCGGTCTCGATTACGACGCTGTGGGCGGCCTGACCCTCGGTGCTGACCCGGTGGCAGCGGCGATGCTGCACGCGGCCGCCGCACAGGGTCGCGCATTGGACGCGTTCGTCGTACGGAAAGAAGGGAAGGCGCACGGTCTGCAACGCCGCATAGAGGGTCCAGATGTCGCCGGCCGGCGAGTGCTGGCAGTAGAGGACACCAGCACCACGGGAGGCTCGGTTCTCACTGCGGTCAGCGCCCTGCGGGATGCCGGTGCCGAGGTCGTCGGTGTCGCCGTCCTCGTCGAGCGCGGGGCAGCGGCAGCAGTGGAAGCCGAGAGCCTGCCCTACGTATACGCCTACTCCACTGCGGACCTTGGCCTGTAGAAGTGCTCACCCTCCTACCGCTGGTTGCCTTCGTCGTGATCACGGTGGCGGTGCTGGTCTACCAGCACAAGAAGGAGCAGGAACGTCGGGAACAGCTGGCGCTCTTCGCGATGTCGAAGGGCTGGACTTTCGAGCCGATCGATGTTCGGGGGCTGGTCGACCGCTGGTCGGACCCGCCGTTCGGACTGGGCCACTCGCGCAAGGCGTCGAACATCTTCACCGGTTCAGTGGACGACCGACCGATGATCGCATTCGACTACCGCTACAAGATCACCACGTCGAACGGCAAGTCGTCATCGACCCGCACATACCACTTCGGTATCTGCGCGTTTGGGCTCCCGGCGTTCCTGCCTCGACTGGAGGTCGTG
>JBKJUS010000169.1:0-65562 GCA_046590575.1 Mycobacteriales bacterium | reverse complement strand
CCCGCTTGATCCGTCCGGCGTTTCCCGCACGGAAAGCGGCTGCGTTCGGGCTTTCCGTGCGGGAAACGCCGGACGGTTCAGGAGGTCGGACGGTTCAGGAGGGAAACGCCGGACGGTTCAGGAGGTCGGACGGTTCAGGAGATGGGGGCGAGCAGAGATCAGACGGACGGGCCGTCGAGGCCGGGTACGCCGACGTCGCCGGCCTCCTTGCGCTTGGCTGTCCACTCCCGCATCCGGGAGGGATAGCCGGTGGCGTGCACGTCGTAGACCGGGATGGCGAGGCGCCGCCCGAGATCGGCCGCGGCCTTCTCGTCGTCGACCCGGCGCCTGGTCCACTCACCGGAGTCGGCGACCAGCGCCACCGTCGTGCCCGTCACCGTCGTGCGTGGCTCGACATAGGCCTCGACCCCGCGACGCGCGCGCGCCCACTCCTCCAGGTGCGCAAGATCGTCCGAGTCGGCCCGGCGCAGGGTGCCGGGACGCGCCTTACGACGAAACAACGCCATGTGCTGACCTCCTGAGGTGCCGGACCCGTGCGACTCCCGCGGGCCGGGCGGTGACCAGGATACGGTGAACCCCACATCGAACACCCCCGAATGAGGAGCACAGCGTGGCCGCCAACCCGGTCGTCGACGTAGTCATCCTGGGCGGCGGCAGCGGCGGGTACGCCGCTGCGCTGCGCGCCGCCGAGCTGGGCATGCAGGTGGTACTCGTGGAGAAGGACAAGCTCGGTGGCACCTGCCTGCACCGCGGCTGCATCCCGACCAAGGCGCTGCTGCACGCGGCCGAGGTCGCCGACTCCGCGAAGGACAGCGCGCACTTCGGCGTCAAGGCGACCTTCGAGGGCATCGACGTACCTGCCGTCAACAACTACCGCGACAAGGTCGTGGACAAGCTCTACAAGGGCCTGCAGGGCCTGATCAAGAGCCGCAAGATCGAGGTCGTCGCCGGAGAGGGACGCCTCACCGCTCCCGATACCGTGACGGTCGACGGCCGGGAGATCAAGGCCAAGAACGTGGTCCTGGCCACCGGCTCGCGGCCCAAGTCGCTGCCCGGTCTCGACCTCGACGGCAAGCGGGTCATCAGCAGCGACGACGCGTTGAAGCTGGACCGAGTCCCTACCTCGGTGGTGATCCTCGGCGCCGGCGCGATCGGCTGCGAGTTCGCCTCCGTCTGGCGTTCCTTCGGCGCCGAGGTGACGATCGTCGAGGCGCTGCCCCACCTCGTGCCGCTCGAGGAGGAGTCCTCGAGCAAGCTGCTGGAGCGAGCCTTCCGCAAGCGCGGCATCGCCTTCGAGCTCGGTGCCCGATTCCAGGGAGTGAAGACCGCGGACAGCGGCGTCACTGTCACCCTGGAAAGCGGCAAGACGATCGACGCCGAACTGCTGCTGGTGGCCGTCGGCCGTGGCCCGGTCAGCGAAGGACTGGGCTACGAGGAGGCCGGCGTCAAGGTCGACCGTGGCTACGTCGTCGTGGATGAGTACTGCCGCACCGGAGTCCCCGGCATCTTCGCCGTCGGTGACCTCATCCCGACCCTGCAGCTCGCTCACGTCGGCTTCGCCGAGGGCATCCTCGTCGCCGAGCAGATCGCCGGTCTGGACCCCGCGCCGGTCGACTACGACGGCGTACCGAAAGTCACCTACTCCGAGCCCGAAGTCGCCTCCGTCGGCCTGACCGCAGCGATCGCCAAGGAGCGTGGGTACGACGTCGTCAGCGTGACCTACGACCTCGCCGGCAACGGCAAGAGCCAGATTCTGCAGACGGCCGGCGCCGTCACGCTGGTGGCGCAGAAGGATGGCCCGGTGCTCGGCGTACACATGGTCGGCTCACGAGTCGGCGAGCTCATCGCCGAGGCGCAGCTGATCACCAACTGGGAGGCACTGCCCAGCGAGGTCGCGCAGCTCATCCACCCGCACCCGACGATGTCCGAAGCGGTCGGCGAGGCGCACCTGGCGCTGGCCGGCAAGCCGCTGCACAGCCACTCCTAACCACCAGCACGACACGCGAAGGGTCTACCCATGCCGGTCTCGGTCACCATGCCTCGCCTCGGCGAGAGCGTGCAGGAGGGCACCGTCACCCGGTGGCTGAAGAAAGAAGGCGAGCGCGTCGAGGCCGACGAGCCGCTGCTCGAGGTGTCGACCGACAAGGTCGACACCGAGATCCCGTCGCCTTCCGCCGGCGTCGTGACCTCGATCAAGGTGCAGGAGGACGAGACCGTCGCGGTCGGCACCGAGCTGGCCGTGATCGACGAGGGCGGCTCGGAGAGCCCCGGTTCGGCCGACCCCCAGACATCCGTCGTTGAGCCAGCCGATGCAGAGCCAGCCGCTCCGGCCGCGGAAGAGGCGCCGCCCGTCGAAGCCGTGGCCCCCGAGGCCGAGACACCAGCGCCCGCTGCCCCGGCGTCGGACGCATCGGCGTCGGACGCACAGACCTCGGACGCACAGTCCTCGGACGCACCGGCGCTGGACAGCGACGCCGAAGGCAAGTACGTCACACCCCTGGTGCGCAAGCTCGCGGGCGAGCACGGTGTCGACCTCGCGTCGGTGACCGGCACTGGACTCGGCGGTCGGATCCGCAAGCAGGACGTCCTCGACGCTGCCAAGGGCAGTGGCGCTGCCAAGAGCGATGTCACTGCCACGGGCGATGTCGCTGCCACGGCGGCCCCGAGCGCCAGCGCGCCCGCCGCGCAGCCCACCAAGTCCGACGCGGCATCGACCGCGACTCGGTCCGCCTTGCGGGGCAAGACCGAGAAGCTCAGCCGACTCCGCCAGGTCATCGCAACGCGGATGGTCGAGTCCCTCGACACGAGCGCCCAGCTCACCACCGTCGTCGAGGTCGACGTCACGCGGGTCGCCCGGCTGCGCGACCGGGCCAAGGCAGCCTTCGAAACGCGAGAGGGCACCAAGCTCTCCTTCATGCCCTTCTTCGCCGTCGCCGCGGTGGAGGCGCTCAAGACCCACCCGGTGCTCAACTCCTCGATCGACCTTGAGGCCGGCACGGTGACCTACCACGAGAGCGTGCACCTCGGCATCGCCGTCGATACCGAGCGGGGCCTGCTCGTCCCGGTCATCAAGGACGCCGGTGACCTCAACATCGGGGGCATCGCACGTCACGTCGCCGACCTCGCCCAGCGCACCCGGTCCAACAAGGTCACTCCGGACGAACTGGGCGGTGGCACCTTCACGTTGACCAACACCGGCAGCCGGGGAGCCCTCTTCGACACGCCGATCATCAACCAGCCGCAGGTCGCCATCCTCGGCACCGGCTCCGTCGTACGCCGCGCCGTCGTCATCTCCGACTCAGAGCTGGGAGAGGTCGTGGCCATCCGTTCAATGGTGTACCTGGCACTGACCTACGACCACCGCATTGTCGACGGCGCCGACGCCGCCCGCTACCTCACCACCGTGAAGGACCGGCTCGAAGAGGGCCGCTTCGAGTCCGCCCTGGGACTCGACGTCGAATAGCGAAGTGCTGGCCCGGACCCCACCCAACCTCGATAGGAACCCCATGCGCATTCGGCTCATCGCGGCCGTCGTGACCTTGTCCGCGACCGCCCTGGTCGGCGGCGCCGGAGCCGATCACACCGACCCCGACTCGGTGACGCCGATTCAGGACGGTCCTCCCGCCGCGGCGATCAGTCTGCCGGCGCTGGCATGGACGCACCTGGCCCACTTCGTGGCCAACCCGGGCACCGACCTGAAGTTCTTCGAGCGGGACGGCGTGACGTATGCGTCCTCGGGGACCCTAGGCGGCGGACCGGCCGGCCACGCCGGGCAGCGGATCATCAAGCTGGTCGACGCCGATGGCACGGTCGACCCCCAATTCGTCGGCGACCACGGCTCGGCGGCGTGTGGCGGCCCTAACCAAGGCACCGGCAGCACCAGCCTGCAGCACGACGCCACTGCCACCCCTCGGAAGCAGACCGAGCTGGTGATCGATGCGACCGACGGACGCTTCCGCTGCCATGACCCGGAGTTCGCCGGGCTCGAGATGATCGACGTGACCGGCATCGCTGCAGTGCCCGACGGGGACAGCCTGCGTGAGGTGCACCTGACCCGCCACGAGGGCTACTCCCACACCAACACCGTTGATGTGAACCGGCCGTGGATCGTCTACAACTCCACGACGGATGGCGGCCGACCCTGGATCGACGTCCTCGACATCCGCTCCTGCCTCGGCAACGCCGCAGACCCACTCGAGGTCAAGCGGGTGAAGTGCCGACCGAAGGTCTTCCGCATCCCGCTGCAGGCCGATTGGACCGGACGAGCCACCGAAACTGACGGTGTGCCCGCAGCCGAGGACACCGGGAACGGCTGTCACGACATCACCAGCCGGGGCACCCGCCTTTACTGCGCAGCGATCAAGGCGACCGTCGTCATCGACGTACGCGACCTCACCGACGCCCAGGGCAACGTCCGGGGCACTCCCCTTCCCTGCACCGTCGTAGATGGCACGTTGACGACGGCCAAGGTCACCAACTGCGACTTCGTCGAAGGCACTGCTGCTGCCGACGACGTCGAGAACTTCAAGAAGCTCGGCAGCCCAGCGGCCACGGGCTGGAGCTACGTCACGTCGTACAACCACGGGCCGTCGTCGTCGTCACCGAGGGCCGACGTTGCGATCTCGCACGAGGCCGATCCCACACCCGACCACGACTTCATGTTCGTCACAGACGAGCGCGGAGGGGGCATCGCGCCGCCCGGCGCGGCCTGCACGCCGGCCAACATCGACAACCCGATGGGCAACGGTGGCATCCACACTCTCGACATCAGCGACCCGCTGAAGCCGCGTTACGCCCTTGACGCCGCAGGCAACAAGGCGATCTTCATCACCAAGCAAACGCTGCCATCGCCGACGTTCTGCACGGTGCACGTCATCGAGCAGGTGCCCGACGAGCAGCGCCTCGTGATGGCGTGGTACAGCCAGGGCATCAAGATCGTCGACTGGGATGTCGCTGACGACGGGACGTGGTCCTTTGAGGAGGTCGCCTTCTACAACACGCCCGGCAACGCCATCTGGTCCGCCGAAGTCTTCAAGACGGAAGACAACGCCGACGGCACCAGGACCTACTGGATCATGACGTCGGACATCACTCGCGGCGTCGACGTCGTACGCCTGGTCCTCGCACCCAACCCGCTGAGCGACCACACCCCGAACGCCCGACCACGCCTGCGACCGACATCGGGCGGTCCGGCGCCAGCACCCGGCTCCCCCGCCCCGGCGCCGCGTCCCACACCTCGCCCGGCTCCGACGCCGGCTCCCCTGCCGGCAACCGGCACCGACTTCGCGCTGCTCGGTTTCGCCGTGGCCGCCGTCGTCGTGGCGGCTGGCATCCGCCGGATCCGCTATGCCGGTGACCTGGGTGGCCGAAACCGGTAGACCACCCCGGAAGCGGCCAACAGCCCCATCGCTGCCGCGGCGACCCGGGCCGACGCCCCACCCTGCTCGGTGGCCAACCCGGCCCCGAGCGCGACCAGGTCAGGGGCTGCGCCATCGGCAGATACGACCGGGTCGGGCGCGGTCGGCGGTCCGAGGACGTACTCTCCGGCGCCCGCGTCCTCATCGGCGAACGGCGTGCCCTCGTGCCAGGGCTCGGCGTAGGGCCGCGACCCGCTGCGACCCGCCACGATGACCCAGGAGTTGGTGACCGCACGTTCGCGACCGTCGCTCGGCCGGTTGACGACACGACCGCGCATGACGAAGGTCGAGGACCCGCCACCGTCGTGGTTGACCGCCTCGACAGCGCCGAGGCCGACCATGAAGTCCGTCGCCTCGCCCAACGTCAACCCCAGGCTGTGGCCAGGCTGGCGTCCGTCAACGGTGACGAGGAGCGTCGTCCCGTCGCGCGTCACCCCCGACATCGTGCGCGGATGGCGGCGCTCGGCGAAGGTGCTCCCGTCGCTGGCGAACCAGCGTCGCCCGGCCCGCACCAGCACGTGGCTGGCCCCGACGCTCGCCCGACTGCTGGCATCGGAGGAAACCCGCAGCATCAGGTGACGGCTGCTGCCCGACGCAGCGACCTCCCACAGCCGCTGAAGCACCGGGATGCCCGCCCCGTGCGCCGAGAGCACGGCGCCCTGGGCCGGAATCGTGACGTTGCCACCGGCGTGGAAGGCGATCATCTCGACCAGGGTTGACTGGCCCAGTCGGATGGGCCCGACGGGCTCGACGATGCGCAGCAGCAGCTCGGCTCCGGATCCGTCCGTCTGCGTGGTGGTGGCGAACCCGTTGGTGTAGAGCACGGTCTGATCGACACCGCGCGGCACGTTGACGCCGTGGATACGCCGATCGGCCAGGTCACTGCCCTCGAAGGAACCGGACCACGTCGGCTTGGTGCTGGTCATCGACCCGGTGGTCGCGACGGTCATCTGCTGATGGAGGTTGCCGGCGGAGCGCAGCGGCTGTTCGCCCGCGACGGCGACCCCGATCGGCGTACCGACATTGGGTGTGGCGAAGTCGCCGTTGACCGCCATGATGCAGCGGAATCGTCGACACATCGAGCTGGTCGTCTCGAGCGTTCCCCCCGGCCCAGCCACCCGGTTGGCTGACACCACGGAGTCCAGGCGGACGCCCGCATCCTTCTTCACGATGGCGACGTGGGCGACTGCCCGTGGGCTGTCGCGAACATAGGTCAAGTGCTGCACTCCCGTGGCCAGGACCTGTCGTCCAACAACGCGGAAACCGCGTGGCGCAGCGGCTTGAGCCGATGACGGCAAGGAGAGCACGACGAGCACGGCGATGACGATGCCCGCCACGGTGGTAGGGATGCGTCGACGGTGCACGAGGGATCCTCAGGGCCGCGGGGACAAGATGGCGCTTGGAGTGTCGGCGATCCACGCGGCGCATTGACCCGATTGCGGCGACTGCTCGGTGTCCCCGCAGTGACAGTTGCCTACTCGCCGCCGCCACTTGCCTTGAAGGGGTCGCGCGCCGGCGGCAGTGCCTGCTCGATGCGCGGGCCCTCGACACTAAGATTTCCCAACTCGAGGACGGTCCGCAGAATCGACTCGGTCGTCTCTCCGCGGTCGATCCCCGCTTGCGTGACCATCGACCGGTACACCGTCGCGTAGTTGCGCGCAGGTGTGTCATAGGTCCAGTCCACCGACCCGAGATGGGCCGACGTCCCGTGCTTCGTGCCTCCAGCGGCGTCCCATGGTCCGGTCCAGACCTGGATCCCGGCCGGACCGCCGGAGAACCGGCCGCCACGACCGACGTCGAGCCGGTCGGCCTCCTGTAACAGAGCACGGGCCATCCGTTCGTCGAGCACGAGCGAGGGGCGTACCCGACTGGCGAGCGCAGCCCTGTCTACCCGCGGGCGGTCGGGCGACTCGGTCACTGCGCTCTCCTTCAACGTCGTCAGTACGGGCGGCGATCGTAATGCGAAGTGTCAACAGCGATCACGGCGCCGCTCTGGCAGCCGGTCCCCGTGCGCTCGCGTACCCTGGAGGGGTGGATCTGACCTGCGTCCGGGGCGGCGTCGTGCCCTATGAGGAGGCATGGCGGTGGCAGCAGCAGTTGCACGAACGCCGGGTCGCGGGCGAGATCGGTGACACCTGCCTTCTGTTGGAGCACCCGTCCGTCTACACCGCCGGCCGCCGCACCGATGCCGACGAGCGCCCGGCACGGGACGTCACGGTCATCGATGTAGACCGGGGCGGAAAGATCACCTGGCACGGACCCGGTCAACTGGTCGGCTATCCCATCGTGTCACTCGAGCCGATTGTCGACGTCGTCGCGTACGTACGACGGGTCGAGGAGGTGCTGATCCGCACCTGTCTCGAGCTCGGGGTGCGCGATGCAACCCGGATCGATGGGCGGAGCGGTGTGTGGGTGGGTGACGGCGCTTCGAAGGTCGCGGCGATCGGCATCCGGGTGGCGCGTGGCGTGACGATGCACGGCTTCGCGCTCAACTGCGAGCCCGATCTGACGGCGTACGACACGATCGTGCCCTGCGGGATTCGCGATGCCGGTGTGACCTCTCTCTCGGTGCTGCTCGGCCGGTCGCTCCCAGTTGCCGAGGCGCTGCCCGTCGTTGAGCGACATCTCGGCAGCGTGTGGAATCGCACCATCATCGGCGCGAGCCCGGCCGACGTCGGACTGGTGGCGATCGGTGTCTGAGCACCCGGCGCCTGGCGGCCGCAAGCTGTTGCGACTCGAGGTGCGCAACGCCGCCACCCCGATCGAGCGCAAGCCGCCCTGGCTCAAGGTGAAGCTCAAGACCGGGCCCGAGTACGCCGCGATGCGCGCGCTGGTCGAGCGCGAGGGGCTTCACACGGTCTGCCAGGAAGCCGGCTGCCCCAACATCTACGAATGTTGGGAGGACCGCGAGGCGACCTTCCTCATCGGCGGCGACCAGTGCACCCGCAGGTGCGACTTCTGCCAGATCGACACCGGAAAGCCGGCACCGCTGGACCGGGACGAGCCACGCCGGGTCGCCGAGTCCGTGCGCTCGATGGGACTGCGCTATGCCACCGTCACCGGGGTGGCTCGAGACGATCTCGAGGACGGCGGCGCATGGCTCTATGCCGAGACGGTGCGCCAGATCCACTCCTTCCAGGCCGGCTGCGGGGTGGAGCTGCTCATCCCGGATTTCGGTGGCGACCCCGCCCGGCTCGACGATGTCTTCGAGTCGAACCCCGAAGTACTGGCGCACAACCTCGAGACCGTGCCTCGGCTCTTCCGCGAGATACGCCCGGCCTTCACCTATGAGACCTCGCTGGGTGTCATCGAGCGGGCGCGCGTTGCGGGTCTGGTAACCAAGAGCAACCTCATCCTCGGGCTCGGCGAGGAGATCGACGAAGTGCAGGTGGCGCTGCAGGACCTGCACGACGCCGGATGCGACCTGATCACCATCACGCAGTACCTCCGACCGACCTCACGCCACCACCCGGTGATCCGCTTCGTCGAGCCGGCGGAGTTCGACGAGCTCGCCACAGAGGCGATGCGCATCGGCTTCCTCGGTGTGCAGTCGGGACCCCTCGTGCGTTCGTCCTACCGGGCCGGCCGGCTCTACCAGCAGGCGATGACCGCCCGGATGAGCGCAGCGCAAACGTTATCCGCGACGTAACACGCCAGACATGACGCCGTCATGGCGGAGCGGCACGCTGCATCGAAGCGCCCACTCCCCCTTGGAGGCAGCTATGACCATCATCCTCGTGCTCGCAGGTCGCGCGGGATCGCTCGCACAGCAGGCGATGCTCATGGCGGCGCCGCATGGCCTGCAGTCCCAGGCCCGACGGAATGCGCTGCGTTCGGTCATTGCTGATGATGCACGGCGCGACCATTGGCGTACCGCCGCTGCGGCCCTCAGCGCTGCGGAGGCGCGGCGGAACTCGGGCGCGCAGTTCGTGTCCGCTTCCTGCGGCTGACCCGGTCAGCAGCCGAGCTGGCCCGGCGCAATGTTCGAGTCGCGCGCGAGTCGCCTTGCCGTCGCTCCACCTCGTCCGCGGCGCGCTCCAGAGCCCACGCACCGATGGGCGCGGCAACAGCGAGCATGACCCAGGTGCGAAGGCGGGAGGACAACAAGGCAGTGATCATGTGCGTAGTTCTTGCCCGTCCGCCGCGGGCCTAGTCATGGCCCTAGGACGCCACGAACAAGCGCACCGCCGTCGCTACGAGCAGCACCGCGAAGAGCCGACGCAACACCTGGTCGCTGGTGCCGAGCGCGACCCGGGCACCCAATAAGGAGCCCGCGAAGATGCCGGCAGCGAGCAATAGGGACACGCGTACGTCGACGTGGCCGGCCCGGTAGTACTGCAGCACCGACAGCGCCGCGACCGGCAGGATCAACGCGCCCAGCGACGTGCCGATCGCGGACTTCTGGCCGAGACCGAGGAACAGGACGAGGGCCGGCACCATCACGACGCCGCCGCCGATGCCGAAGAGCCCGGACAGCACCCCCGCCAGCAGACCGATGCTCAGCGCAATGAGGACTGCGGTCACGGCACGACTCCCCGAGCTCAGTGGGTGGCTGGCCGGATGAGGCTATCTAACCTACGGTGGCGTAACCTGCCCGGCATGGCTGATCTCGTCTACCGCCCCGTCGTCTCGTTCGCGCGGGGCCTCTTCCGCGCGCTCGACCTGCGCTTCACCGTCGAAGGTGCGGAGCACATCCCGCGGAACGGCGGCGCGGTCATCTCGTGTAACCACGTGGGCTATCTGGACTTCGCCTTCGTCGGCTACGGCGCGCGGATGCGTGGCAAGCGCCTCGTGCGCTTCCTTGCCAAGAAGGAGGTCTTCGACCACAAAATATCTGGACCGCTGATGCGCGGCATGCGCCACATCCCGGTCGACCGGTCGGCCGGTGCGGGCGGGGCGTCCTACCTCGA
Organism: Mycobacteriales bacterium; assembly: GCA_046590575.1. Lineage (GTDB taxonomy): Bacteria > Actinomycetota > Actinomycetes > BP-191 > BP-191 > DATLNF01. The sequence continues at coordinate 55,235 of JBKJUS010000169.1, read as the reverse complement.
GGCCGTCGCCGCGCTGGGGCGCGGTGAGCTCGTCGGGATGTTCCCAGAGGCCACGATCAGCACGTCGTTCTGTCTGAAGGACTTCAAGGTCGGTGCCGCCCGGATGGCGATCGACGCGGGCGTGCCCCTCGTTCCGGCCGTCGTCTGGGGCTCCCAGCGGGTGTGGACCAAGGGCCGCAAGCGGACTTACACCCGGCACCTGCCGATCACCGTGATGTACGGCGCGCCGCTGCATCCGGCACCTGGTGACGACCCGGCGGCGGTGACCGCGGCTCTCAAGGCCGCCATGGGCGCCCTACTGGACCAGGCGCAGACGTCGTACCCGGACAAGCCCGAGGGCCCGGACGACGCGTGGTGGATGCCGGCGCATCTCGGCGGGACAGCGCCAACGCTCGAGGAAGCGCAGCGCCGCGGCCGCCGGCCGGGCGCGGGCGAGTAGCGGCCGGCCCGCCCGTATCCTGTTCGGCATGTCACCCAAGGCGCTGCCACCCACGTCCGCTCAGCCCGGCAAAGCACCCAAGGCACCCAAGGCACCCAAGGCACCCCGTCGATCCGCCGCGATCCGCCAGACGATCAAGGCGACCGCGCGCGCCGACAAGAAGTTCGTCCCGTTGGTCGTGGCCGCCTTCGCGGTGACCTTCGCTGCGATCTTCAGCATCGGACTGGCTCTCGGTCGGCCGGTCCTCTTCGGGATCATTGCTGTCCTCTTCAGCCTGCTGGCCGCATTGGTGGTGACCGGGCGGCGGGCCAGTGCCGCCGCGTTCTCAGGGTTGGAAGGTCAGCCCGGCGCCGCGGCGGCCGTGCTCGGCTCGATGCGCGGGCAGTGGCACGTAACGCCGGCGGTCGGCGTCACTCGCCAGCAGGACTTCGTACACCGCGTCGTCGGTCGGCCCGGAGTGGTCCTGGTGGCGGAGGGCTCGGGGTCGCGTCCCAGGGAGCTGCTGACCGCGGAGCTCCGCCGCACCCGGCGGCTGATCGGTGACACGCCGCTGTACGACATTGTGGTCGGGGATGGCCAAGGGCAGGTGGCCATCGACCGTCTTCAGTCACATCTCATGAAGCTGCCCCGCAACCTCAAGCCACGCGCGGTCAACGACCTCGAGGCACGGCTCAAGGCCGTCGGCGGCATGGCGATGCCGATTCCGAAGGGCCCGGTGCCCGGAATGGGCCGGATGCCACGTGGGAAGCAGCGCTGACCGATCACGGCGTACCGCATTCAGCTGGCGTAACACCGGCGAAACATCCGGGACATGAGCGGGTAACCCACCCGGACTAAGGTCGGGTACGTCGAGCTTCCCCAGTCTCGCCACGCCGCGCAGCCGGTACGAGGAGGAATGGATGTTCACCAACGCCGACGAGGTCCTGAAGTACATCAAGGACGAGGGCGTTCAGTTCGTCGACGTGCGCTTCTGTGACCTCCCCGGTCTCATGCAGCACTTCAACCTCCCGGTCGGCTCGTTCGGACCGAAGGTCTTCAGCGAGGGCCTCGCCTTCGACGGCTCCTCAATCCGTGGATTCCAGCAGATCCACGAATCGGACATGCTCCTGCTGCCCGATGTCACCACCGCGCGGATCGACCCGTTTCGCCAGGCGAAGACGCTCATGATCAACTTCTTCATCCATGACCCGCTGACTGGTGAGCAGTACTCCCGCGACCCGCGCAATATCGCGAAGAAGGCCGAGGCCTACCTCGCCGGCAGCGGCGTCGCCGACACCTGCTACTTCGGCGCCGAGGCGGAGTTCTACATCTTCGACTCGATCCGATTCGACACCAACCAGCACTCGAGCTACCACTTCATCGACTCCGTCGCCGCGGCGTGGAACTCCGGCCGTGAGGAGGAGGGCGGCAACAAGGGCTACAAGCCGCGCTACAAGGGCGGCTACTTCCCCGTCTCCCCCACCGACCACTTCGCTGACATCCGCGACGCGATGTCCCTGGAGCTCGAGCGCGCCGGGCTAGTCGTCGAGCGCGGTCACCACGAGGTCGGCACTGCTGGCCAGTCGGAGATCAACTACCGCTTCGACACCCTGCTCGCGTCCGCCGACAACCTGATGCTCTTCAAGTACATCGTCAAGAACGTCGCGTTAGCACATGGCAAGACGGCAACCTTCATGCCCAAGCCGATCTTTGGTGACAACGGCTCAGGCATGCACTGCCACCAGAGCCTGTGGAAGGACGGCACGCCGCTGTTCTACGACGAGATCGGGTACGCCGGACTGTCGGACACCGCGCGGTACTACATCGGCGGCCTGCTGCACCACGCGCCGTCGCTGCTCGCCTTCACGAATCCGACAGTCAACTCCTACCACCGGCTGGTGCCGGGCTTCGAGGCGCCAGTCAACCTCGTCTACAGCCAGCGCAACCGCTCGGCCTGCATCCGCATCCCGATCACTGGCGCAGACCCGAAGGCCAAGCGGCTGGAGTTCCGCTGCCCCGACCCGTCGAGCAACCCCTATCTCGCGTTCTCCGCGATGATGATGGCCGGCCTCGACGGCATCAAGAACAAGATCGAGCCGCCCGAGCCGGTCGACAAGGACCTCTACGAGCTCCCGCCGGACGAGATGGCCGCGGTCGCGCAGGTGCCCGGGTCGCTGGAGAAGGTGCTCGACGCGCTCGAAGCAGACCACGACTTCCTGCTCGAGGGTGGGGTCTTCACCCCTGACCTGATCGACACCTGGATCGACTACAAGCGGGTCCAGGAGATCGACCAGATGCGGCTGCGCCCCCACCCCTACGAGTTCAACCTTTATTACGACATTTAGGCCATAGGTGGATCATGCGCTGGGTCGAACAAGAGCCGACCAGACCTCACCTGCGGGCGTCGACGGCCCAGCCGCTGTCATGGCTGACGGCCCAGCCGGCGCTCGACCTCGCGCAGGTCGGTGTCGAGGTCGAACGGCAGCACCCACGGGCCTCGCTGCGCGGCGATGCGGTCGAGCAGCCCAGCAGCGACATCGTCGTCGGTGGTGATGACGGCTTCTGCGCCGAGGCAGCCGATGAGTTCGAGCAGGAGCATCTCCCGCGCCTCGAGGACCTCGCGGGCTGTCGCGATGTCGATGGCGGCTTCGTCGGTGCGGCCGAGGCGATGGAGCATGATGGCCCGCCGCCACTTCAGCATCGCGGCGTCGGCGACGGCGTCGGCGGGCAGTCGGGCGAGGCCGCGTTCGAGGAGCTGCAGCGCCTCGCCGCGATCGGACTGGCGCAAGGCGGCGACACCTGCAAGGACCATCGTGGCGCCGGTCGGCTGAAAGGACAGCGCGACCACGCGCTCCCACGCCCGCGCCGCTAGCTCGCCGGCCCGCTGGGGCTTCCCGAGCAGCAGCAGCGCAGCGGCGGACGCCACCTCGCCGATGACCTCCCACGCGGCCATTCCATCGAAGACTGCAGGGTCTTGCACTTCCTCGAGTACGGTCCAGGCCTCGGCCCCTCGGCCCTGGTCGATCAGGGTGCGCGCCAGCCTGACCTGGTGGACCTTCCTCTGCGGCAGTCCGGCGTTGAGGGCTGCTCGGGAGAAGCGCTCGGCTTCGACCGGGTCGACGAGGCGCAGAGCAGTGGCCGCGCTGTTGGCCAGCTCGCTGTCGCAGTTCAGCGCCGTCGCGGGATCGAGCTGCGGCTTCAGCTGCGCGTACTCCTCGACGTAGGCGGTGAGGGCGGCGCGGCTATCAGCGCGCGCCGCGACCATCACCAGCAGGTTCGCGTGCACCTCGGGATCGCCGCTAATCCTGGCCTGATCGAGGCCCGCACCGCCGACCTCACTCGCTTGGTCCGCGCGGCCGAGGATACTCAAGGCTACGTACGCGATGCAGGAGAGCAAGGCCCGCTGAGCCGGGTCGCGAGTGAGCTTCTCGGCCTCCTGCGACCACGAGAGCGCGTCGAGGGTCAGGCCCTGGTGTAACAGCCCGTCCTCCACTCTCACGGCGAGGGCAACCGCGTCCGCGTCGGCGCCAGTCGACCGCAGGTGCTCCCAGGCTGCCCGGAGCTGGGGGAGCTCGCGGGCGACGAGGTGTTTCGCCGTGTCCCACGGCCGAGGGCGGGTGAAGATGTCCAGCACCTGCTGGGCGTGCCGGTCCTGGCAGTCGGCCTTCTCTTGGTCGTCGAGGTGCTCGGCGGCGTAGTCGCGGATGCTCACGAGCAGCCCGTACCGGGTGTCGCCGCCCATTTCGCTGGTCCGCACGAGGCTCCGGTCGACGAGGATCTCGAGGAGGTCGAGTACGTCGAGGTCGCCACCGCCGACCGCCTCGACCATCTCGAAGTCCGCCGGGGCAGGCAGCACCGACATGCGGGCGAGCAGCCGCTGCTCATCGGAGCCCAGCCCGTCGTAGGACCAGGCGATGGTCGCCCGCAGCGTCTGGTGCCGCTCCGGCATATCGCGACTTCCGCCGGTAAGGATTCCGAGTGCGGAGTCGAGGCGGACCAGCAGCTTGTCGAAGCTGAGCACCTTCGTCCGTGCAGCCGCCAGCTCCAGGGCCAGCGGGTGCCCGTCGAGTCGGGCGCAGATCGCCGCCACCGCAGGCGCTGTTTCGTTCGTGACGGCCAAGTCGGCGCGCACGGCGCACGCCCGGTCAACGAAGAAGCGCACCGCCTCGAAGGCCGACAGCTGCTCCGCGGTCGGCGGCGGCCCCGCCGGGTCCGGCAACGACATCGGCGCCAACTCGACCTGACGCTCCGAGCGGACCCGCAGCGGCTCGCGGCTCGTGGCCAAGATTCTCGATCGTGTCGCGCGACTGACGAGATCTGCGACGAACGGCGCGCAGCCCTTCACCTGCTCGAGGTTGTCCAGCACCAGCAGCGCCGGCGACGCCGTCAACGCGGCGACCAAAGCGTCCGCCGGGTCGTCGGCGCCGTAGCGGACACCCACGGCCTCGGCGACCCGTGCGGGCACCAGGACGGGGTCGGTCACGGCAGACAGGTCGACGAACCACACCGCTCCGACGCCTGGGTCACCGACCAGCTCGGCTGCCGCCTGCAGCGCGAGCCGGGTCTTGCCCATCCCGCCGAAGCCGGTCAGCGTCACCAGCCGGTGCGCCCGCACGGCGTCGACCAGACCCGCCAGCTCGGCCTCCCGGCCGATGAACGGCGCGGCCTGCTCAGGCAGGTTGTGCGTCGCGACGTCGAGGCTCGTCAGCGGCGGGAAGTCTGCGGGCAGGTCGGGTCCTCGACTCGATCTGCTCAGGGACCCGCGCTGTCGGGCGCTGTCGGCCAGCGCACGCCGGTTGGGGGCGTCGAACTTGCGCAGCAACGCGGAGACATGTGTCTCGACGGTACGGACGGAGAGGAACAGCTGCGCCGCGATCTCGGCGTTCGTCCGGCGGTCCGCCAGGGCATCGAGCACCTCACGCTCACGCCTGGACAGGGGAATGGCCGCCACAGATCCGGATGGTAGGTCGTCACGACCCTGCGGCACTATGAAGTCGGCGAAGTCATTCCAGCGGCGTGCCTAGCTCGCCGTCGGTTTGACAGCCACCGCCACCAGCTACGGCGCCCGGAGCGAGCGGGCCGGTGCCGGCCGCTACCAGAACGGCAGGTGCAGTCACCGCGAACAAGCGCTGCATGGCGGGCCCCCGTTCCATGTCAGGACTCTCAGGCCACGTTAACCCCACCTAAGGCGGACCACTCTCGAGCCACGTCGTGCCAAACAGCGGCCGGCGGAACGCGCTCCGTTCGTGAGCCACACAGACCTCGTGGGCAAACGCTTCAGAGCTACTCCGCCGACCGCCTGCACCAAGCCTGGCCAGGTCCCGAGCTGATCTCATCGAACAGTAAGCACTTCTGTGCGGCCGTAGTGCGCTGCCGGTCGCACGTCGGAGACTGCCCCCCAGCCGTGGCTGGCACTACGGGAGCGAGATGTGGCCCTTGTAGTCGTAGGTGATCGTGTCTCCGATGATGTCCATGAAGTAGATGCGACCCGTGACTCCGGCGAAGCCACCGGTGCCGCTGCCGGAAACGATGGGATGCTGGCACTGTCCGCGGACCTCGGATCCGTCGGAGGCAAGCTTCGCCTCGAACCAATACGTGGTGGTGAACGTTCCTGGCAGCCCGTCGTTGAGGCTGCCCACGAACAGCTCCCGCCCGCGCTCCATGGACGCCCCGCCGGAGGTAGTCCGGGACGACTCGACGTGGGTATAAAGGCACCCAGTGAGGTCTCCCTCCATGACCAGTGGCGCATAGCTGTCGTAGTCCGTCATCACAGGGCACCCGCCTGATGGTTCTTGGAAGTACGCCGATCCGTGGATCTGGTTGTTCGTCGCCTGCGCCGGTACGGCGACTCCTAGCAGCGAGCTGGCCGACAACATGATGAGCAGTGAAAGCCGTTGCAGCGTTGTCCGCATGCATCGGGTGCGTAGAAGCCTCGTGCCCCTCGAGTGTGGTGTGGTGCGCATTACTGTTCCCCTTTGTCTCAAAAGCAGTTGGCGTACGGACGAATGGGTCCACGGTCCTTGCGAGTCACGGACGGCGCCTCGAAGCGCGGACGGATGCAGCTCGCTCTGCGCAGCCGGTTACTGCACGAGGCGGTAGAACCGGTAGAAGGGGTGCTCGATGGGGAGCACGTGGTAGCCGCCCCACCCTGCCCGTCGCGTGATTTCGCTCGCTGTGCTCATGAGGCGCATCATCTTCACGCGGTGGGGACCGCACATCCGTGGAAACCACGCGATATCAGTACAGATGAGGGACGGGGCTCAGCCCAGCGCGTGCGCGACGGCGGACTCATAGTCCAGCCCTGACCCATCGTCCACGAGCGCCTCGTAGGACTCCGAGTCAAGGGCGGCTCGGGCGACTCTGCGCGTTCCACCACTACCTCGTGCACGACCGAGGCTGGACCATCGAGATGGACACCTCCTGGCACGTCACCTTCACCAGCCCCGACGGCCTCCGCTCCTACGCCAGCCGACCCCGCGGACCCACCCAACTCGCGCTACAGAAAACTCCGAGGCTCACCGGCGAGGAAATCGTCGATGGGTGACACCCGGAGCAGCTAAGGGTGGTCCGATAGCCTGTCGACGAGGGCGGGCCTGTGAGCCATGATGTGCTCGTGCCCAGAGGGCATTGCTCCAGCAGGGGGAGTACACCATGCGGCATCACCGACCAAGCAGTCGTGGGATAGGCCACCGTCGGATCGCACCCCTTCTGCTCGTCGCCCTCCTCAGCCTTAGCGCTTGTGACAACGACGCCTCGACCACTAGGACGACGGGGAAAGCCTCGTTCGCTGAAGATCTCGAGAACATCTGCGCCACCGGCGGGAACACGCCTGGCGGACCCGCAGCCATCGTGCCGGTGATGCAGGACAGGCTTGCGGTCCTCGATCCAGATGCCGCCGATGATCGAGCGACGCTTGCAGAGCTCGTCGACATCTTCGACGCCGCCAAACTGGCGCTCGAAGCGGGCCGGGTCGACGAAGCCGGAGCCCACATCGAGGATGCTTCCGCCGTCGTCCGGAAACGGGGCCTCGATTGTGGGGAGGCGAAGCCTCAGCCCGCCGATCTGACGCAGCCGGACTCCGTCATCGACATCGGCGGAGCGATCGGCCAGGTGACCGCGGCGGGCAACGACGTCTGGGTCGCCGACTTCGATAAGGCCGTCGTGACGCGCGTGCATTCGTCGACAGGGCAGATCCTCGCCCGGATCACTGTTGAGGACGCCGAGCTGCGCACGATCCAGGTCACCGCCAACGGTGTGTGGGTTCGCGGCGCGTCGGCGCTGCACCGCATCGACCCAGCAAGCAACCGGGTCATCGCGACAGTCATCAAGGGCCTTATCGGCACCGACATCACACGCGTCTTCGTCGACGACACCGCGATGTGGGCCTGCAGCGGTACGACCATCATCCGGGCGAACCTCCAAGGCGCCCCGACGAGCACCGCAAGCCTCGGCTTCCCGTGTGGGACCGTCTCGAGCGCCGCCGGCCAGGTATGGGTCACCTCGGACGACGGCGCCGGGCGCCTCGCCAAGATCGACCCGAGGACGGCGAAGGTTCTGCTCACGACCGACATACCGATCGACCACGCCACCTTCCCGTCGATCGAAGGGTCGACGGTGTGGACACATTCGCAAGCGCACGCTGACAAGTTCGGGTTCGTCGCCGTCGACGCAACTACCGGCAAGCTCCTGTTCCACAGCCCGATGGACGCGGGCGGCGGACCTGGCGCTCTCACCGAGACGACGTACTACGCAGCCGCCTCCGATGTCGGGCAGGTTCTCGTCGTGGACAGAACCACCGGCACGGTACTGGCTCGCCTCGACGGCGGGACCACGCCGAACGCAACCACCTTCAACAACGGCCACCTCTGGGTCGTCGACGACACTTCCGGCCAGCTCCGACGCTTCGACGTCTGACTCGTCGGTCGATCGGCAGCACGCAGGTCGTCACAACTGGGTGGCTGCACCAGCGGCATCCAAGCCTTATGTCGCCACGGCCTCCAGTACGCGGCCCCGGGGCGTGCCCACGAGCGCCGGCGAGGCGTCGGCGGACGGCCACACGGAGCGCTCGAGGAATCCCAAGAACGCTTCCGCCGCCGGTACGTCGTCGAAGTCAAGCTGCACGTAGATGTACTTGTCGTCGTCCCTCGGCTGATGCACGCGCTCCTGGCGGACACCTGCACCGGCGCGCGCTTCAGCGAAGCGGTGGAAAGCACCGAGCCAGGTCTCCAGGTCAGTGATGGCGTGCTCGATGTGTAACGTGGCCATGCTCAGCTCCCCGTGGTTCCCCGTGGCGTCGTGTCGTGGGCCGACGCTACGCCGTGCAACGGGATGAGTCGTTTGTGCTACTACTGACGACACGAACGAGCTATGGGCTTGCGGCTTGGCCGCGGTGCACAATAAATGCATGGCCCTCCTCGCCCGTAAGCGCCCGAGCGTCGACCCGCCCACGGCCGCCCCCCTGCCTCCACCGATCCTCGACCTGACCGAGCCGGGGGTCGCTGTTCACGCTTCACACGACCGGGTCGCTCTCGTCGTGGACGGGCACCTGGTCTGGCTGACGCTGGCTGAGGTCAACACTCTGCGGCACCAGCTCATGATGGCAAGCCGGGCGGTCCTCACCTACAACACCGCGCAAGGTGTGCCGCAGCCGCGCCGCAGCTAGACCTCCTACGGCCTGGGCTGAGGCGGACCACCCGGTCGAGCGCGACTGAGCTTCCGCACCGCATCGGACCTCAACTTCGGAAGGTTCGGCGCGGCCAACCTGGTCACATTCCCGCCGGGGCGCCGGCCCCGTACGGTGGCACCATGGAACGGTTCGTAGGTCGCGCGATCCAGTTGGACCTCATTGCCAGCGCAGTGTCAGCAGAGGGCTCTCGAGCGGTGCTCATCACCGGCGATCCCGGCAGCGGGAAGTCCCGCCTCCTGGCTGAGGCGTGCGCCACTCTCGGCAAGCGCCGAGTGATGGCGCTTCGGGGTTACGAGCCGGAAGCCCTCGCCCCTCTCGCCGCGGCCAGCGATCTGATTCGCGACCTCGCGCTGGAGCACCCGGCCCTGGCGAAACTGCTCGATGCTGACCAACTGCTGACAGACGTCACGCGAGTGTTCGAAGAGGTCCAGCAAGCAGTCGTCGCCGAGTCACGACCAGTCGTCATCACGGTCGATGACCTGCAGTGGCTGGACTCGTCGACTCTGGCCTTGCTGCACTACGTAGTCAGAGGTAGCCGGGACCGCGGCCGGGACGTCCTACTCGTCATCGCTGCTCGTCCCTGTGCGGAAGTCGCCGCACTCCACGACGCACTGATCAGCCTGCTGGGCAGCCCTGCAGTGCACGCGACCCAGCTCGCGCCGCTCGACCGCGCGGCCGGCGCGACGCTGGTGCGCGACATCGACCAATCCATCACTGCTGAAGTCGCCGAGCAGTACTGGGTGACCGCCAACGGATCGCCCTTCTGGCTGCGCATGCTTGCCCAAGACGAAAGCCGGTCCACTAGCACCTCTCTTGTCCAGGCCAGGCTGCGAGCGTGCTCAGTCGATGCCGCAATGTTGGCCAGCGCGCTGGGAGTCGCGGCTCGGCCGTTATCGGTGCGCGCTGCGGCAGAGGTCCTCGGCTGGTCTTCGGCCCAAGTCGAAGCGGCCGTCGAGTCTCTCGTCCACCGGGGCCTGGCCCATCAGCGGTACGACATGGTTTCGCTCGTCCACGATCTCGTGCGATCGGCGGTGGTCGCAGACCTCCCAGCCGACGTGAGGAGGAACCTGCATCGGTCAGTCGCGGGCTGGCTCGAGCGCAGCAATGAGCTGTCCGCGTTGATCGGAGCCGTGCAGCACCGGGTGAATGCCGGCGACGCCGTCGGTGACCTGGTCGGCCGAATCACGACTTCGCCGCAGCGTGGACTGATGGACATGACGGGAGTGCGCGAGCTCGCCGCCATCGTCGAGCACGCCGCGGGACCGGAGATCGACGTCCTCCTGCCCGCGCTCGCACAGCTGGCGACCGACTTCGGTGAGCCTGAGCTGTCGCTCCCGTTATGGGAGCGAGTGGTGGATCTGGCGCCCGATCTCAAGACGCAGGCCATCGCGGCGCGCGAGGCGGCTCGGTCGAAGTATCAGTCGGGCGACGGCGCAGCCGCGCTGCGGTGGTTGGAACGGGCCCGCGCACTGGCACAGGGAGATCCCGCCCTGATCGTTCGAGTGGAGGCACTGGAATCTCACGTACTGCGGTGGAGCGAGTCGAAGTTCGACCAGGCTGCCGCCGCGTCGAGGCGCGCGGTGAGCGCGGCCCGCGAGCTTGGCGCGTCGCCCTCACCAGACATGCTGCCGGTCGTGGTCGAAGCGCTCGAGGTCGGCATGGAGGATGCCCTTGTTCGCGGCGACCTCGACCAGGTGGTGGTGTACGCCGACGAGATGGACGCCCTCGCGCGTGGGCATCCAGACCTGACTTACACCGTGGCCACCTACCGCGTGCTCACCTTCATGGCGACTGGAGACTTCCCCGGCGCTGAGCGAATCGCTCGTCGGCACTGGAGAGCCGCGGTGCATGCGGGACACACCAGCCGCGTCCTGGAGACGGCCGGACAGCTCTTGGAGGCGCTGACAGAGCAAGGAAAACTCGCCGAAGCCCAGATGATCTCAGACCAGGTCGAACCACTGGTCGGTCGAAGCCGCGAGCTTGCTCGACGGTTCACCGTCGGGATGGACCTGACGAGTGTGTCCGCCGCCGTCCAGGAGGTGCGAGCGCTGACCGCGGACTGGCGCGTCGCGGTGGGGCGCATCGTCGACGAGACACCTCGGACGACACCGCACTTCGCGATCAGATCTCTGCAATGCGCTGCGGCGCTCACGGCCCGGCTGGGCTCCGGGAGTGACGCTGACACCGCCGCCGATCTGTGCGACCGCACGATCAGCGCAGCAGAGACGGTCGGCTGCCGGCGGTGCCGGCAGGAGGCGCGGCTGACTACCTCTATCACCCACTCGGTCCTCGGCAACACCACCGCAGCGCGAATACTGCTCGACACCTCGCAGGAAGAGGCCACAAGCGACCCACCACGCATCGTTCGGAGGTGGCAGACCTGGGCGGCGGCGCTTGTCATGGCCGCGGAAGGTGACCGCCGCCCAGCAACGCGATACCTCGAGGACCTGCGGGCCGACTACGAAAGCACCGGCGAACTGCTGAGTGCGCTCTGGATCAGCACTGACTTGGCCGCGCTCACGGGCGACGACCAGGAGGAGACGCTGTCGGCGCTCGAGGAGGCCTCGCGGCGCAGCTGCGCCATCGGGGCGTCCAACGTGACCGCTGCCGTTGCACGACGCATGCGAGAGCTCGGCGTACGCACCTGGCGACGTGGCTCGGCCACCGGCGGCGAGCTCAGTGAGCGCGAACAGGAGATCGCCCGCCTGCTGACGACCGGCGCAAGCAATCCGGAGATCGCCGCAACCGTCTTCCTTTCGCGCAAGACGGTAGAGCGCCACGTCTCCAACATCCTGGCCAAGTACGACGTCCGCAACCGGGCCGAGCTCGCGGCCGTGCTGGCCCGGGCCTCATCGGCGCCAACAGTGGACAGGAATGAGGGAGATCCCTCATGAATCGGTGCCTTGTCGCCCTTAGCCTCAGCTCATCGCCTCGGGCCGACCGAAGCGCAAGGGGAGGACTCCACCATGCACAAGCTTCTCAGCAGGCTCTCGTTGGGTGCGGTGACGGCTAGCGCGATGGTGCTCGCCGCAGCAGCGCCGGCGGCCGCCCACCCGCATCGGGTGGTGGCGGCTCACCAAGGGGCCGGCCAGGTGCTTGCCAACAGCGCGAACCACGGTGCCTACTCCACGAGCGGGGTCACCTGCGGTGGAGACCCGGCGGCGTACGGCCTGGAGACCGCACACCACGGGCCGGACTCCGGCACCTCAGGCAATGGCGACGGCTGCTACCAGCTGGACTCCATGCCGCCGGGCTCCGACATCTCCAACCCGGTGATCAGGTAGCCCGAACACCGGCCGAGGCACCGACGCGCTTTGGTTTCGGTGGGTGGGTCAACCCGTCGCGAGGGTGAGCTGAGCGCGGATCTCCACCATGTCGCGCACCTTCAATGCGCCGAGCAGCCCGGTGTACGGCTTGATCCCGAAGTCAGTCTGCAGGAGCTCACCGCGCGCCTCGACGGACACCGTTCCACCTTCGCGAGTGATGGTCAGGTCGAGGCTCTGCGGCTTCGTGACGCCAGCAAGTGACACCTGCCCAGTGACTCGGCTCTTGCCCTCGGTCAGCTCAAGTCCGGCCGCCTCGAAGACCAGCTCGGGATGACTCTTGGCCTTCATCGTGCCCGTCGCGTTCTCGAGGATCGAGACCTTGTCTTTGTCCGTGAGTGGCTTGAGCCCCCCGTCGCCACGCACCACCTCGAGCGAGCTCAGCTCGGCCACCACGCGGATGGCGGAGCCTTCACCCGTGTCGCTGAGCTCGGCATGACCGGACCACCTCCCCACGCGCAAGGTCAGGTCGTGGCCCGCCTTGCTACCGAGTCCCGCACGGCCCGTGTGCAGAGTCAGGTCGCCAGCGCTCTGGTTCACCTCGATGCGAGATCCCATGCCCGAGCCTCCAATCGGCCGTCGCCGCGGCTGTGGGTGCGGTCATCTACACGGCAACCCTAGCCGTACTGGTGGGGCTCGAGGGCAGCGGAAGGCGACCTACGCGGTCGACCAGTGGGACCGGACGGCTGCCCACGTCGCAGCATCCTCGCCGCCGAGGCGCCAGAACGCCGCTCCGGCCAGGCCGTAGCGATCCACGATCGGCAATGCGGCCGCCACCGAGGAGGCGTCGGCGTACCACACCGTGTGCGCAACACCGTCAGCGACGTAGGAGAACCATGACGACTGAGCCGTCGAGGACCACTGGCTGGTCGCCGAGTACGCCGTACGACGAGCAATGGCCTCGTCGTAGGTGACGCCGGTCCCGACCGTACCGACCCAGTCGTAGCCGTAGAGCGGCATGCCCAACTCGATCTTCGACGGTGCGATCTGGCTGGCCGCGAACCGGGCGACCTCATCGACCCAAGTCAACGGCGCAACCGGCCCGGCGGCCGACGTCGACCACGAGTAGTCGTAGGCCATGACCCGCACGGTGTCCGCCACGGCGCCGATCGCCTTGTAGTCCTGCGCCTGAGGGCCGCTCCACGAGCCAGGCTCAGACGTCTTCGGGTGCACAGCCACAGACAGTGTCTTGCCGGCGCTGTGCAGGGAAGTCGCCAACTTGCTGAGGAAGCTGGAGTACCGGCTGCGGTCACCCGCATACAGGTTCTCGTAGTCGACGTCGAGCCCGTCGTAGCCGTTCGACTTGACGAGGTTCACCAGTGCCGAGACATGTCGGCTCTGGCGAATCTTCGTCGAGAGCATGGTGCGGACCCGCACCGGGTCGAAGTCATTGGTGATCGTCGGCAGCACTCGCACGCCGTTGGCCCGGGCGCCCGCCACGATCGACTTGTCAGCCGCTCCCGGGTAGCCCTGCACAGACCCGGTCGGAGTCATCGAGTACCAGAACGGCGACAACACCGAGTAGAGATCTGCATGGGCCAGGAAGCTCTGGTAGCCGCGAGCCTGGTCCCAGTACGGCAGCCACGCGGTCACCCGTCGAGGGGCGGCCGCGGCGTGCGCCGGTGTCACCGCGCCCAGCAGCGGCACGAGGACAACGAGAGCAGCGAAGGCGCGAGCGAACGAGCGGGCACAGCGGGACCGGTGCACAAGGGCTCCTCGGCGGTGGCGTCCTGAACCGTGTCGGGTGCGCCTGGCCGGGGCTGTAACCCTTCCCGCCGAAGGTAAGCCCAGTGTGGCTTGGGCTACGCAGTGCATCCAGCGTGAACGAGGGAAATGCGGGCAACGTAGAGCAAGCAACCGTCTGACTACGGAAAGCGACGTAGCCAGACAAACCAGACAACCCACCTCCAAGACGGCCGAAGGGACCAGAGCTCATGCTCGTCCGCAGCCTTGATCCCGCTGCCATCTCCGGCCGCGGGCTGCCCCGGGATGGCCATCGACCTACGCCGAACGCCCCCCGTCGCGCTGGTCGCCGTCGCGGACATCGTCCGGACTTTCAGCGCACGGTCGTGTTGATCCCGGCGCACAACGAGGAAGACCAGATCGCCGCCGCGATCGAGTCCGTGCTCGCCCAGACCTATCGCCCCGCCCTCGTCGTGGTGGTGGCGGACAACTGCACCGACCAGACGGTAGAGATCGCTCGTCGCTACCCCGTCGTCGTGATGGAAACCGTGGACAACCCCCATCGGAAGGCCGGGGCACTCAACCAGGCATGGACCCGCTACGGCCAGGATGCGCGGTTCGTCGTCTCTATGGATGCTGACACGATCCTCGACCCGCGCTGCATCGAACGGATGCGCACGCAGATGAGTGCCGAGCACGGCATCGGTGGCATCTGCGGTCGGCCGCTGAACAAGGTTCCCCCGGCCGGCATGTCCTGGTGGAGCACCGTGCTGTGGCATCTGCTGGCGCTGGACTTCGCGGCGTACGACCGCAGCCTGGTCCGCCGAAAGTTCTCCACCGAGGTGCTCGGCGGCTTCGGGTCGCTCTTCCGCAATGCGGCTCTGCACCAGGTCGCACGCGCCGAGGGTGCGCCGTGGGCGACCGACAGCATCGTGGAGGACTACCGGCTCTCGCTCAACCTGCGCGCCGCCCGCTGGCAGATCCGCGTCTCCCCGCACGCCCTCGCCTTTACAGACACGCCGGTGACTCTGCGCGCTTTGTGGCAGCAACGGCTGCGCTGGTCCGGCGGAACGTTCCAGGAGATGGTCCGCGAGGGCTGGACGCCGTGGACGCGTCGCAACTGGTGGGCGTACGCAACCATGCTCTTCGGCGTCGTCCTACGCGTGCTGGGTCTGACCGCCTGGCTGTTGATCCTGGTGCTCGATCTACCCGTGCAGGTCAACTGGTTCTGGGCACTGCCCTTCGCTCTGGCGGCCATGGACCGGCTCGTCGTGGCCTGGAAGATGCGCGGTCGCACCTGGCTCGACTGCGTGCTCGCCGTGACCGTCCTGCCGACCGAGCTGCTCACGCTCGTCGGTCAAGCATGGTCGGTCCGATCAGCCTGGCTGGTGATGCGCAGCAAGCCCTTGAGCTGGTAACGAAAATTCCCCGCACTTCCCCATCTCGCACTGGAGGACAGCTTCATGTACCACGCCACTACGGGCACCATCGTCGCCGGCGCCACCGCAACCCCGGTGGTCGGCACCCTGGCCAGCCAGAGCAATGCCGAGGTCCTCGGCGTCAAGATCACCCAGAACGCCAATCCCCTCGTAGCGACCGTTCAGGGCGTGGCCAACGGCACTCTGCCGTTGACTGGCCTGAACCTGCTCTTCGTCGTGCTCACCGCCATCACGCTGATGCTGATGGGAGTCACGCTGGTCCGGATCGGGCGCAACCTGGCGACCTCGCCTGCCTGACACCACGATCTCACCGAGAAGTGAGAGATACACGCGAATGGATCCGGTCGGTCCGGCGTTAGGACATATGACACCTTTCCCCGACCGATCGGACATCCGCATGCGTCTCGGCTTCCTCGTACGAACCCTCGCCGCTGCCAGCCTGGCGTGTGGCGGCACCCTGATCGCCGCGGCGCCGAGTCAGGCGGTCGTCGGCGGCTCGGCGGCCACTGAAGGCGCCTTTCCGTTCATGGCCTCTATTCAGGACGGCTCTGGATTCGCCTTCTGCGGCGGCAGCGTGATCAGCGCCAGCTGGGTGCTGACCGCAGCACACTGCGTCGCCGACGGCAGCGCCAACGACCTGTTCGTCGTGACGGGTCGCACCAATCTCGCCGACGCGAGCAAGGGTCAGCGGATCAAGGTCTCTCAGGTGATCGTGCACCCGGCGTACGAGAACTCCACCCACGACGTCGCGCTGCTGAAGCTGACGTCCGTGACAACCTCGCCGGCGATCACGTTGGCCACCGCGGCGAACGAGGCGCTGGAGACCGCCGGCACCCGGGTCACGGTGACAGGTTGGGGCGACCAGACCCCCACGCTCGGCCTCAACTCGACGAGCAGGCTGCGACAGGTCGACCTGAACGTCGTCTCCGACGCCGAATGCGGACAGACCAACTTCGGCTTCGACGACGCAACCGGCGTCTGCGCAGCGGCGCTGCTCAAGGACTCCTGCCAGGGTGACTCGGGGGGGCCGCTCTTTGCGCCGACACCTGCGGGCCCGGTTCAGATCGGCGTCGTCAGCTACGGCCAGAGCTGCGCCCTGCCGAAGTTCCCGGGCGTGTACAGCGAGATCAACAACCCAGCTATCCGCTCCTTCATCTCGTCCAACACAGGCGTCTAACCAGCACAACCGTCAGACGTCGAGAGGGATCCCCGCCGCGGCTCGCGGCGGGGATCCCTCGCGTTCGGGGGCGCCATACGGATCCGGCTAGTCTGGCTGCCGCTGCTGGAGCACCGACCGGGAGGAGGGCCGCGCCATGACACACCGCTGAGTCCACCCGCCTCTCGTCCGGTCGGGCGAGCGTCCACCCCTCGGTCCGCGCCACGCCCCCTCCTAGCGCGCCGCCGAGTTCGCTGAGAGGAGCCGCGTGCCCGCGGACAGCGACGACAGCGCGGTGCAGCGCTGGGACGCGGGCCAAACCGGCTGTGGAGAGCTCGTCATGGAGCTCCGCCGTCGCCTGGCTCCACTCATGCCGGGTGCGATGTTCGAGCTCGTGGCGCACGATCCGGGCGCTCCGGCCGACATTCCGTCATGGTGCCGCATGACGGGCCACACCTTGGTGGCCGCCGACCATCCCGTCTACCTCATCCAACGACGACTCAAGGAGTAGCAGTGGCTGGAAAGTTCTGTGTGTCGATGACCAACGCCAAGAACGACCCCGACCGGGTCACGGTGGGTTTTGTGGTGGCGAATGCCGCTGCCGGGTCTGATCAGGAGACCCTCGTCTTCCTCTCCACCGATGGTGTGCAGCTAGCCGTCGAGGGCTACGCCGACGACATCCACGAGGACGGCTTCTCCCCGCTCAAGGACCTGATGGCCAACTTCGTCGAGGCCGGCGGGACCATCTGGGTGTGCTCCCCCTGCTTCAAGAAGCGCGGTCTCGACGAGAACGCGCTGATCAAGGGCGCGACGATTGTCGGCGGGGCGAAGCTGGTGGAGTTCCTCGCCAGCGGCGCACCCTGCGTCACCTACTAGGTCGGCGTACGCCGGTGAGCCGTCCCAGGGCGCATCCGCACGAGCCTGACGTCAGCTTCGACGGCGGCGAGCTCGACTGCGGTAACGGGCTCCTGCTCCTGATCCGCAAGCACATCGACCCGCTGAAGCAGGGTCAGCTCCTGGAGATCCTTTCGATGGAATCATCCGTCGAGGAGGATCTGCCGGCCTGGTGCCGGCTCACCGGCAACCAGCTGGTCAGCACCTGGCGGACCGGCGCGCAACGCAGCTTTCTGGTCAGCAAGGGCGGGTTCGCCGCTGCGCGGCGGCAGGCGCCGATCACCCAGCCGGTGGTCAAGCCGACCATCCCGGCCACGCTGCCGGCGCCGGCGCCGGCGCCATCGATCGGACCGCTGGCGGTGATGGGCGTCGGCAGCTGGCCGCGACCACGATGGCTGCTGCGAGCGCTGCACGAGCGCCTCGAGACCAGGCTGAGCGAGAGCGATTTCGAGGAGAGCGCCGACGACGCCGTCCGGTTGTCGGTCGAGGCCCAGCTGCGCGCGGGCGTGGATGTGGTGACCGACGGAGAACAGCGCCGGGACAACTACGCGAGTTTCGTGGGCGGCTTGCTGGAGAACTGCCAGCTGATCCCCGTCACCGACCTGTTGCCCTACGTCGACGACCCGGCGCAGTTCGAGGCCGAGCTGGCCGCACTCGACGTACCGGCCGGCCAGATCCGTCACCCAGCCGTGTTCGGACCACTCGGCCGAAGTCGGTCCCTCGCGGTGCACGAGGCGAAGTTCGTGAGCCGTCTGACGAATAGGCCGATCAAAGTCAGCCTGCCGGGTCCCTACCTGCTGACCCGGACGATGTGGATGGAGTGCATCTCCGACCGGGCGTACGACGACCGAGCAGATCTGGCCCGCGACATCGTGCGGGTGCTCCGGGAGGAGCTGCACCACCTGCTGGCGGAGGGCGTCGCGATGGTGCAGTTCGACGAGCCGGTGCTCACCGAAGTGGTCTACGGCACACCCGGCGAGGGCGGCCGGACCTTCATGTGCGGCGCTCTCGGCGACCGCGGCAGCGTGCGGGACGAACTCGACCTTGCGCAAGGTCTCCTGCAAGAGCTCACCGCCGGCTTGCCGGCGGACCGGTTGGCCCTGCACGTATGCCGAGGCAACTGGACGCCGGACGAGGCCATGGCTCTGGCGGGCGACTACCGGCCGCTGATCCCGCTGCTGAGCTCGCTGGATTTCGGCACCTACGTACTCGAGCTGTGTACGCCGCGGGCGGGCGAGATGGAAGTGCTCACCGACCTTCCCGACGACCGCCGGATCGGAGTGGGCCTGGTCAACCAGAAGGCGCAGATGGCCGACCCGGTCGATGAAGTCGTCGCGCGGGGGCGGCACGCGGTCAACCTCTTCGGAGCCGAACGGCTGCTGCTCAACCCGGACTGCGGGTTTGCCACGTTCGCCGACAACCCGATCGTCACCGCTGAGGTGGCGGAAGCTCACCTCGCCGTCCTGTCCACCACCCGAGACCGACTCAGGGAAGCATCACGATGAGCGAGCTCGACAAAGGAATCGCGCTGACCTTTATCTCCGATGGTCGGTACGCCGCCCACGTTGATCCGGCCTGGTTCGTCCTGACCGGCCCCCACGGCGGCTACGTCGCCGCGCTGCTCGTCCGGGCCGTCGAAGCGGCGGTCGCCGCGGCAGATGACGCCCAGCCCAAGCCGATTCGGTCGTTGAGCGTGCACTACCTCTTACCGGCTACCGAAGGCCCGGCCGAGATCGAGGTGGACATCACGCGCACCGGACGTTCGCTTTCCTTCGTCGAAGTGCGGCTCCGGCAGGGCGAGCGGCTCGTGGCGCACGGCCTCGCCGCGCTCGGCGCGGGCCGGGGCGCTGAGGGATTTCAGGATGCCGGTCCCGCAGCACACATTCCGCCTGCCGAGACGCTGCCGTCTCCGTCGCCGCCGCCGGGATTTCCCGCGCCACCGATGGCGCAGCGTCTGGACTACCGGCCGGTCGAGCCGAAGCCGTTCTTCTCCGGGGCGCCGGCAGAGTTCTGGTGTTGGCTTCGCCTGGCCGACAGCCGGCCGGTCGACGCCGCCGTTCTCGCGCTCTACGTCGACGCGATGATCCCGACCCTCTTCCTGCGTTCCACCGTGCCGGTGGCCGTGCCGACGGTCGACCTGACCGTCCACTTTCGGTCCCCGCCGCAATCGGCGTACAAAGGTTGGTGCCTCGGCCACGTCCGGACGATCGCTGTCGCGGACGGCTTCGCCGAGGAGGACTGCGAGATCTACGACGACGCCGGGGTGCTGCTGGCGCAGAGCCGCCAACTCGGCCTCGTCGTACCGATAGCTTGAGCGCGGCGGCAACCCGTCGGCGCCCTTCTGGGTCATTTTCCCACCTGCAACGTGCGTCGTCGGGATGTGGTCCGTAGGCTTGGTGGCCATGACCAGGCTGCATCTCGCACTCGACCTCGCCGCACCCGCCCTCCGGTCTGCCGCAGACGACCTTGCCGGGTGGCTCACCCGAGCAGGTCACTCGGTCACGGTCATCGACGGGCTCGAAGCCGTGCGTACGACGCCCGCGACGGTGGCGATCGTCCTCACCGACCGGCCGATCGACGACGCCGCCGAGGACGCGCTGCTCTCCGCTGCCGGACGGGGAGTCGCACTTCTCCTGGCCGGACCCACTCTGGTCGCGGCGAGCGCCGCGACAGCACTCCACGACCTCGTGGGCCTGGTCGCGACACGGGCGCTCCCCCGGCACGAAGTACGCGTGCGGCCTGGCCCGGATGCCGGTGACCTCACCGCCCGGTGGTCCGGGGACCTGCTGTTAGTCGACGCCTGGCCGCTTGTCGACAAGGTTGCCGACGACGTACGGGTGCTGCTCACCGCCAACCATCACCTCGTCGACCACCCAGTCGCGGCCTTGCGCGAGGGACCGTCGAACATCGCCGCACTGACGCTCGGCTCGACGCCGGACAGCCTTGGCGCGGCGTCGTACGCCGGCATCGTGCACCGGCTCGTCCGGCAGCTCAGCGGCGAAAAGGACGGACCGGACGTTGGGGTGGGCATCCTCGGCTACGGCGCCATCGGGCACGAGCACAACGCCGCCATCGGGGCCGTGAACGGCCTACGACTGGCTGCGGTCTGCGACAGCCTGCCGGAGCGCGTCGCTGCCGCTCGCGCACTCGCGCCCGAGCTTCGCGGCGTCGCCACCGGCGAAGACCTGCTCCGTGACGACGAGGTCGGCCTGGTCATCATCTCGACTCCGCCCAACACACATGCGGAGTGGTCGCTGCGCGCTCTCGAGGCCGGCAAACACGTCGTTGTCGAGAAGCCATTCTGTCTGACGACCGACGAGGCGGACGCGATGATCGCCGCTGCGCGCGCCGCCGACCGTACGCTGGCGGTCTACCAGAACCGCCGGTGGGACGCCGACTACCTCACCCTCAAGAAGGTCGTCAGCTCGGGTGACATCGGTGACCTCTTTTCGCTCGAGACGTTCATCGGTGGCTACGGCCACCCGTGCAACTACTGGCACAGCGACGCAGCCGTGTCCGGTGGCGCGATCTACGACTGGGGCTCGCACTACATCGACTGGATTCTCGACCTGATCCCGCAGCAGGTTCAGTCGGTCAGCGCGACGACCCACAAGCGTGTGTGGCACGACGTATCCAACGCGGACCACAGCCGAGTGCTGATCCACTTTGCCGACGGTGTCGAGGCGGAGTTCGTGCACTCCGACATCGCCGCGGCGCTCAAGCCCAAGTGGTTGGCGCTCGGCACTCACGGGGCGGTGCGCGGTGACTGGCGGACCGAGTCGGTGGTCGCGCGTGACGCGATCGGCAACCTGACCGAGGACCGTCTCGCCGCGGCAGAATCGCCCGCCACGATCAGTGTCTGGCGTCCAGATGGCGCCGGCGGGATCTCGGTCCAGCAGCTGTCGTATCCCAAGCCACCGGCGCAGCCGTTCCATCGAGAGCTGGCGGAGCACCTCCAGTCCGGCGCGCCGATGTCAGTCACCCCCGAGGGCTCACGCCGAAACATCGAGGTGATGCAGGCTGCGACCAGGTCTGCGCGCGCCGGCGGCCGAACAGAGCCGATCGCCTGATGACGCTGCGCTGGGGCGTACTCGGCGCAGGGTGGATTGCCGACCGCGCGATCGCCGCGGCGATTCGCGGCGCCAAGGGATGCACCCTCCAGGCAATCGCCGCACGCAGCAGTGAGCGAGCCGCCGCCTTCGCTGCGCGGCACGGCGTGCCGACGTCGTACGGCGACTACGCCGCACTTCTCGCCGACTCCCAGGTCGATGCCGTCTACATCGCTCTGGCCAACGATGCGCACCTGCCGTGGACCGTGGCGGCGCTGGCGGCCGGCAAGCACGTGCTCTGCGAGAAGCCGCTGGGCCTCACCGCACGCGAAGTGGAGGAGATGCGC
This sequence comes from Mycobacteriales bacterium, assembly GCA_046590575.1. GTDB lineage: Bacteria > Actinomycetota > Actinomycetes > BP-191 > BP-191 > DATLNF01. The sequence continues at coordinate 33,240 of JBKJUS010000169.1, read as the reverse complement.
GACGCGGCCACGCGCGCCGACCGGCTGCTCGTCGAAGCCTCGTGGTATCGGTGGCACCCGCGGGTGCGGCTGGCCCAGCACCTGCTTGCAGACGGGGCAATTGGTCGGGTGCGACATGTCAGCGCCGGCTTCGCCTTCGCCATCGCCGACGAGTCGAACTACCGGCTCGACCCGGGACACGGCGGTGGTGCGATGTACGACGTCGGTTGCTATGCCGTCTCCGCCGCCCTGTGGGCCTTCGGTGGTGCGGCTCCGAGAGAAGTCTCGGCCAAGGCGGATGTCGGACCGACCGGCGTCGACCTCGCGATGGAGACGATCGTCACCTTCGACGACGGCGACGCGGATGTGCGCGTCTCCATCCATGAGCCGGGACGGCAGTGGCTCGTCGTGCGCGGTGACGCCGGCGAGATCGAGCTGCGCGACGCGCCGTACACGTCGTGGGTCGACCAGGTCAGCGAGCTGTGGGTCTCCGACGGCGTCGACACAACCCGCCATCCAGTGCCGGCGGCCGACCCGTACCGGCTGATGGTCGAGGAGATGTCCTCGGTGATCGCCGGTGACGCGGGCTGGGTGCTGCCGGTCGAGGAGTCGCTCGCTTGTGCGCGCGTGCTCGACGCGGCGTTCGAATCGGCCGCAGCCGGAGTGCCGGTCGCGATCTAACGCCGACGAGGGTCACGGAACCAGTCGGATGATCATCTCCCTCGCCGCCGGGCGCAGCACGTACGGCCCGGTCCACACGGGCATCTCCAGGTTCGTCGTGGAGTCGTCGTCGGTGACCACCACCTCGTCCGGCCAGCCGACGCTCGACGCGGGCGCATGCACCGCTTCCATCGCCGCATGCGGCCAGGAACGGGCGAGCAGCAGCACCCCGCACAGGCCGACGAGCCCGGCGAGCGTGACGACGCGCTGCACCGGCAGAACTTGCGCGAGTGCCCCACCTACCGTAAGCGCCAGGCCCTGGAAGACCTGCAGCCCAGACTGCGCCAACCCGAAGGCGCGACCTCGCGAGGCGGCTGGTACGCCTGCGACAAATGTCGCGTTGGCCGGGAGCTGGAAAGCCAGACCGACTCCGCTCATCGCCCACAGCAGGCAGGCCACGGCGACCGGAGGGTGCACGACCGTGCCCATGAGCGGAAGGAAGGTCAACACGGCCAAGGGAAGCATCAGCCGCAGCCGACGGGATGGCGCGACCAGCCGACCTATGGCGAAAGCCCCGATGACAGCGCCTACCGGATTGGCGGCCAGGAGCAGTCCAGTCGCCAGCGGCCCGGCATTGCGGGAGTCGGCGTACGTCACCGCCAAGCCCTCGGGCACGATCGAGAAGGCCGCCCCCACCCATGCCAGCAGCAGGATCGAGCGCAGCACTGGGCTGGCGAAGACGACGCGCGAGCCTTCGCGGACATCTGCTACCAGGGTCGGGCGGGCGCCGGTCGCGGCGGGCGGCCTCGACACGAGACGGACGAGGAGCAACAGGCCGGACACCGCGAATGTCACCGCGTCGAGGCCGAGCGCGCCTCGCGCCCCGACGGCTGCCACGAGTGCGCCGCCGCCCGCGAACCCGAGCACCTGCACCAGCTGGCTGGAGATCGCACCGAGCGAGGAGCCCACGACGTACAGGTCACCGGTCAGCACGTCGGGCAACGTCGCCGCCCGGGCAGCTTCGAACGGAGGCGCGAGGATGCTGGCCAGAAAGAGCAGCACGAAGAGCACGAGAAGCGGGACGCCGTGGAGCGCCATCGCGCCGAAGAGAGCGGCACGACCCAGCTCGCAGACCACCATGACCCGGCGACGCGGGAGCCGGTCGGCAAGCGGACTGAGCACCGGACCCGCGACGATCCATGGAAGGAATCCCGCGGCGTAGGCCAACGCCGCAAGCAAGGGCGAGGACGTGCGGTCGTAGACCAGGACCGCGAGCGCCACCTTGGCGACCTGGTCGCCGATGCCAGAAGCAACCTGAGCGATATAGAGAGCGCGAAACTCCCTGACCTTGAGCGCATCGGCGTACCGCCCGGGGCGTTCCCGTGGTGCCCCCGTCACGACCTGAGGAACTCCGCGACCGCGGGTACGACGACGTCCCGGGCCTCCTCGAGCGGCCAGTGGCCGACCCCGGGCAGGCTGAGCATGGTCGAGGATGCGCCGAGGTCGTTGACGACGCTCTCGCCATCCGAGAGGGGCAGCGCGGGGTCCGCAGCACCCCATACGACAAGCGACCGCTCGACCCGCACCCGCGGCGGCCCGGCCGGACCTGCGTCCTGCCCAAGCAGGCCCTGGACGGCAGCGACGACACGCGGCCGGGTAGTCGCCCGGAAGTAGCTGAGCATCGCCTCCACGCGCGCCGGGTCGGCGTAGCTGTCGACGTAGTGGGTGAGCACCTCTTCAGGCAGTCGCGGATCAGCCTTCCACCCGTAGTCGAACATCGCCCGCACGAGACGACGCCCGCCGGCCCGAAACGCGAGCTCGGGCAACGCCGGCAATGACAACAGGGGGATGTGAAATGCCCGCAGCAGGTTGACCTTGCGGTACGGCCCGGAGATGTCGACGACGCGACGGACCAGTTCCGGTCGGGCACCCGCGAGGGCCAGCGCGATCGACCCGCCCCAGTCGTGCCCGACGACATCGACGGGGCCGTCCACCTCGTGCAGAACCAGAGCGGCCAGCTCGGCGGCTACCGTCGCGAGGTCGTAGGGTCCGCGTGCCTCCGACAGGCCCAGCCCCTTCAGGTCGGGCGCGATGACCACGCGGTCCTTGGCCAGCTCCGGCATGAGGTCGCGCCAGCAAGCGGCCGTCTCCGGCACGCCATGCAGAAGCAGCACCGGCGTCGTACGCCGCTTGCGTGAGGGCCGCGCACCGTGGACGTGGAAGCGCACCCCCTTCACGGCTACGAACCGTGAGTCGGCTCCGGCTATCGACGGCCGCCCGCTCGGCCAGCTCTGGCTCGTCACGCGTAAAACACCCTCTCCACCACTGCGCGAGCGCGCCGAGTCGCGCGCCGGTAGCCGTCGAGGAAGTCCGCTCGGCTCCCGGCAGGGTAGCCGACTGCCCGCGCCACCCCGGCCAGAGTGCGCGCGTCATCCGGCAGCACGTCGTGTGCGCGGCCACGGACCAACGTCAGCCCGTTTCGCGCCGCGGTCGCCGCTTGCCACGCCGTGCAGAGCAGGTCTGCGTCATCCGGCGGGATCAACCCCGCCGCAGCAGCAGCGGCCAGAGCGTCGAGCGTGGAAGCGGTACGCAAGGTCGGCGTTGAGTGCGCGTAGCGCAGCTGCAGCAGCTGCACGGTCCATTCCACGTCTGCGATCGCTCCGGGACCTAGCTTCGTGTGACGGTGGCGGTCGACGCCGCGCGACAGCCGCTCGGTCTCCACTCGGGCCTTGATTCGCCGGATCTCCGTCACGCTCTCGTCACTGAACGACTCGGGCCAGCGCACCGGCTCGATGAGCTCGCAAAAGCGGTTACCCAGGTCGGCGTCACCGGCGACCACCCGAGCGCGCAGAAGCGCCTGTGCCTCCCATACGGCGGCTCGACCTGCGTAGTAGCGGGCATAGCCGGACAGGCTCAAAGTGAGCGCACCCTGTCGACCTTCCGGACGGAGACCCGCGTCGACGAGGAGCGGTGGATCGGGGGATGGCACCGAGAGCAGCCGCCTCAGCTCCTCGGCGATGTTCTTCGCCGTGGCCGCGGCAGCTGCCTCGTCGGCACCGTCCATGGGCTCATGCACGAAGAGCACGTCTGCGTCCGAGCCGTAGCCTTGCTCGCGCCCGCCCAGACGACCCATGCCGACAACAACAAGACGTACGTCGAGCGGCGCGCCGCGGACCGCCGTGACGTGGCGCTGGGCCACGTCGAGGGTCGCAGCGAGGGTCGCATCCGACACGTCGGACAGGGCTGGACCGACCCCGTCGACATCGACCATTCCCAGCAGGTCAGCGCACGCGACTCGCAGGAGCTCGTGACGCCGTAGACCGCGCACCGCAGCTGCGGCCGCCTCCGCGTCGTGGTGGCGGGCCACCACCGACCCGAATTCCTCGTGCAGTGCGGCTGCCGTCCGCGGTGCCAACTCGGCGTCGCGCGCGACGATGGCTACCGCCTCCGGGGCACGGCCAAGCAGGTCTGCCACGAACTTGCTGGACGAGAGCAGACTGGCCAGCCGCTCGGCCACTACTTCTGAGTCCCGCAAGAGAGCGATGAACCACGGCGAGCTGCCTAGCTGCTCGCTGACCGTGCGGAAGGCGAGCAACCCGCTGTCCGGGTCGTGCGCCGCCGCGAACCAAGGGAGCATCACCGGCAGCATGGTTCGCAGGACCGAGGCCCTCCGGGACAGGCCGCCGGTCATCGCCTCGAGGTGACGCAGCGCACCTGCCGAGTCAGCGAAGCCAAGAGCATCCAGTCGCTCGCGGGCCGCCTCGGGCGCCAACCGGATGGCATCGGCCGGCAGCCGCGCCACCGCGGTCAGCAGGGGGCGGTAGAAGAGCTTCTCGTGCAGGCGCCGCACCTCGACCGCGTGCCGGGCGCGCTCGGCAAGCAGCCCCTCCGTCGCCGTGCCGCGCGCCCCGTCACGGAACCCCATGCTGCGAGCCACCCACCGCAAGGCCGCCGGCTCGGTCGGCAGGGTGTGGGTACGCCGGAGGCGTTGGAGCTGCAGCCGGTGCTCGACCCCGCGGAGGAATCGGTAAGCGTCAGCCAGCCGCTCGGCATCCTCGATCGCGACGTAGCCACCCTTGGCCAGCCGCTCGAGCCCTTCGAGGGTGCTGCGCACGCGCAGTGTCTCGTCGGCCCGGCCGTGGACGAGCTGGAGGAGCTGCACGCTGAACTCCACGTCGCGCAGACCTCCGGGCGCGAGCTTGAGCTGGCGCCCCGACTCCTTCGGCGCGACCGAGCCTTCCACCCGCTTCTTCATCGCCTGGACGTCGGCGACCAGATCCGGTCGCGGCGCCTGCGACCACACCATCGGCGCGATCACCCGGAGGTAGTCCTGACCGAGGGCGAGGTCGCCGGCCACCGGACGCGCCTTGAGCAGCGCCTGGAACTCCCAGTTCTTCGCCCAGCGCTCGTAGTACGCCGCGTGGCTGGCCAGGGTCCGGACCAGCGGGCCCGATCGGCCCTCGGGACGCAGCCCGGCGTCGACCGGCCAGATGGAGCCTTCGCGAGTGGTCGCCGAACATGCCTTGATCAGGCCCTCCGCCAGCCTGGTAGCCGTGCGCAGGGCGCGCGCCTCGTCTCCGCCCGGCAGCGCCTCCGCGACGAAGACGACATCCACATCGCTGACGTAGTTGAGCTCGCGCCCACCGCATTTGCCCATGCCGATGACGGCGATCCGGCACGGCTCGACGTCCGGCTCGATCGCGGCCACAGCGACAGCGAGCGCAGCCTCCAGCGTTGCGGCGGCCAGGTCGGCCAGCTCGGCGGCGACGTCGTCGATAGCGATGCCGCCGGCGACATCGCGCGCCGCTAGCCGCAGCAGCGCCGACCGGTACGCCGTGCGCAGCTCGTCGAGCACGTCATCGCCGGCCCCGGACGCCCGACTCCCCGCACCACTCCCCCACGGCAGCGGAGCAGTGACGTCGGCGCCGACGGCAGCGAGCAGCTGCTCGCGCAGACCGAGAGCGCTGGGCCGTGAGGCGGCGATGCGGTTGTCCGCGAGCGTCGGCCAGCTCCGCGGGTGCCGCACGAGGTGGTCACCGAGCACGGTCGAGGTGCCGAGCACTCCCAGCAGACGTTCACGTAGGCCGGCGGAGGACCGCAGAGCGGCCAGCAGAACCGCCGGCTTCGGGACGACCGTGACCAGCCGGCCAAGCGCGCCGAGTGCGAGGTCAGGGTTGGCGACGTGCGCCAGCGCGGCGAGGATCGCTGCGGCTCCGGCGTCGACCGCCCCGTCGCTGCCCCACAGGCGGAGGCCATCCGGGCCGAGCAGCGCCCGCGCGGCACGTGGGTCGGTGAAGCCGAGTCGGGTCAGCCGTGCGTCGGCACCTGTGCCTTCGCTCGCCACACCGGCGAGCCTACCGAGGGCTCGCGATCACCGGCGGTCGGAGCGTGCGGTCACGGTTGCGGTCGCCGTACGCCGACGCTGGGCCAGCACGACACCCACGCAGGCCGACATCACCAGCGACCCGCCGACGAGGACGGTCGCGGCGGCGGTCACCGGGTCGTCCCGCTCACCGAGTGGGAGCGCACTCATGGCCAGCTCCTCCCGTTGGCGCACATCGACCCCGACGGTGGCGATCTGGATCTGCTCCTGCTCCTCGAAGGCCGTGCCGGCGTTGACCTGGGTGTTGATCTGCGGCTGCACCTGAGACTGCGGAGCGGGGTTGACCTGCGGCGCGGGTGCTGGCGCCGGGACGGGCGCGGGCGCCGGCTGGACGGGACCCGCCTGCTGCTGCGGCGCCGCAGGTGGTGCGGCCACGCCCGCAACGACGGCCGGTGACAGGCCGCACGTGACGAGCGCGCCCGCTTCAGCGACCGTGGCCTCGCGCAACGCAGCCCCGAAGCTCAACTCGTACTGCCCCGGCTCGACGCCGAGGCAGGACACGGTCGCGGTCAGCGTGACCGTGCTGTCGGCCTTGACGTTGATCGGCAGGATCCGGGTGGGCTCGAGCGCACGGAGCACCGGCGAGGGCCGACGGGCGAAGAACCGAAGGTTCTGTACGTCGGTCACTCCGTTGAGGATCTGCACCAGGGTGCGGGCGAGCTCGCCGTTGCCCGTGCAGACCAAGGGCTCGCCCTGGGCGATGTCCGCCCGGCCGTCACCGCTGCAGTCGACTCCTCCGGGACCGGCGAGCGCACCCGTGGCCCGGGCCATGTCCTGCATGTCTCGACGGGCGATCGGAAGCACTGCGATGCCCACGTGCTTGATGGACCGGTTCCGCAGGGCCTCGGCCGTCCGCGCGAAGCTGGGCGAGCCCTGGAGCTCGCGGTCCCACTCCTCGTTGCCGGCGTGCAGAAGCACCCGCAGCGAGTCGGTGCGGAAGTTTGCCTGCTTGTTACGCGGGATCTGACACCCGGCAAGTCCCGGGTCGATGTCACAGGTGCTCAAGGCGGCGAACGTCAGGTTGGACCGGCCTTCACCCGTGGCGCTCTGGTAGAGAGCGTCGAGGATGGGCTCTTGGTTGCCAGTCGTCTTCTTGGGATCGAGCGTCGCGAGCTGGTTGAAGAAGTTCTGGTTGACCGGACCGACGTCGACCAGTCGGTCGTAGAGCGGCGGGCTGGTGAGCGACTTGTAGTAACCCAGGCCGGCGTAGACGTCGACCGCATTGGCCCGCAGCGTGCTGACCGCCTTGGCGAGGTTGACCCGCAGGTCGTCGATGAAGGCGATCATCGAGCCGGAGTTGTCGAGCACGATGTAGACGTCGAGCGGGGTGGGGCGACGAGGGATCTGGAGCGTGTACGTGATCTGTTTGGACTGCCCGATGTCGAGCACCACGGTCTGGCTGCGGGGCAGCAGGCTCGGTGGCCGCACACCGGCCAAGTTGCCGGCGTTGTTGTCCACATTGATCGGCGGAGGTGCCACGTCGGGCGTGGACCGGTCCGCGATGGTCCGGTAGATCTTCTCCGTCGACAGGCCGAAGCGCACGCTCCGCGAGCGGTCGATCTGCACCCGGAACGGCACCGCGTTAGGAGCCGGGGTGACGGCCACCCACCGGTTGTTGGACAGCGCGAAGACGTCTGTGGTGCCATCGGCGAGCGTGGTGCCGACGATCACGTCGCCGGCGCGCGAACCGTGCGCTGCGGACTCGGCGACGAACGGCACCTTCGCCGCAGAGTAGGTCCGCCCGTTGTCGTTCGAGCGGACAGCCGCCGGCCCGCCGGCGGTCGTAGTGCTGCTGAACGCGTAGATCCGTTGTTGGAAGACGTCCAGGGTGGTGAACCGGTATCCGCCGGAGGTCTGCTGCGCGCGGGTGAGACCGCTGTCGGAAAAGGTCGCCCCGCCATCCGTCGAGCTGAGCAGCACCCCCCCGGCGATCACGAAGACCCGCTCAGCGCTGAGGTCGCTGACCGCCACGTCGTCGAGCACCGTCGCACCACCGAGCTGGTCGCCCTGTGCCACCTGGGTCCAGCTCTGCCCCCCATTGCCGCTGCGATAGAGCGCGCCAACCGGCCCGCTGGGCGTCGGCGCGGGGCCACCGATCGGCGGAATCGGACCGACCGGCGTGTCGTCCAGGCCGCTGACCGCGCGGAGGGAGAGGAACACGACCCGCGCGTCGCCGGGGGCGATTCGCAGGTCGACCGGCCGGCCCACCGGGGGTAGGCCGCCGTCGGCGATCTCCCAGGTGCCGTTGTTGCCCGTGTCGGTGCGCAGGACGTGCGGCCGCCCGGCGCCGGCGTCGACCTCCACGGCGGTGGCGATGACCCGGCGAGGAGAACCGCGCTCGGGCAGGGCGAGCGATGTGATCGTCGTCGTGGCGGACGAGAGCGCGACATCGCCGGACGCCTCGGGCCGCAGCTCGAGCACCTCATCGAAGGTGCATCCGCTGTTGGAGGTCCGCATGACGGTCTTGCCGTTGGTGACATAGATGATCGATGGGTCGGTCGGCTGGACGGCGTACGCCGTCATGGTCTGCGGGCCGACGTCGAACGCAGGCTTGGCGATGGCCTCCCAGCGGGCGACGTTGCCACCGACCGGCACGATTTGGTTGCGGTCAGGACACCGGGGAGCGGCCACCTGCGCCTGGGAGGTCACGATCGGCACGGCGAGCACCGTGACCACCGCCGCGAGCAGAGCAGCGCGGATCCGCGTGATGCGCGCGGGACGCGGCGCGTGTGTGGGTCTCACCGGTTGCGTGTCCTCCGTAGCAATGCACCCCGCCGTCGACGATAAGCCTTCGACGGCGGGGCGGGCGATCCTGCGGGCGTTACCGGGTTGAGGTTATCGGCGAGCAGACTTGACGGGTGCCCGCCGGGTGGCCGGCGTACGGCGGGTGGCCGGCGCACGGCGGACGGCGCGGCCGTTGGGGCTGATCTTCTCCCGGGACATCTCCCGCTCGATCGGGGCGAGCACCTCCTGGAGCTCTTCGCCCTCGAGGGTCTCCTCCTCCTCGAGTCGGGCAGCCAGGCCGTCGAGGGTGGCGCGGTGCCGCGACAGCAGCTCCATGGCCTCGTCCTGGGCTTCGGCGATGAACCGGCGGATCTCCGCGTCCAGCGTGGCCCGGGTCTCCGGGGAGACATCGGATAGCGGGATGTCGTTGCCGAGGAACGCCTCACTGGCCTTTCCGAGGAGACGGACGGGGCCCAGGATCGGGCTCATCCCGTAGCGGGCCACCATGTCCCGGGCCAGGTCGGTGGCTTGCTCCAGGTCCTGCTCGCCGCCGGTTGACATCTCCCCGAAGATCAGGTTTTCCGCGGCGATGCCGCCGAGGAGGGTGACCAGCTGACCGCGCAGCGCAGTCTGGGACAGCAAGCTGACGTCGGCGTCGGACTGCAACGTCGTCGTGGCGAGCTGCTTCCCCCGGCTCAGGATCGACACGCGCTCGACGTCGGCGACCCGCCCAGCAGCCGCAGCGACCACCACATGCCCGCTCTCGTGGATCGCGGCGCGCTGACGCTCGTCGCTGCTCATCAGCCGGCCGCGGCGCTTGGGCCCCGTGAGCACCCGCTGGATCGCCTCCTCGAGCTCCGCCGGCTCGACCAGCGCCTTGCCCTGGCGGATAGCGAGCAGCGCGGCCTCATTCACCACGTTGGCCAGGTCCGCGCCAGTGAAGCCCGGGGTGCGCTCAGCCAGGAAGGCGAAATCCACCGAGGGCGCGATCGGCTTGCCCTTGGCGTGGATCCGCAGGATCCGCTCCCGGCCCTCCTGCTCCGGCCGCTCGATGGTGATGTGCCGGTCGAAGCGACCGGGGCGCATCAGCGCGGGGTCGAGGATGTCGGGCCGGTTGGTCGCGCCGATCACCACGATGCCCGAGGACACCTCGAACCCGTCCATCTCCACCAGTAGCTGGTTCAGCGTCTGCTCGCGCTCGTCCGAGCCGCCGCCACCACCACCGGTGCCGCGCTTACGCCCGGCCGCGTCGAGCTCGTCGATGAAGACGATCGCCGGTGCCGCCGCGTGGACCCGCTCGAAGAGGTCGCGTACCCGAGCTGCGCCGACGCCGACGAGGGCCTCGACGAACTGCGCACCTGCGACGGAGAAGAACGGCACACCGGCCTCGCCGGCCACCGCCTTGGCGAGCAGGGTCTTGCCGGTGCCGGGTGGACCGAAGAGCAGCACGCCCTTCGGCGGAGCAGCGCCGAGTGCCTCGTACTTCGCCGGATCGGTGAGGTAGTCCCGCACCTCACGCAGCTCAGTGACTGCCTCGTCGGCGCCACCGACGTCCTCGAAAGTGACGTAGCTCGCCCCCTTCTTGGCCTTGCCCTTGCCAATCGAGCCGAAGTTGATGACATCGCCAATTGCCGAGCTGCCACCCTTGCCGAGGGTGAAGAGCATCGCGAAAAGGTTGGCGAGGATCATCAGTGGCAGCAAGAACGTCGTGAGCAGGCGCACGTTCTGCTTGGTGCCCTGCTCGTCGACGGCCACCTCGGTGGTGCTGCCGCGCAAGGCCTGCTCCAAGCCCTGGGTCAGCGAGCCGCTGCCCGAGACGTTGACGTAGTAGTCGCCCGCAGCGGCGTCGTTCCGCACCGGCGAGTCGACGGGGACCTGGTTGGTCAGCGGCAACGGTGCAGGCTTGGCGGCAGGAGACGCCGAGACGACCGGCTTCGCGCTCGCGGCCGGCGCCGGCGTGGCCGACGCCACCGGGGCCGCAGAGGCGCTCGCCACGGGAATGGGCGCGTTGCGCTCGTCGGCGTCGTCCTGCGACACGAAGCGGCCGACAAAGAGGTCGTCCTCATCCAGCAACGTCGCGGTCTCGATCCGGCCCTGATCGGCCAGCAGCCGAACCTCACCCAGAGTGAGCTGACGCCCGTCCGCGTCTGCGCCGAGGAAGCGCAGCGCGAGGAAAACGGTCGCGAAAAGACCGAGCAGTGTGATCACCAGGAAGATGGCTAGGCGGGAGTTCGACGTCCGGCGCTTGATGGCCCGTTGCCGCTTGCGCTCCCTCAGGTAGGCGCGGGCAGAGCGGCTGAAATTCTGCAGCCTCGCGCCGGATGACGGCTCCGGCGACGAGGTAGCGCTGCTGTTGGCGGCCTTGGCCATCGTTCTCCCTGGTTCTGCTGGACTTGACGGGTTAGTGCGGGTTGCAGCGGGGAAGCTGGACGTGCAAAAGGTGCCCGCGGAGCACGGCCGACCGACCCATGGACCTGGGCGCACCTCACTGGAGAGCCTGAAGTGCTGCAGGGGGTTCGCGCCAGCTTCGCGACCGCCAGGAAGTACTGGGTCCTCGGCCAGGCTCGGATCGAGCGATCATCGTTGCACAAGGTCACGAGGATTCGAAAGAGCCCGCTGCTCCAGGTTCGCCGGGACTCAGAGGAGCGGAAGGTAGCGGTCGAGCTCGAAGGGGGTGACCTGGCGGCGGTATTCCTCCCACTCCGCCTTCTTGTTGCGCAGGAAGTAATCAAAGACGTGCTCTCCGAGGGTCTCTGCGACGAGCTCGGAGCTCTCCATCACGCGGATCGCGTCGGACAGCGAGGTGGGCAGCCGCTCATAGCCCATCGCCCGACGCTCGGTGTCGGACAGGGCCCAGATGTCGTCCTCGGCCCCTGGCGGCAGCTCGTAGCCCTCCTCGATGCCCTTCATCCCGGCCGCGAGAATCAGGGCGAAGGCCAGGTAGGGGTTGGCTGCGGAGTCCGGTGACCGGAACTCGACGCGCGTGGAGTTGCCCTTCTGCGGCTTGTACATCGGCACGCGGACCAGTGCGGAGCGGTTGTTGTGACCCCACGTCACGTGGACGGGCGCCTCGCCGCCGGCGATGAGCCGCTTGTAGGAGTTGACCCACTGGTTGCAGACCGCGGTGATCTCCGAAGCGTGGCGCAGGAGACCGGCGATGAACGCCTTGCCGATCTTCGACAGATAGTAGGGGTCACTCGGGTCGTGGAAGGCGTTGCGGTCACCTTCGAAAAGGCTCAGGTGGGTGTGCATGCCCGAACCGGGATGCTCGCTGATCGGCTTCGGCATGAAGGAGGCATAGACGCCGGCAGTCAACGCCACCTCCTTGATGATGAGACGGAACGTCATGATGTTGTCAGCGGTCGTCAGCGCGTCGGCGTATCGCAGGTCGATCTCATGTTGGCCCGGCGCGACCTCGTGGTGGCTGAACTCCACCGAGATGCCCATGCGTTCCAGCATCGTGATCGCCTGCCGACGGAAGTCGTGTCCGGCCTCGTGCGGTGTGAGGTCGAAGTAGCCGGCGTGGTCAACGGGCACCGGCGCCGTCGAGTCCTTGAAGAGGAAGAACTCGATCTCCGGGTGGGTATAGAAGGTGAATCCCTTGTCCGCCGCCTTGTTGAGCGCGCGGCGCAGCACCCACCGCGGGTCGGCCTCACTCGGTGTGCCGTCCGGCATCACGATGTCGCAGAACATCCGAGCGACGCCGGGACCGTCTCCGCGGGTGGCCAGGATCTGGAACGTCGACGGGTCCGGCCGAGCCAGCATGTCGCTCTCGTGCACCCGAGCGAAGCCCTGGATCGCGCTGCCGTCGAAGCCGATGCCCTCGGCAAAGGCCCCCTCGAGCTCGGCCGGGGCGATGGCCACCGACTTGAGGAAGCCGAGTACGTCGGTGAACCACAGCCGGACGAACCGGATGTCGCGTTCTTCGATCGTCCGGAGCACGAACTCCTGCTGCTTACCCATGCGCCGAGCCTAGTGCGGCTGTGTTTCGCTGCTGTTACCCACCATCCGGTTCGGGTCGCCTGATCTTCGTGTCAGGTGGCTGACAGACAAACTGCTCAAGTCGGTGCACCCTGACTCCGCTCTTCGTCCCAGACCGGCCCACATGCGCGCACGCCTTGCCATCCTCATCCCGCTTGCCACGGCGGTTCTCGTTCCCGCGGCCGGCTCCCTCGCCGCACCGCCGGGGTCCGAGACGACATTCACGACATCCCCTCGCCCACCCCGCCGCCAGCGACCGCGACGATCGTCGTGACCATCACCGGTGACCTGCCACGTCACCTGCTCGTCGACAGCTACGCCTACGCGTTCGCGCTCGGCAACCCGTCGACGTACTGCGTCAATGGCGTCTGCCAGACAAGCTCCGCCACTCACGCAGGCACCGCCGATGCCGCGGTCGAGGCCGACCTGCTCAAGGCCGAAGTCGTCTACGAGTAACCGCCCCGGGAAATCCCATCCCCCCTACCTCTAGCCGGGGTGCGACAGGCCAGCAGGAATTGCAGTGGGTAGGTCGAAATCTCCTCCACACCCCCGTTGCCGGACTTCCGGCCTGCTGACTTAAGGAACGCGCACATGACCCTGCGCCTTGCTGTTCTCGCCACGGTGCTCGTCGGCGGCATGTTCGCTACTGGTGCCGAAGCCCGCGATCACCTCGCCTTCGCTGACATCGCCGGCGATGCGAACCACGTGAACGACCAGGAGACCGGTGCCGGCGACCAGTCGGGTTACGGCTATCGCGTCGGCAACCACAACGCCGGGCCGAGCAGCTCCGCAGCTGCCGACATCACTCGAGTGCTCGTGCACTCCGCGCCCGGACCGAAGACTCGCGGCAAAGCGACCGGCCGCGACCTGCGGGTGACTGTGGAGCTGGGGGCACCGCTCGCCGCCGGCACCGCCGTGCGCTTCGGCGCCACGGTCGGCAGCTGCCGCCTGGTTGCCGAGACCCGGCTACCGAGGATCGGCACCGCGAGCACCGTGCTGGAGCAGACCTGCCCGGGGTTGTACGGCGTGCCGATGACGACGCGACAGGAGCTGCCAGCCGCCCAACTCGACAAGGCCACCGTCGGCATTACCGTGCCGGCCGGCATGCTTCCCGGTCGCGGTGCGAGCCGGACGGAGCTGCGCGCCCTCCGCGCGAGCAGCCACCAGGTGCTCACCGTCCCCTCCTACTACGGGACCCCCCAGATCGATCTCAACGCAGTGCGCACCGACCTGGCGGAGACTGACCAGGTCTTCCGGATCCGCTGAGCAGACAAGACACGCCCATGAACCGCTTTCGACTCCTCGCGATATCACTATTGGCCGCGCCGGCACTTCTGGCCCCCTCGGCGCACGCCGCGGATAGGGCGGCCGTCTCAGTCCAGGACAGCGTGTTCGTCGCGCCGTCCGTGACAGTGGGGCTCAAGGGCGGCAAGGCGACGGTCACCTGGCGCTGGGACACGACCTCAGTGCGACCGCACTCGGTGACCAGCACCGACCGCAAGTCATTTGACTCTCACCCGAGCTGCGCCGGCTCTGCGATCACGATGTGCGGGCTCACGACAACGACGTCGTTCAGCACGACCTTCACGAAGCCGGGCAAGTACTACTACTTCTGCAAGATCCATGGCGGTGCATCTACGCCGGGCAAGCCTGGCTCGGGCATGGCCGGCGTCGTGATCGTCACTGCCCGCTGACGTCGCTGCTGGTCTGACCTAGGCGCCCCGGCGTCAGGTGCTCGACGAAGAGCCGGTCGCCACCAGACTCGTAGGTCCGGATCGCCTCACACAGCAGCGCCCCGAACTCATGGCCGCGATACCGCAGGATCAACTCGGCCAGAGCGACGTCGTCGCCCGAGCGGGCACGCTCGACCAGCACCTCGTCGGGTGTCATCTCGCGGGAAATCCGGAGCTTGCTCATCGATCGGTCCTGGGTCGTCGACGGGCTAGTCAAGGCCGGTGCGGCACAGGGAAGTTGCCGCGTCGGTATCCGACATACGGTCCCGGCGCCGGATTGGTTCACCGGACGGCCGCAAGACGCCCGATCGGTGGCACCGCTGTCGCGGTCGTAGGCTGAGCCGGTGGTTCCGCTGCGCGTCGCACTCGCCCAGGTCAACCCGACGGTGGGCGACATCGTCGGCAACGCCGCGCTCGCCCGGGTCTGGGTGGCGGAAGCGGCTGCGGCCAACGCCGATCTCGTGGTCCTTCCTGAGATGGTCCTCACGGGCTATCCGATAGAGGACCTCGTGTACCGCCGCGCCGTAGTCGAGGACAACCTCGAGGCGCTCGACGCGCTGGCCTGCGAAACCGGCGAGACCGCGGTCGTCGTGGGTTACCTCGATCGTGACGAGCACGGCTTGCGCAATGCCGCTGCGTTTCTCCACGAAGGCAAAGTCCGGGCGCGTTACTTCAAGCATCACCTGCCGAACTACGGCGTCTTCGACGAGGCGCGCTACTTCACCCGGGGCACCGACTTCACCGTCGTCCCCTTCCGCGGTCACCGAGTCGCGCTGACGATCTGCGAGGACCTCTGGCAGCAGGGCGGACCGTTCGCGGCAGCGCGTGAGAACGGCGCCGACCTCGTCGTGTGCATCAACGGCTCGCCCTATGAGCGGAGCAAGGACGACACACGACTGGCATTGGTACGCCGCCGCGCAGCGGAGGCCGGTGCACCGATCGCCTACTGCAACATGGTCGGCGGGCAGGACGAGCTGGTCTTCGACGGCGACTCCATGGTGGTGGGTGCGGACGGCGAGCTGCTTGCCCGAGCCCCACAGTTCGTCGAGCACCTGCTCGTGCACGACTTCAGCGGAGGGGCGCAGGCGCCCGCCCCCCGACTACCCGACTGCGCTGAGATCTGGGGTGCGCTCGTCACTGGCACCCGCGACTACGTGCGCAAGAACGCGTTCACGTCAGTCGTACTCGGCCTCTCCGGGGGCATCGACTCGGCTCTCACCGCGACGATCGCCGCCGACGCACTCGGGGGTGATGCGGTCCACACCATCGCGATGCCCTCGGTGCACTCGTCGCAGCACTCCCTCGACGACGCCGCCGACCTCGCGGCACGGCAGGGTCTGCACCACTCCGTGGTGCCGATCGAGCCGGTGGTTCTCGCCTACCACGGCCTGCTGGACGGCAGCGACGGCCTCGGCGAACTCACCGGCCTGGCTGCGGAGAACCTCCAGGCCCGAGTCCGCGGCACCCTGCTGATGGCACTGTCCAACCAACACGGCCACCTCGTGCTGACCACAGGCAACAAGAGTGAGCTGGCGACCGGCTTCTCGACTCTCTACGGCGACTCGGCCGGCGGCTGGGCGGTCATCAAGGACGTACCGAAGTCGCTGGTGTGGGCGCTCGCGCGCTGGCGCAACGCGCAGGCGGTCGAGCGTGGCTCGGAACCGCCGATCCCGGAGAGTTCGATCACCAAGCCACCCTCAGCAGAGCTAGCACCAGGCCAGCTGGACCTGGACCGGCTGCCGCCGTACGACGTTCTCGATGCGATCCTCGAGGCCTATGTGGAGAGCGACTGCGACCGCGACGACATCGTCGCCGCCGGCTTCGACGCCGGGACAGTCGACCGGGTGATCCGGCTCGTCGACCTCGCGGAGTTCAAGCGACGACAGAACCCGCCAGGTCCAAAGCTGTCGTCGAAGTCCTTCGGTCGGGACCGGCGACTGCCGATCACCAACCGCTACCGTCACACCTGAGCTAGGCGACGATGCGCCCCGGCGAGACCGAACCGTCCAGCAGGGTCCGGGTGCCCAGCGGCGCGGCGAGCGTGACCGTGTGACTGGCCACCCGGTAGCCGGGACACATGCCGTCGCCGACCAGCTGCTCCTGCACGGTGATGGTGACCGTTTCGGCCGACTCGATCACGTCTGCGCGGCGGAACAACGCGCACTTCGAGGTCGCCCAGCGGACCTCGACCTGACGACCGCGGCCCTGGCCTGGGGCAACCTCCCATACTGCGGGCAGAATGACCTCAGGCTCCGCTGGGTCACGGATGGCAGCAATCCCCTCTTCGCTGACTGCCGGCAGCCGCGGTGCGGAGGTGAGCCGATCCGCGGGGCTGACGCCGGACCCGCAACCCGCGACGACAACCACAGCCGACACGACGAGCACAGTCCTCACCAACCGAGTGGGCGCCACGTCAGACGTTCGCGCTCTGCCGCCCGGCGGATTCCCATGCGACGATGTTCAGCGCACGGGGACCCCAGTTCGGGGCCTCGATGAGCTCGAGGACAGCGACCATGGCTGACACCATCCCGACCCTGTACGGCGGTCCGACGGACCGGCGGGTCACCGTCACCGACCTGCAGGCCGCCAAGGCACGCGGCGAACGCTGGCCGGCCCGAAATTCCTCAAGCGGTACGCCGATGTGCGCACGGTCCTGACCGAGGCGGTCCAGACCTTCGCTGCCGAGGTTCGCGACGGCACCTACCCCGGCCCCGAGCACGGATACCGCTGACCCAGCCGAATCGTGACATCCGCGACAACCCATGACATCGTCGCGGACAGGTATTGCTTACCCGCCGGCGATACGTCCGGACAGCCCAGCCCCGGAGGACAGTCGTGCCCATTGTTTCCTACTCCCGCGGCCTTCGGCTGGCCGCTGCAGGCCTGCTGGTCACGCCCGTGCTGCTGGCCTCGGCAAGCCTCGCCGCGTCGCCGACCTGCCTCGGCAAGAAGGCGACGATCATCGGCACGGAGGACACCGACACGATCGAGGGCACCAATGGAATCGACGTGATCCTCGCGCTCGACGGCGACGACATTGTCGACGGCCTCGGTGGAGACGACCTGATCTGCGGCGGTGACGGACGGGACCTATTGCGCGGCGGTGAGGGCAACGACGTGCTCGCCGGTGAAGGCGGGGACGACGAGGCCACCGGCGGCACGATCACGATCGGCATCGGCAGCAACCCGATAAGAATCGGCGGTGACGAGGGCGGGCTCTACGGGGGCGAAGGCAACGACAAGCTGCTCGGCGGCGACGGCGCCGACGACCTGCACGGTGAGGAGGGCGCCGACCTCCTCCTCGGCGGGAGTGACGGTGACAACATCCGGGGCGGCGACGGCGACGACCGCATGCTCGGAGAGAGCGGCGACGACTCGATCTACGGCGACGCGGGCAACGACGTCATCGACACCGGCGTCGGCAACAACTACGTCAGCGCCGGCGACGGCAGCAACCGGGTGCTGGCGCGCGAGGGTAATGACGAGATCCGCGCTGGCAGCGGCAATGACATCGTCGATACCGGAGCGGGCAGCAACTACGTCAGCGCCGGCGACGGAAAGAACCGGGTAGTCGCTCGCGAGGGAAACGACGAGATCCGGACCGGCAGCGGCGACGACACCATCGACGCGGGCAGCGGCGCTAACTACGTCAGCGCCGGCGACGGAAAGAACATCATCACGACTCGCGAAGGCAAGGACGAGATCCGTACCGGTAGCGGCGACGACATCATCCAGTCCGGCGACGGTGACAACTACGTCAGCGCGGGCGACGGTGACAACCGGGTGACGGCCCGCAGCGGCAAAGACGAGATCCGTACCGGTAGCGGCGACGATGTCATCGAGGCCGGCGACGGTGACAACTACGTCAGCGCTGGAGACGGTGACAATCGCCTGCGCAGCCTCGGCGGCAAGGACGAGCTGCGCACTGGCGCCGGAGACGACCGGATTTCGGCCGGGGCAGGCGACGACTACATCAGTGCCGGCGCCGGCGCCGATTACGTCGATGGCGGGCTGGGCAACGACGACTGCAACGGCGCCGAGGACGCTCGCGACTGCTAAGGGAAGGCCGGGACGACCGCGGCCGCGAGCTGCGCGGTCAGCACGTCCCGAGCGTCGGCGAGGGACGGGCCGTACCACGTGAGATGCCGGCCCGACACGAGCGCCACGGGCACGTTCCAACCGGCGAAGGCCTCCGGTCCGTCGGAGGTGGAGAAGGCATAGGGCTCGTCCGGCAACACGACCAGGTCGACGCCGAGCCGGCGTACGTCATCGAGCTCGACGGCTGGGTACCGGTCCGCGTGGCCGGCGTAGGCGTTGTCGACCCCAAGCTGGCGCAGCACGTCGCCGGCGAAGGTGCTGCGGCCCAGCACCATCCACGGACGGCGCCAGATGAAGGCAACAGCGCGACCGCGTACGGCGGGCGCGGCCACAACCGGCCAGGCCTGCACGACGTCGCGGTACCAGGACCGCCCGCCGTCGCCGAGTCCGCACACGGCGAGCAACCGCCCTAGGGAGGTCACGGCCGCGGACACGGTCTCCGGGGCGGTCACCCAGACCGCAAGACCGGCGGCGCGCATCGCCGCGAGGTCAGCCGGTCGGTTCTCCTCCTCGTTGGCGATCACGAGATCGGGCGCGAGACCGATGATCGCCGCGATGTCCGGGTTCTTGGTTCCACCTACCCGCTGCAGCCCGGCCACCACGCCCGGCGGGTGGGTGCACCAGTCGGTGACCCCGACCAGCCGATGTGCCCCACCGCTGGAGGCGACGGTCTCGGTGAGCGACGGCACGATCGACACGATTCGGTGCACCTCACGTGGCACCGCGACCGCCAATCCGAGGTCGTCGCGCGCCGCGCGCACGGTCATACGCCGGTGATCCGCACCCCGGAGTGCGTCTTGTACGTCTTGTTGATGCCGATGAGCACGGCGGTCAACGCCTCCAGGTGACGGGAGAGGCGCAGGGGCCCCGCGTCGATTCCGCGCATCCCCCGAATCTGCGCCGCCAGGGCGCAGACGATGTCCTTGGCCGCCTGGTCGTCGCCGCAGACCAGCACGTCGGTGCTGACGGAGAGGTTGGTACCGAGCAGCCGCTTGGCGGACACGTCGTGGAACGCCGAGACGACCCGCGCCCCGGGCAGCACAGCGGCGGCCTCCTCCGCGGCGCTGCCGTCCGGCAGCTCGACGTACGCCGCGCCGGTCTTGTCGAACGACATCGGGTTGACGCAATCGATCACGATCTTGCCCGCACAGTGCTCGGCGAGCGGGGCCAGCGTTTCGCGGTGGCCCTCGTACGGCACCGCGACGATCACCAGCTCGGCACTGCTGGCCGCGTGAGCGTTGTCAGCTCCGGTGACGTCGAGCTCCTCGTCGGGGTGCGCGGCGACAAGCGCCGCAGCCGCCTCCTGCGCTCGAGCCGGGTCGCGGGACCCGACGACGACGCGATGACCGGCGAGCGCGAACCGCCGGCCCAGTCCACGGCCCTGGTCGCCGGTCCCTCCGATGATCCCGATCGTGTAGCCCTCGGCGGGCAGGGTGACCATCATGGATGTTCCTCCGAGTGAGCGTGATCGGGACGGGCAACGAGCGCAGTGGTGACGCGGTCGAGCACGACGTCGATGATCCGGGAGTCAAGGTTGAGCGCGTCGGTGAGTGCCCATGTCACGCCGGGAGCGGCAGCGGCGGCGGCGGCCAGCGCGGCCGGGATGTCCGTCGTGGTGTGGGCGCCGGGGTAGAGGAAGTAGGGGTGCACCACCACATGCCGGCAGCCCTCCCGGACCAGCTCGGCGAACCCCTCACCGATGCTCGGTCGGGCCATCTCGAGAAAAGCATGGGTGACCGCGTGCAGCGGAAGCACGGCATCGGCCCGCTCAGCGACCGCCGCGGTGACCGCAACCAGCAGTTCGTTGGCCGCCGTACGCCGGGATCCGTGGCCGACGAGGAGCAACCCGATGGCACCCGTCCCGTCGGACGGGGTCGCACCGGGTGGGGCCACGCCCGTATCTTCTCTCAATGACGCTCAGACCGCCGAGCTGGTGATTTGTGTCACAAAGGAAGGAATGAGCCGCACGTTCGGCGAAAGGCTCTCCTGACCACCCGACCGAGGAGATTCCCAGTGCGTGACCGACGGCACCGCGGCGAGGCGCAGCCCGCCCTGCCGTCGTGGCTGTTGCGCTCGGGCGAGCACGTGCCGGCTCCGCGCTCAACCGAGCGTGACGCGGCCCGCATCGTGGCCCTCGCCCAGGAGGCGGGTGCCCCTGTCTACGAGGTCCTGCGGGAAGTGGCCGACTTCCGGCTCGCGCTCGAGACCGACATGATCATTGCCGCTGCCGCGGCCGATGCCGACGAGCTCGGCCTTGTGGCCGACGTGCTCGACGGCGAGCGCGCCGGGCTGGCTGCTTTCCAGGAGCGCATGCTCTCCCACCTGAGCGGTCCGGACCTGCGACCGCAGGTCGACGAGATCTCCGCCGGCCGAAAGGCGCGCAGCGAGCGCCTGGTCGGCCGGGCACGCCTGGTGGCTGCGGCCGCCGCGTTGGTCGCTCTGGTCGGCGGCGGCATCACGGTCACCTCCCCGGGCCTGAGGGACGGCGCTCCGTCCACCGAGGCTGTCGCGCTCGCCCTCGCAGACGAGCAGCTGAGCACTCTGACCGGTCAGATCATCCGCTCCGCCTCCTCGGCCGACATCACCGTGGCCGCCACCGAGCTGCACGCCACCCTCGACACGCTCATCGCGGAGCACGCAGAGGGTGACCCGGAAGTGGCCGAGATGATCGCTGAGCTCATCCGCGAGGAGCAGCGACTGTTTGTCGTCGACAAGTCGTCGGTCAGCGCGGGCGTCCTCGCGGACGTGGCACGGCTGGTGCGCAAGCTCAAGCGAGTTGCTCCGCCCGCAGTGGTGTCGACCATCGCGCCGGTCCCCTCGGCCAAGGCAGAGTCCTCGGCCAGTGCCGCTCCCAAGTCGAGCCCCGCAGCCAAGCCGTCCCCGTCGCCAAGCCCGGCCGCTCCGAAGCCGAGCCCGACGCCGGCGCCCAAGCCGTCGTCGTCGTCGTCCGCATCGCCCTCGTCGAGCAGCGGCAGCAACCCGATCCCGACCGCGCGTCCCTAACCCGCTGGCGAGCGGCTGGCCACCCACGCCGCGAGCCCGGTGGTGAGCGGCACCGAGGCCACCAGCCCGATGCTGCCGACCAGCGTCCGCACGACCTCCTGCGCGACGACTTCGCCGGTGAGCACGTCACCGAGGTCGCGGTTGGCCAGGGAGAAGAGCACGAGCAGTGGGAGCGAGGCTCCGGCGTAGGCGAGCACCAGGGTGTTCACCGTCGAGGCGATGTGGTCGCGGCCGATCCGCAGCGCCGCGGTGTAGAGCTCTCGGGCCCGGTACGTCGGATTGGCCAGGTGCAGCTCCCACACCGCGGAGGCCTGCGTCACGGTGACGTCATCGAGGACCCCGAGTGAGCCGATGATGATTCCGGCAAGCAAGAGTCCTTCGAGTTCGACCTGCCCTGCGACGGCGTTGAGGAACGTCGCCTCCTCGCTGGCCAGCCCGGTGAATCGTGCCCCGGCGACGAAGATCGCCGCGAGCACGCCGGTGAGCGCCAGGCTGGCGAGCGTGCCGAGCAGCGCGATCGTCGTACGCACTGTCATCCCGTGGGCGAGGTAGAGCGCGACGACCATGATGGCCGCGGCGCCGACCACGGCGACGGCAAGCGGGTTGCTGCCCCGGAGCAGCGCCGGGAGCACGAAGGCGACGAGAACGACGAGGCTGACCGCGAGTCCGCCGAGGGCGCGTAGACCGTGCCATCGGCCGAGCGCGAGGACCGCAAGCGCAAAGATCGCGGTCAGCAGCAGCAGCGGCCGACCCCGCTGTCGGTCGGCGTAGAAGTACTCGCTCCCCGGCTCGGCCTCCGGCTCATAGCCGAGCACGATCTTGTCGCCCTCAGCGATCGAGGGAGTGCGCGGGCTCTCGACGAAGTCGAGCGCGATCACCTGGCCGTCATCGACCCCTTCGGTGATCTCCACCTCCAACAGGGTGCAGGTGACCTCAGCGTCGTCGTCAGCCGGGGTGTCGTCGCACGGCACCACCTCGCGGGCGCGCACCGTCGCGGGCACGAGGTCCGCGGCCACCCCGATGCCCTCGCCGATCGCCGGCCCCGCGCCGCGTGGCCAGAGCACGACCAGCCCGACGAACGTCGCGAGCAGGAGAGGGACGACCGCCAGCGCGAGCAGGCGCCGGATCTCCGGCGGGGCGGGCGGTGCGTCGTGCGCCGAACCGTGCGCGTGGGGGTGCGACATGGCGGAAGTCTCTCCCAGACGGCGATCGACGGTGGGTCGGTCAGCCGCAGACTGCCTTGAGGAACGGGTAGGGGTTGACCGCGCCCCCGCCGCCCGGGTGCACCTCGAAGTGCACGTGCGGTGGGGTCGTCGCGGCGTTGCCAGACTGGCCGACTGTCGCGATCACGTCCCCAGCTTTCACTCGCTGACCCAGAGCGGCCAGATTCTCCGTGTTGTGCGCGTAGTAGAACCGGTCGCCGTTGTCCGCGCGCAGCCAGACGGTGATGCCGCCCAGGCCGATGTTGGCGTTGGTGACCTGGTCGATGACCCCGTCTGCCATGGCGTACGCCGCGCTGGCAATCGGCGCGAAGACGTCGGTGCCCTGGTGCCGACGGCCTCCCGACCGCGGCGCCCCCCAGGTGTCCACGAACGAGTTCACGGTACCGACAGGGCAGGCGTACTTTGCTCCGTCGACAGGCGTGAAGACCGCGCTCGGGAAGTCGCTGGCAGCGCCCGACGCCAGCTGTGCGGCGAGAAGCGCCCGGGCGCGGGCGGCCTGCTCGGCCAGCCGCGCCTCCTCCACGAGACGCAGCACCTCCGCGTCGGCCGAGGCGAGGAGCTGCTGCGTCTGCGCGAGGATGGCCTCCACCCGCTCGGCCTGCTCATCCGCCTGACGGGTGAGTCGCGTCTCGCGGGCGGCGAGCTCGGTGAGCTTGACCTCGGCGGCGACCGCCAGGGCGACCGTCGCGTCGCCGGCCGCTGCTGCCTTGCGGTCCCCGGCGACCATCGAGGTGATGTTGGCGTAGCGGCCGAAGGCATCGTGGAGGTCCACCGAGTCCAGCAGGGTGGCGTAGAGGCTCAGCCGGCCGCCTCGCATGTAGAGCTGACGCAGCTGGGCGTCCGCGCGGCCGGCGTCGCCATCACGCTGAGCCTGGGCAGCCTCGACGGCGCGCTCGGCAGCCACCCGGGCGTTGACGACCCGGCCGAGGGCGCCGTACACCCGGCTGTAGCTCTCGAGCGCCATCCCGGTCTGCCGCCGCAGGGTCTCCACCTGTCGACGCAGCTCGGCCGCGCGGATTTTGGCGGAACCCACCTGCGCGGCCGCCGGAGCGCTGCCGAGGGTTGCGGCGGTGACCACGGCGACCAGGCTGGCGCCTACGACGCGCGTCACCCGCGCGCGCACCCAATACCCCAGCAACGCCACGGTGTCGTCATCGTCGCCGTACACCGCGGCCTTGAGCCATCCGGCCTAGCGGCCTCCCGCGGGGCCGGCGCGCCGGCGGGGCGGCGGGCGGCAGATCCTGGCTTCCAGCGCATCGTCCGACACTCGTTCAAATCTCCGATCTTGATGGTTGGGGCGCGGTGCTGGCCGGGCCTCGACCCCCTAGTCCGCCCGCCCGCGCACGCAACTGAGCGCACAGCGGCCCGGAGCCTCTGCGCGTTCGTGCTCAGGACCGGTCCCCGGACCAGGTCGGCCGACGGGTTGCGTGCGTGAGCGGTCGCGGATTGGCTCGGATCGGTCGGCACTCGGTGCACGCCTCGAGAGCGTGTCGTGTGGGGCTGGGGACCCCTTAGAAGTGGGCGTGACCGAGACGACGGCGGGCCTGGGTGCCGGTCACCGCGAAGACCAGCGCGAAGAGGATCGCGCCGGTCAGCACGATCGAGGCGCCTGAGGCGATGTCGAGCTGGAAGCTCGCGTACATCCCGACCAGGCCGCAGAAGGCCCCGATGGTCGTCGAGAGCAGCAGCATCCGGGAGAAGGAGTTGGTCAGCATCCGCGCCACGACCGGGGGAAGCACCAGCGTGGCCGCGATGAGGGTGACGCCCAGGATGCGCATCGTGGCGATGATCGACATGGCGAGCACGAGGGAGAAGAGCGCGTCGACCCGTGCGGTGGAGAGCCCCGAGGTCTCCGCGACCTCCGGATCGAAGGTGGTGAAGAGCAGCTGCCGGTAGCCGAGGAAGACGACCACGGCCGCACCCAGCGCGACCAGGGCGACGACGACGATGTCGCTGCGCTCCACACCTAGGACGTTGCCGAAGAGCAGCGCGTCGAAGTCCTGGGTGAAACTGCGGCGGACCGAGATGAGCGCAATCCCGACGGCGAAGGCCGCAGTAGTGATCACGCCGATCGCAGCATCACCGCCGATGGCCCGACGGCGGGTCACTCCGTTGATCATCAGGGCAGAAGCGAAGCCCCACACTGCAGCGCCGGCGAGGACGTTGATCCCGATCACGGAGGAGGCCACCGCTCCGCCGAAGATCGAGTGGCTCAGTCCGTGCCCGATGTAGGACATCCCGCGGAGGACGACGTACACCCCGATCAGCCCACACAGGGCACCCGCGATGGTGGCCACGATCATGCCGTTGCGGAAGAACTCGAAGGCAAACGGCTCGAGCAGCCGGTCGAGGCTCATCTGCTCACCCGCTCCACGTCCGCGCCGTGGTGCGAACCTCCTTCGAAGACAACCGGCATGCCCGCGTGCTCGATGACCTCCATGCGCGCGCCGTAGGTGCGCTCGAGGACGTCCGGAGTGATGACTGCGCGAGGGACACCGTCGGCGATGACTTCGCGGTTGAGGCACACCAGGCGCGGCAGGTGGGCGGCAATGCCATTGAGGTCGTGGGTCGTCAGCACGATGGCCAGCCCACCGGCGTGCAGGTCGTCGAGGAGGTGAAGCACGTCGTGGCGGGTGCGTACGTCGACGCCGCTGGTCGGCTCGTCGAGCAACAGGAGGCTGGCCTGCCGCAGCAGCGCACGGGCGATGAACACCCGCTGCTGCTGACCGCCGGAGAGCTCACGGATGTGCCGCTTGCCCAGTCCGCTGAGGCCGAGCCGATCGAGCAGCGTCGCGACCTCGGTTTGCTCCGCCCTGGACGACCAGGGCAGCCACCGGCCCGACGTACGGCTCATCGTGACGACCTCGGACACCGTCACCGGGAAGTCCCAGTTGACCGTCTCACCTGGGGCACATAGCCGATCCTGGACGGACCCGAGCGGGTGACTGTCCCGACGAGCGGGGTCAGCGACCCGGCGAGCACCCGGAGCAGCGTGCTCTTGCCGGACCCGCTCGGACCCACGATGCCGAGGAACTCCCCCGGCGCGACCCGCAACGACACCCCTTCCAGCACCGGCGGACCGGCGTACGAGTGGGTGACGCCGTCGAGGTGGACCAGAGGCACGGTCATTGTTCGCGGTACTCCACATCACCGGTCTGCACATTGGCGACGTCGAGTCCCTGGAGTGCCGAAGGGTCCCCGCCGAGGGACTTCACCATCGTCACGAAGTCGAAGCGCAGGAGACCGACGTAGGAGTGGGCCGGCTCGCCTGGCTTGCCGGGCAGATCGTCGTCGCGCAGGTCGTCGACGTAGCGGACGCCGGCTTCCTTGCCGATCTGCTCCAGGACCGAGCTCGGAAAGACCTCCGAGCCGAAGATCGCCGGGACCTTAGCCGCCTTGACCTGAGCAATCAGGTCGGCGACCTCGCGGGCACTCGGCTCGGCGAAGTCTGAGGGCTGGATCGCCCCGATCACGGTCCAGCCGTACTCACGGGCGAAGTAGGGGAACGAGTCGTGATAGGTCAGCAGCTTGCGGCTCGGCACCGTCGCGCTGGCCACCCGCACTGCTCCGTCGAGAGCCTTGATCTTCTCGATGTACGCCGCCGCGTTGGCCGCGAAGGCATCGGCATTCTCCGGTGCCGCCTTCGAGAACTCGTCGCGGAAGATCTCGGCGTACCGAATGCCGAAGAGGGGATTCGTCCACAAATGCGGGTTGGGATCCCCCGCTGCCTTGGGGAAGGAGAAGTCGTAGATGAATTCCGCGGGGGTCACGATCCGGGCGCCCATCTCGATCAGGCGGCTCCCGTCGCGGAGATTGGCCTTCGCCAGCATCTTCGTCGGAGTCTCGAGATTGAGCCCATTGATGAAGACCAAGTCGGCCGCCGCCAGCACTCGGGCGTCACTGGGGCGCGGCTCGAACTCGTGGCTGTTGACCCCCTCGGGCACCAGACCCGTGATCGACGCAAGCTCACCGGCGACGTTCTGGGCGATGTTGGTCAGCGGCGAGACCGTGGTCACGACGATCAGCCGGTCCCCATTCTTCGCGCCCATCGCGGCGTCCTGGGGCCCTGGGCTACATGCCGTGAGCGTCGCGGCCACGAGCAGGCCGGCCGACATCCGTACGGCGCGCACGTACGAACCTCCATCGTCGACCCGGCTGTCCTGTGCCGCAGTCTAATAGCAGACTGTTGCAGGTGCGAATCATTCGCAAGTACCACCGTTGTGGATTGCGCTCGACCCCGCGGCTGACTTCGCGCACAGTGATCACATGCTGCCGCATCCGGACCTCGGCGCCGCGTGGCGGGCGGCTCGACCCCGCCTGCAGGTCACGCACCTGGATGCCGCAGGGTGTTCGGTGCATTCCGCGGCAACGCGTGAGGCCGTCCGGCTTCACTTGGAGCGGGAGGCCTCGATCGGTGGGTATCCCGCTGCCAGCGATGTCATGCCGGTCTTGGATCGGCTGCGTGAACAGCTCGGCACCCTGGTCGGGCTCCCCCGGGACGACGTGGGCTTCGTCGGCAATGCGACCGACGGCATCGCCGCACTGCTCCGAGCCTGGCCGTTGCCCGAGGGAGCACGGGTCGCGTGCTCGCAGGCGGAATACGCCAGCAACGCCATGCTCGTCGCGGCAGCCGGTGCGCACGAGCGGTTCGTCCCTGTGCAGCTCGCCGTGGACGACGACGGGCTGGTCGACCTCCACGCGCTGGATCGCCAGCTCGACGAGGGACTGGACCTCCTGCTCCTCTGCCCGGTCGCCAGTCACCGAGGCATCGTCCAGCCCTCGACGGAGATCGTCCGTCGCTGCCACGCCGTCGGCACTGCAGTCATCCTCGACGTCGCGCAGGCAGTCGGCCAGATCGACGTCAACGCGACCGGTGCAGACGCCTTCGTCGCACCCGCGCGCAAGTGGCTGTGCGGACCGCGCGGTGCCGGATTCGTCGGCGTACGCCGATCGTGGGGCGAGCGCCTCGATGTCGCACCGAGCATGGAGACACACGCCTGGGACGGCGACCTCCGGGCGGCACCGGTGGCCTTCGACGAGGGACCGCGGATCCAGGTCGGCGAGATCTCGATTGCCGTGCTGATGGGCTGGGCGAACGCGATCGACGAGCTGGAAGCCGCAGGGCCGGCGCTGGTCATCGAGCGCATCGCTGCGCTGGGCCGCGCCGCCCGCGACTCCCTCGACGGCACCGCCGGGTGGCAGGTGCAGGAGCCGCACGACTCGGCGTCGGGCAGCGTCGTCCTCGACCACGACTCGCTGGACGCGACACGGGTGCACGCCGCGCTCCGCGATGCCGGCGTCGTCACGTCGCTGCTGCACGTGCCTCGTGCGCCTGCCGATCTGCCGCGACCCAAGCTGCGAATGTCTTTCCACGCGTACGCCGATGAGTCCGACATCACCTCGGCCACGAACGCGCTCGCCCGAGTCTCCGGCTCCCACTGAACCTGCCGCGCGGGCCACGCGGCCTGCTGGCGTAGCCTCGCGGTCGTGAACTCCGACGAAGCCGACTTGCTGCGCGCCATCTTCGCCGGCACCGCCCTCGATGACCAGGTCGTCGACTTCGCAACCGCGCTCGGCACCGCGCCGCAGCCGCAGGGTGGGCTGCTCCTTGTCGGTACGCCCGAGGAGGAGCCCTGGCACTTCGCCGCGCATCTGACCGACGAGGCGCAGTTCGCCGGGCGAGCCGAGCTCAGCCCGACATTGGTCCGCTGGCAGGTGCCGCAGGGTGCGCCGGCGCACCTCGCCATCGGGTTGCAACGGCTCGAGATCGTCGCGGCTCGCGAGACCCTGCTCGTGGTCGCCCCCGATCGGACACCGGAGCGGCTGCTCGACCGGCTCGCCGACGCCCGCAAAGCCGGAGCGCTGATCATGGCGATCGATACAGGTGACACCGACCTGCAGTACGTCGCACACGAGTCGTTGACCGTGCCCGCCTCAGGGGGTGCGCCGTACCTCGACGTCGTCCAGCACCTCATCAGCCAGGCCGCTCCCGGCGCTCGGTCGAAGCCGTCTGTGCGCGGCCGACTCAGCCGGCTGCTCGACCGCGTGCAGGGCACGCCCTACTCACCTGACTGAGCCCGCTCCCGGCGCAGCAGCACTGTGGCCACGGACACCCCGAGGAGGAAGAGCCCGCCGATCGCCAGCCACGGCAGCGGTACGCCGGACCCCTTCGACCCAGCACTCGATGGGTCTATCGAAGCACCGGACGAAGGGACCACCGTGGTGAAGCGGCGGACGACCTCGGGCTTGATGTTGTCGGCGTCGCGCTCGTAGGCGAGGCGCAGCTCGTGTGTCCCAGCGGGCACCGGAAACAGGCGGACCATCAACGAGGCACCACCGCGAAGCGAGAAAGTCGTGAATACCGACCCGGCGCCCACCGTGCCCGTGGTGTCCACCGGCGTACCGTCGAGGGTGATCGTGAAGGAGGCCTCGGCCAGCGCTGCACTCGACGAGGCGGTGACGACGAGCTCGACCGCATCGCCATCGACGACTGCATCCTCGGCCGGCTTGGCGACAGTGAGGTCAGCCCGCTGGTGCGCGTACGACGACGCCGCGGCCAGACTCAGCAAGCCCGCCATGACGACGACAGCAAACGGGATGCGCAGAGGCTTCATGCGAGCCATCCTCACACGCCCAGGCACACTCTCGTGACCGAGGACTAGCAGAGGATTTCGCCGAACGGTCTCACCCCATCGGGGACCGAGAAGGTGATCTTCTCGGTGATCGTCTCGTCGGGCTCGATGCGCTGGGTGGAGACGTTCTTGGGCGACTGTACGACGTCTTTGGCATCCCGCAGCGGAATGCGGCAGTTGGCCCGCCCGGTGCGGTTGCCCGTGTTGGTGATCTCGAGCGTGACGCTGAGCTGATCGCCGATGCCACTCGAGTCGACCAGTTCGACGCGGAACGGCCCCACCCCGCGGATGCTGAGCTTGAGCAGCACCGCGAGCAGGACGAAGCCGATGATCACGCCCAGCAGCAGGGTGCCGTGTGACTGCGACGGGGACGACGCAGCCGGCCGGGGCAGAGCAGCGTCGATCGCGGCAGCGTCAGCAACGGCAGCGCCGCCGGTGGCCGGGAAGGGGGCCTCGCACCGCACGCACACCTGAAGGTCGCCGCGCCGAGCCGTACCGCACTGGGTGCAGCGCTGCACCTCCATAGCCGTGATGCTCCGATCCTCGTCAGCTCCTCCGCTCATCGTACGAGGGATCGGGCCTAGCCTCGACTCGGCGTATATCGAATGGCGGGCAGCGCATCCCCGGCTAACCTCATGCTCTCGTGGACACCAGCGATCCAACCCAGAGATCGGACGACTCCGCCCAGCCCGGCGCGCTGCGCGGCCTCCGCGCGCTCGCGCTGGACCTCACTCCGCTGCGCACGTCGCGAGAGTTCAGGCTGCTGTGGGCTGGCCAGGGCATCTCCTTCTTCGGCAGCCAGATGACCTACGTCGCGATCCCGGTGCAGGTCTTCATGCTCACCGGATCCACCCTCTCGGTCGGGCTGATCGGCGTGTGTGAGCTCGTCCCGCTGCTGCTCTCAGCTTTCGTCGGTGGCGCGATGGCCGACTCGTGGAACCGGCGCGTGCTGATCCGTATCTCCGAGATCGGCTTCATGAGCGTCGCGGCGCTCCTTCTGCTCAACGCGACGGTCGGTGAGCCGCGGGTCTGGCCGCTGTTTGTCCTCTCCGCGTTCGCTGCAGCATTCGACGGACTGCAACGGCCGAGCCTGGAGGCCCTCAACGCCCGCTTGGTGACGAAGGAGGAGCAACCGGCCGCGGCCGCGCTGCGCAGCGCCACGACGAGCTTTGGCGCGCTCGGCGGACCGGCGATCGCGGGAGTGCTGATCAGCCTTTTCGGCGTCGGGCTCGTCTACACCCTGGACCTGTTGACATTCGGTGCGTCGCTCACCGCTCTCGCGTTGATGAAGGCGACCCCGCCCCCGACCGACGCCGAAGCACCGAGCTGGCAGGCGGTGCGGGCCGGGTTTCGCTACGCCCGGAGCCAGCCGGTGCTGATGGGCACCTACATCGCCGACTTCAACGCGATGATCTTCGGGATGCCGCGCGCTCTCTTCCCCGCTCTCGCCGTGTCGCGGTACGGCGGCGCCGGGATCGTCGGGCTCCTCTACGCCGCGCCGTACGCCGGCTCGCTGCTGGCCACCGCCACGAGCGGCTGGACGGCACGCATCCACCACCACGGTCGGGCGATCCTCTGGGCGGTCGCCGCCTGGGGCCTCGCCATCACCGCCTTCGGCTTCACCACGACCCTGCCACTCGCCCTGATCACCCTCGCGATCGCCGGTGCGGCCGACATGGTGAGCGGGCTGTTTCGCATGACCGTGTGGAACCAGACGATCCCGGATCACTTGCGGGGTCGGCTGGCCAGCATCGAGATGGTCAACTACTCGAGCGGCCCCCTGCTCGGCGACGCCGAGGCCGGGGTCGTCGCCCGCTTCACCAGCGTGCAGACCTCCGTCGTATCCGGCGGCGTGCTCTGCCTGGTCGGGCTCGTCGGGATCGTGGCCTTCCTGCCCGACTTCCTGAGCTACGACGCCCGCGACGCCGCGCAGCAGCGGGCTCGTGCCGACGACGACGCAGCCCTCATCTCGACCGGAACAACACCTTCCGACTGACGGGGTCGGCCTCGACGAGTCGCACCGTGATCGGTTCACCGAGGACGAGCCCGGCGCCGCGGACCGGCGCCCGGACTGCCGGCTCCGTCAGCTGCACCACGCCAGCGCGGCCGTCTCGTTCGAGCTCGACCACCGACCCGCCGAAGTCCTCGCCGACCCGCGCGGCCAGCACCGTCGCCTCTACATGGTCGAGCACCGCCCGCTCGACGGCGTGCTCGCGCTGGCTCGCCCCGGTCATCAGCCCGGGCAGCAGCGGCAACGCCTCGCGGACTGCCGGATGGACCTCGGTCCCGGCGCAGATGGCGAGCAGAACGGCGTTGGCATAGCGGTCGCCGAGGCGACGCAGCGGCGCGGTGACGTGGGCGTAGGGGGCGGCGATCGCCGCATGCGTGAGCCCATCGGCCGGGGCGCCGTCGGCGAACGCCAGGTAGCCCGCTCCACGCAGCAGCCGC
Organism: Mycobacteriales bacterium; assembly: GCA_046590575.1. Taxonomy (GTDB): domain Bacteria; phylum Actinomycetota; class Actinomycetes; order BP-191; family BP-191; genus DATLNF01. The sequence continues at coordinate 1,376 of JBKJUS010000169.1, read as the reverse complement.
GTGGCGAGGACGGCGAGTGCGGCCTGGCGAGGATCAGCTACATCAAGCGCGCGGATCCAGTCGGGGTACGACGTCGCTGCCGCCCATGCCACGTCAAGCGCACGGGCGCTGCGCCGCAGCGACTCGACCGCATGGTTCTGCGGCGGCGGCAGGGTGCGGAGCAGCCCGATCCCGGCGTCGATCATCAACCGCGCGGCACACCTGCCGGTCAACAGCGAGATCTGCGCGTTCCAGTCCTCCACCGGCAGCGGACAGCGCAGCTCGAGGCGCCAGCCGGCATCCGTGGCGACAACCTCCTGCTCCGGGGTCGGCAGGTGCATTCCGCCGCGCGCGCGCTCGCCTACCTCACTGAGCAGACCGATCTCCTTGAGCAACATCAACGACGACGACGCGGTGCCGCCGTTGAGCATCTGCTGGGCCTCGGCGTAGGAGAGCTTCGCCCGGCTGCGGACCAGCGCCCGGCGGACGTCGTACGCCGTCGGCTCCCCTGCTGCGTCGAGGTCGATGCGCCACAGCAGGGCTGGCCGGTCGACCTCAGGCAGCAGACTGGCGGCTCCTTCGGACAACGTCGGCGGATAGAGCGGGGCACGCCTGTCTGCGGCATAGATCGTGACGCCGCGCCCTCGCGCCGCACGGTCCAACGGGTCCCCCGGATCGACGTACCAACCGACGTCGGCGATCGCATAGTGGACGCGGTAGCCGTCGCCGCGACGCTCGGCGTGGAAGGCCTGGTCGAGGTCCCGGCTGGTGGGCGGATCGATGGTGACCAGGGAAAGCGCCCGCGCGTCGTCGTGCTCGGGACCCGCGCTACGGCGCGCCGCCGAATCTGCCGCCGCGAGGACTTCTGCGGAGAATCCCATCGGGATCTCGAACTCCTCGAGCAGGTCCGCGATGCCCGACGCACCGTCGGCCCCGGCAGCCGGAGTGAGATGGACCCGCGCACTTCCCATGCGTTCACCCTACGAGGCTGCCCCAGCGCCTGGACTGGCGTCAGGTGCGGGAAATGTCGCAAAACGGACAGTTTGGTCCGTGCGCTGCGCGGGGATCTCACCCATGTCATCCGCCCAGCGAACTGGAAGGGCTGCGCGCCATGCGAACGATCGAGCGTCAGTTCTCCCTCGATCAGCGTGAAGTCGCGCACGCACGTGCCGTCGTCCGAGCAGCCTGCGATGAATGGGGCGTCCCGCCCGAGGTCGTCGACGACCTCACTCTCGTCGTGAGCGAGTTGGTCACCAACGCCATCGTGCACGCGGCTTCGGCGGTTCGGCTGGCTCTCATCGCAGAGCAGGACGCGTTGCGCCTCGAGGTACACGACGACCTCGGCACGCGTCCCGCAGCCCGCCCCCCTTCGCCGGGTACCGCGGGCGGCCGCGGTA
>JBKJUS010000106.1:0-2808 GCA_046590575.1 Mycobacteriales bacterium | reverse complement strand
CCACGATGACGTGCAGGCGGCGGTACTTCTGGGAGTCCGAGTGCGGTTCGTCGCGGGTGTTGACCAGCGGTCGCTTCAGGGTGGTCTCGAGGCCGACCTCCTCCTCGAAGAAATCCGCCCGCTGGGTCAGCTGGAACGGCACCCGGTCGGGACCCAGGCCGGCGGCCTCGCTGCCGACCTTGCCGGCGCCGGTGTAGATCTGCCGCGACACGAAGTGGGGTGTGATCTGGCTGGCCAGCCGAGCGAAAGGCACGGCCCGGTCGAGCAGGTAGTTCTCGTGGCAGCCGTAGGAGTTGCCCTTGCGGTCGGAGTTGTTCTTGTAGACGACGATCTCCTGGCCCGCCGGCAGGATCTCGCCGGCGGCCTCGATCGAGCGGGCCAGGATGCGCTCGCCGGCCTTGTCCCACAGGACGGCCTCCATGGCGTCGGAGCACTCGGGCGAGGAGTACTCCGGGTGGGCGTGGTCCACGTAGTACCGGGCGCCGTTCGTCAGGACCGCGTTGACCAGGTGGGTCTCGATCTCGGGGGCCATTGCCCCCTCCCGGGCAAAGCCTCGGGCGTCGCGGCCCGGCGACTCGTCCTCGAAGTCCCACCCGACCTTGTTGCTGCCGCCGGCCGCAGCGCCGCCCCGGGCCAGCCGGGTGACATAGGCGTTGATCAGCAGTGACGAGACCGTGATCGGGTTGGAGTCGGCCCCCCGCAGGATGATCCCGTACTCGGTCTCGATCCCGAGGACCTTCCGAATGGCCATGGTGCGAGGGACCCTAGCCCTTCCCTGCAGCCGAACGGCTACAGGTATTGGCCGGTACCGACACGCTCGATGGCCCGTCCCCCGGTGGCTTCCTTGCCCTTGGACATGAGCGTGCGCACGTAGGTGATCCGCTCACCCTTCTTGCCCGAGATCTTGGCCCAGTCATCCGGGTTGGTGGTGTTGGGCAGATCCTCGTGCTCCTTGTACTCCTGCTTGATCGACTCGAGCAGGTCCGAGGTGCGGATACCCCGGCTCTGGCCGGCGATGACCCGCTTGATGGCCAGTTTCTTGGCCCGGCGCACGATGTTCTCGATCATGGCGCCCGACGAGAAGTCCTTGTAGTAGAGGATCTCCTTGTCGCCGTTCTGGTAGGTGACCTCCAGGAAGCGGTTGTCGTCGTCGTCCCGGTACATCTCCTCGACGGTTCGCTCGATCATGACCTTCACCGCCTTGTCGCGGTCGCCGCCGCCCAGGCTGGCCACCTCGCCCTCGTCCAGCGGCAGGTCGGAGGTGAGGTAGCGGCTGAAGATCTGGGTGGCCGCGGTCATGTTCGGGCGCTCGATCTTGATCTTCACGTCGAGGCGGCCAGGGCGCAGGATGGCCGGGTCGATCAGGTCCTCCCGGTTGGAGGCGCCGATGACGATGACGTTCCTCAGCGTCTCCACGCCGTCGATCTCGGCCAGGAGCTGCGGCACGATCGTCGACTCCATGTCGGAGGAGATGCCGGTGCCACGGGTGCGGAACAGCGAGTCCATCTCGTCGAAGAAGACGATCACGGGAACACCTTCTTCCGCCTTCTCCCGCGCCCGCTGGAAGACGAGGCGGATCTGGCGCTCGGTCTCGCCCACGTACTTGTTCAGCAGCTCGGGGCCCTTGATGTTGAGGAAGTAGCTCCGGGCCGCCTTGTTGCCGGTGACCTCACTGACCTTCTGGGCCAGGGAGTTGGCGACCGCCTTGGCGATGAGGGTCTTGCCGCAGCCCGGAGGGCCGTACAGCAGGATCCCTTTGGGGGCCGGCAGCTTGTGCTCGGTGAACAGGTCGCGGTGGAGGAAGGGCAGCTCGACCGCATCGGTGATCATCTCGATCTGGTCGTCGAGGCCGCCGACGTCTTCGTAGGAGACGTCGGGCACCTCCTCCAGGATCAGCTCCTCGACCTCGGGACGGGGCAGGCGCTCCAGCAGGAGGCCGGTCCGGGAGTCCATGAGGATGCTGTCGCCGGACCGAAGCTTCTCGCCCATGAGCGAGTCCGCCAGCTCCACCACGCGCTCCTCGTCGGCCCGGCCGACGACAATGGCGCGGCGGCCGTCCTCGAGCAGCTCCTTCAGGGTGATGACCTCACCGGACAGCTCGGCCGAACGGGCCAGGACCACGTTGAGGGACTCGTTGAGCACGACCTCCTGGCCCCGGGTGAGTTCCGTATCCTCGAGCTCGGGGTGAAGGGCGACGCGCATCTTGCGACCGCCGGAAAACACGTCGACGGTGCCGTCGTCGTTGCGGGACAGGAGGGTGCCGTAGGCGGACGGAGGCTGAGTGAGCTTCTCGACCTCCCGGCGCAGCTCGGCGATGTGATCGCGGGCCTCGCGCAGGGTATAGCTGAGCTTCTCGTTCTGCGAGGTGGCCTGGGCCAGCTGACCCTTGGTCTCCAGGAGGCGCTCCTCCAGGGTGCGCACCCGCTTGGGGGCGTCCTGAAGCTTGCGGCGGAGGCCGATGACCTCTTCTTCCAGCGATTTGACCTGCTCGAGCAGCGCGTCGACCTGCTGCTCGTAGGCTGACAGCCGACGTTCGTACTCGGAACTCGACGTCGGACTCACCTCCTCGGGTTGCCCCTCGAACCGGAGGCCACCGTACACCGGGCCTCTCCGGGACCACGGTACTCCGGGTATGGCTGGTTTTCCTGGTCATTTCCGGGTAAATTGGTCGCACGCCCCTCAAGGGGGCACTCTCCGCACCCAGAGACATCCGTTTGAAGGGACGTGCTTCCCATGGCAATGAAGGTCTGGATCGACCAGGATCTGTGCACCGGCGACGGTCTCTGCGAGGAGATCGCACCTGACGTG
>JBKJUS010000211.1:0-10407 GCA_046590575.1 Mycobacteriales bacterium | reverse complement strand
CTCGGTGATAGCGCACAGGTGGGGCGAACCGCCGGTCGTCTCAAGGTCGACGACGACGAACGTCGTCTCGCGCAGCGCCGTGCCCAGCTCGTCGAACGAGCCCTGCACCGCCGTCACCGTCATGCCTATCGACGTTAGGAGGCCGGTCCGACAAATGAGCGGAGACACGCGTGGATGAAGAAGTTCGAGGTGCGACCGGACCGGGTGTCCGAAATGCGCCGAAAAGTGTGTGTTCTGGGTATCTGTTGGGTAACAGACGTCTGACACCGGGGCCGCAGGACCGCGGCTGGAGTGCCAGGAAGTCCTGTCTCTGAACCTGCCGCGCCTCCCCAGCCACTGAGGGCGCGCACGAGCCGCTGGAGGAAATGCATGTCACTGTCCTCGATTGCCCGCGCTGCTACCGCTCTGGCGGTCGTAGCAGGGATGGCCGTCGCCGCTCCAGCGACCGCACGGCCCGAGCCGGCTGGCCCGCAGCACGCCCGTGATCCGGAGCGAGTCCTGGTGGCGTTCGACCCCGGCTCGGCCGCGGACACGCGTCGCTCGGTGCACGCCCAGCAGGGCGGTCGGGTCGAGAACACCTTCGAGCACCTCAACCTCGACGTCGTACGCCTGCCTGAGGGCACCACGCCAGAAGCGGCGATCGCCCGGTACGAGCGCAACCCCAACGTCACCTACGCCCAGCCCAACTACGTGGCGAGCCTTCTGAGCATCCCCAACGACACGCTCTTCAAGGACCAGTGGGGCCTGCACAACACCGACCAGGCGGTGACCGGCTCCTTCGTCAACGGCGTGGCCGACGCTGACATCGACGCGCCCGAGGGCTGGGACGCGGCGTTCGGCGCGGGCAGCTTCCCGAGCACCGGTGGTGTGCGGGTCGGCATTCTCGACACCGGCATCGACCGCACCCACGCGGACCTGCTCAACAAGACCGTGGCCTGCGCGACGGCCAACGCCGTGATCGGGATCGTGACCGAGGGGTCCTGCTCCGATGACAACCTGCACGGCACCCACGTGGCCGGCACGGTCGCGGCCAACACCGGCAACGGAGTCGGTGTGGCTGGGGTGGCGCCCAACGCGCCGCTTGCGATCTTCAAGGCCCTCAACGCAGCCGGCAACGGCTACTACGCCGACGTCATCGCCGGCATCCACTGGCTGCACACCAAGGGCGGCGCCAAGATCATCAGCATGAGCATCGGCGGTCCGAAGGACAGTGCGCTCGACGCCGAGCTGACCGAGGCTGCTGCGGCCGGCGTGCTGCTCATCGCGGCCGCCGGCAATGACGGCGACGCGACGGCCAACTACCCGGCCTTCCACCGCGACGTCATGTCGGTCGGCTCCATCGACCAGGCGGGCAAGCGCTCGACCTTCAGCAACTGCAACGCCGACGTCGAGATCGCCGCTCCGGGTGAGGACATCTGGTCGACCTTTCCTAGCAACGGCTATGGCGTGATCAGCGGTACGTCGATGGCCACGCCGCATGTCTCGGGTGTTGCTTCGATGATCATGTGGAAGACCGGCGCTACGGCAGCGTCGACCCGCACCACGTTGAAGAGCACCGCGCAGGGCTCCGGTGGCTGCAACAGCATCGGCGTGGTCAACCTCGCCTCCGCTCTCGGGGGCGGCGGGACGCCACCGCCACCGCCACCGCCACCGCCGACCTCGCCCGGCGCGATCACCGGCGTCATCACTGACGCCACGTCGAAGACTGGCATCTCGGGTGCAACCGTGAACTGCGGCACCGCGGGGACCACGACGACCGGCACCAACGGGTCTTACACCCTGAGCAACGTCCCGCCGGCGACGTACAGCTGCACCGCCTCCGCGGCCGGCTACCGCAACAAGAGCGGCAACGTGACGGTCACGTCCGGCACGACTTCGACGCTCAACCTGGCGCTGCGCCGCGCCTAGCTGACGCTACAACTCGCGCCGATCGCCCGCTGGGCGGTCGGCGCGAGTCGTATCCCGCACAGTCCGCCATGCGACAGTGTGCCTGCCGCACCACGGTTACTGTCGGCCTCTGTCCGAGAACCGGGGGCCACATGTTCACCACGTTCCGCTACCACCGGACGGGTCTGCTTGCCGCGGCGGGGCTCGCCGTCGCGCTCGCGGGGTGCACACCGACAAGTGGCCGCGTCGAATCGTCACCTCCCACGAAGGCGATCTCCGACTTCACCACCACGACCTTTGCCGACATCAGCGAGGCGCCGGTCTCGGCGGAGTTGGCTGAGGCGTTCCACGCTGCCCTGCGCCAGATGGCGGGCAACGGAGGAATGACGGCCACGGTGATGTCACCCGAAGGCACCTGGAGCGGCGTGACAGGCAAGGCGGATGGGTTTCGTGACGTACGGGTTGAGGATCAGTTCGCCATCGCCAGTGTTACCAAGTCGATCATCGCAGCCCAGGTGATGCAGATGGTCGAGGCAGGCGAGCTGAATCTCGACGACCCGGTCGCCGACCACCTTCCCCCGATACTTGAATTCGACACCAATGGTGCGACGATCCGCCAGCTGCTGGGCCACCGTAGCGGCATTCCCGAGGCTCTCCCTGATCTACAGAAGGCCGTGTCAACCGATCCGCAACGGGTGTGGGAGCAGACGGACCTGCTGCGTCGGGTGCCCGCCGATCGCGCTCCTGCCGGTAATGACTTCAAGTACACCGGCACCGACTACCTGTTGCTCGGACAGGTGATCGAGCACGTCCGCCGGCGCCCGGTGGCCGACGTGCTGCGCGACGGGGTCCTCACGATCGAGGGACTCGAACGGCTCATCTATCAACCGGATGAAGGTCCGACCGAGCCCATGGCCATGCCAGATGGTGAGTCGACCGCCGCGCTCGAGAAGGGTGGTGGCTACCTGCCCTCCATCGCGGGGGCGACCGCCGCTGGCCCAGAGGGCGCGATGGCGTCGGACTCGCCCTCTCTGGCGCGTTGGTGGCGAGCGTTCTGCGCCGGCAAAATCGTATCCCGCGCCTCTCTGAATGAGATGACTGCAATTCAGGATGGGCACGGACTAGGACTGTTCAGCCTGTACGGCGGGGCCGTAGGTCATCCCGGCGAGCACTTCGGCTACGCAGCGTGGGCCGGATGCCTGCCCGAGCAAGGCTCGGTCGTCGTCGTGCTGAGCAACCGCGTACCCGAGGACGTCGCCGGGATGGGCGCCCCACTAGTGAACGCGGTGACTTCGGCAGGCGGCGGCCTTCTCGGCCGAGTCGGGTCAAGTAGGTCTCCCGGCCATGGCTGACCCCACCATCGGCCTCGCCTGTGTCGTCTCGGTCTTCCAGCACGCGGCGTAGTTGCAGGGGTCGACCTACGCGGTCACTGGGGATCAGCGTAGTTCGGGCAGAAAGTGACGGGCCGCGTCCAGCACCTTGTCGAACATGACCCGGTCGATCGCCGCGCCCTCTCGGCGCACCTGCGCCGGGTCGATGTCGAGCAGGCGGTCCAGCCGCACCTGACTAGGCCGCTGCTGACGGTCCCACGGGCCGCGGCCCACATCCATGAACACCCGCCTGGGTCCGGAGCCGGGCGACTTGCTCGTGAGCTGCAGACCCGCGAGCCACAGGCCACGGCGTCCGATGATGAGCACGGGCCGGTCCTTGCCCTGGGTCCGGTCGTCCTCGAAGGCGACCCACGTCCATACAACCTCTCCGGGGTCGGCTTGCCCGTCCCGAGACGGCGCGAAGGAGACGAGGACCTTCCCCGTCGCTGGTCCCCAGAGGGTCGACCGCGGGCGCCACGCATTGGCGTGCGGCCGACGCTTCGATGGCGGTTGCGGGGTGCGCTTGGCACGCAACAGACGGAGCAGGCGTCTCAGCACCGGTCCACCGTAGATCCCAGCTACGTACGGTCAACGCGCCAGGTGACGGCAATCGCCCTGTGGGCGCCTCATATTCGCTGACGGCACTACCTCGATGCGGATCGGTCTTGGCATCTTCGTCGCGAGATCCTTTGCACCCCAGCGATTTCAGACTGATTTCTGTCACAGCCGACCGGTACTTTCGGGTGATGGATACCTTTGATGGTTTGACGGATGAGCAGCTCGCTGACGGGATCGCGACCTGGGCGGGGCGGGTGGCGGCGGGTGAGGCGAAGCTGCTGGCACTGATTGGCGAGTTCGACCGCCGGGAGGCGTGGGGCGGGCCAGGGTTCCTCTCCTGCGAGCACTGGCTGTCGTGGCGGATCGGGATCGGTACGCGGGCCGCGCAGGAACGGGTGCACGCCGCCCGGGCGCTGCGCGAGCTGCCTCAGACGGCAGCGATGTTCGCCGACGGCCGGCTGTCCTGGTCGCAGGTCCGGGCGATCACCCGGGTCGCGACCGCGGCCGACGAGGGCGACTACCTCAACATCGCCCGGCACGCCTCCGGTGCGGCGCTGGAGCGCATCGTCCGCGGTGTCCGCCGCGCGCGCAAACCTGCCGAGGACGCGGCCGATCCCGAGCAGGCGGCGTACCGGATGCAGGTCCGGACCCGCTACGACGAGGACGGCACGATGGTCACCACGATCCGCTCCACCGCGGCGGACGGCGCGCTGATCAAGGCTGCCCTCGAGGCGGCGCGGGAGGACATCGACCACGAGCGACGCGCGGCCGCCCGAGCCGACGCGGAGGTACGCGACGCGAGCGAGGCTGCCGAGGACGCGGAACGTTCCGCGGAACGCCGTCATCCACAGCCCCCGGTTACCGCCGACGGTGTTACCGAGGCGTCGATCGGCGCGGAGTGTTCCGCGGAACACTCCCGTCCACAGGGCGGCGGGCTGGAGCCGGATTCTTCCGCGGAAGACGCCCGGCCGCGCCGCGCCACCCTCGGTGAGGCAATGGTCCGCGTCGCCGAAGCCGCCCTCGGTGCTCTCGACGCGGCACGTCCGGATGCGGCCCGGCGACGGCGCGGCCGCCGGGCCGTGCAGATCGACCCGCTGTCGGGCTGGGCGCGCACCGCTGACGGCGAGTTCCTCCCACCCGGCACCATCCGCGCCGACGAGCTAGGCCGGCCGGTCGCGCTGCGCCGGACCACCGTCGCCGACCTGACCAGCGCCGACCTCGGCCGCACCCAACGCCAAAGTCAGCCCCCGACTACGACAACTCCTCGGTGCCGTCGACGGAGAACGCTGCCGGTTCCCCGGCTGCACCCGCACCACCAACCTCGATGGCCATCACGTCACCTACTGGTCGCTCGGCGGCCGTACCGACCTCGCCAACACGATTTTCCTCTGCGAGCGCCATCACACCGTCGTGCACGCCCAAGGCTTCCAGCTCACCCTGCACCCCGACCGCAGCCTCGAGGTCCGCACCGTCGACGGCACCCGGCTGTTCCACCACCCCGCGATGCAGCCGCAGCACGCCGACCTGCTCGACACGACCGGTGAAATCGGACCGGCCACTCTGCCGCCGTACGTCACCGACGCCACCATCGACCTGCACTACATCGTCGGCGTGCTCCTGCAGCACGCGGCCTGACGAGGGAGGCTGCCCGGCCTTTAGCCAAGTGCGACTGTCGCGCCGCGAACCGCGAGCGTTGCGCCGACCACCACCACCACCACCGCCGTCAGCACCGGCAGGACGCGAAGCAGCGTCGGCAGCCGTCGGCCCTCTCGGCCGAGTCGGGCCGAGCGGCGGTCGATCAGCCGACGGCCGCGCTCGAGCAGCAGCCCGGCAGCGACCAGGGTGGCCGCCATGCCGGCACCGAAGCCGAGGACGAGCACGAGGCCGAACCAGGCCCGGCCGAGCGCTATCGCGCCGAGCAGGACGACCAGGGCGGAGGGACTCGGCACGAGGCCGCCGGCGAAGCCGAGGGCGACCAGGCCGCGCCAGTGCAGCGGCCGGTCGACGTCGATCGGCGCGTGCCGGTGTCGGCTCCCGCCGTGCTCGTGCCAGCCGTCATCGACGGCTAACGCGACAGGGGCTTGGGCGGCCGACACGGCGGGCACGTGGGGGTGCGGGTGGTCGTGGCCCGCGACATGGTCGTGCTCGTGCTCGCCGTGCTCGTGCTCGCCGTGCTCGTGGTCCCCGTGCGGGTGCGGGTGGTCGTGGCCATGCTCATGGTGGTCGTCGTGGCTGTGCGCCGGACGGGCAGATCTCGCCGCACGAAGGGCGCGCGTCGCGCGTCGAAGCAGGAACACGCCGATGACGGCGAGCAGCAGCCCGCTCGCCACTGACAGCCATGGGATCACGCGTTCCGGCGCCACCGCTGTGGACACGGTGAGCGCGATGCCGAGCGCCACGACGCCGAGAGTGTGCGTTGCGGTGACGGTGAGCCCGATGACCGCGGCTTGGCGGACCGTGCCGCGCTGTCCCACGAGGTACGCCGCCATCACTGTCTTGCCGTGACCGGGCGACAGTGCGTGCAGCGCCCCGAGGCCGACTGCGATCGCGAAGGCGAGCAAACCGAACTGCAGCGTCAGGTCGCGTTCGCTGACCAAGCTGGTGAGCCGCAGGCTCAGTCGGTCGACGCCGCGGGGGAGCAGGCCACCGCTGTCGCCGATCCGCCCGGCGCGGCCGAGTCGCGGTCCGCCGGGCCGAAGAGACGCCGATGCAGACGTCACAGAAAGCGGCGCCTTGAGCAAGTTCTCGGGATACGCCGTCAGCACCGCGCTGGGGCTGGTCGCGGGTACGTCGGAGCCGACGACCGTGACTCCGTCGCCGGCGAGGGTGACCTCGCGCCAGCCGAGCCGACCCTTCTGGGCGTCCCCCCGAAAGGTCAAGTCGGATCCGGCCCGCACTCCGTCGATTGACCCCACTAGCGCGCAGTCGAGGCGCAGCGTGAGCAGCCCCGCCTGTCCGGGTGGGAATGTCACTCCGGCGGAGCGGACCGAGAGCGGTACGGCGCTGCCGTCGATCGTCAGCTCGGCCTCGTCCGCGAGCCGCCCGCACTCGGCGTCGGCGTACGAGTCGCCCTCGGCCGCGCTCGTCCGGCCGTCGCGGTCGGTGTCGATCGCGCGCTGCTCCTGGACGGTGGGCACCTCGGCCATGTCGACGACCCGGGACACCCGGACCTCATCGGGGGCGACCACGATGCCGGCGTACTGGTTGACGGTGAAGTTGCCGAGCGGATGGGCCAGCGCCGGCACCGCGGAGACGAGCGCGGCGGCGACGGCGGCGGGAGCGACCAGCGATCGGGCGAGCCAGCGGCTCACGGCCGCGGGGCGAGCTCGGCGAGCGCGGCCCGGGCAACCGGCACGCGCAGGGGCGAGAAGTGCGGGTTGATCTTCAGGGCGGCAGCCAGGTCGGCCCGGGCGCCGTCGCGCTGGCCCAGGGCTTGGCGGATGATGCCGCGGTGGAAGTGCAGCAGAGCTGACCGCGTGCCAAGCCGGAGCGCGGCGTCCGCGTGCGCGAGCGCCTCTTTGTCGCGGCCGTTGACATGCAGGGCCCAGGCGTAGGCGTCCTCGACGAACACCGCGCCGCGCTGCTTGCGCCAGACCTGCTCCGCCGCGGCCAGTGCCTGCTTCGCGTCACCGTGGTCGGCCTCGAACACCGCGAGCTCCTGGTCGACGGAGACGCCCTGCGCCGCGAAGAGCTGCTGGACGCTGCGTACGACGGCGTACTGCGCCTCGGCCTCGTCGTCGCGGCCCAGCGACTCGAGCAGCTCGCCGTAGGCGACGAGGTAGCTCGGCAGCGGTCGGGTGGCGACCAGCTCGGCATAGGTTGCCAATGCCGCCTCGGTCTCCCCCTTCGCCACCTCGACCTTCGCCCGGCCGGCCCGCAAGTCGGCCGACGACGGGTTGCGCTGCAGGCCTTCGGTGACGTGTCGCTGGGCGGTCGCGACGTCGCCTTGCCCCAGCGCCAGCTCGGCGAGCTGGTAGGACGCGAATGCCGCGTCGGCCGGCGTAGCGGCCGCGTCGCGTGCCTGCGTCATGGTCTCGACCGCCGCAGGGATGTTGCCGCGGAGCTCCCAGGCGTAGGACGCACGGGAGTACGACGGAGTCCCCGGCCGCAGGTCGAGCATGCGCTGGAAGGCCGCGATCGCGTCCTCGTAGCGGCCGAGCTCGATCAGCGCGTCGCCGCGGATGCCGTGCGTCGCCGCGTTGAACTCGTTGACGACGAGCGACCGGTCGGCGAGCTGGAGCGCGTCAGTGAAATCATGGCGAGCCGCGGCGAGCGCGGCCATCCCGCTCAGAGCGGGGAAGTTGTCGACCGGCTGGATCTCCATGGACTTGGCGAGCGCGCCGTCCGCGAGCTCGTAGAAGCTGGGATCGGCCGTGACGCGAGCCTGCTCGACGTACGCCGCACCGAGCGTCGCCCAGCCCTGCCAGTCGCGGGGGACCCGGCTCAGCCGGTCTTGCGTCGCGGCGATGCTGCGGGACAGCGGGTCCGCGCTGGCCGCAGCGACGCTTGACTCCGACGTCGACGTAGCCGGATCGGACGGCTCGGCGAGCACACCGGCACCCACGACGAGCGCGAGCCCGAGAGCGGCAGTGCCTCCGATGAGCCCGATCCGACGGATCAACTGCGACGCCACGATGTCCTCTCCAGCTGTGGATAGTCCTTACCGTATTCGTCCGAGCGGCGCGTCAGGATCACTTCGGTGGCGCAGGGACGACGCGGGTGGCTGAAGCGAAGACCACGACGTTGGAGCGGTAGCTGCGGCTGCGCCGGTCGAACTCGCCGCCGCAGGTGACGAGGCGCAAAGTCGCGTTCTCCGTCGGCTGGTAGACCAGCCCGGTCGGGAAGGCGTCCTTGTCGTAGGTCGCCGCAAACTGGACGGTGAACTGCACGACAGAGCCATCGGTCCGGCGTACGTCGATCCGGTCGCCTTCACGCATCTTCGAGAGCCGGAAGAACACTGCCGGGCCGCTGAAGGAGTCGACATGGCCGACGACGACGGCGGCGCCGGGCTCCCCAGGGGCCGGACCTGAGGCGTACCAGCCGGTGAGGTCGAAGTCGGCCGGCACCTCCAACGAGCCGTCCTTGGCCTTGGCGAGGCGCGTCACGCCGGCCCGGATGCCCACTCGTGGAACGGCGACCTGAACGGGCAGCAGGCGAGCTTTCTTAGGCCCTGCTGCTGCGGGCGGTGCGGCCGCCGTGATCGGGGCCGTAGAGACAGCGACCGCTTCAAGGCTCGGTCGGCCTGCCGGTACGGCCGGGCGGGTCACCAGGGCAAGGCCGTTGGCGAGCAGGACGAGCCCGATGGCCGTCGCGGTGAAGACCACCGGGCCGTCCTGCTTCTTCATTTAGACGCGCGCCCGACGGGTTGCGACAGCGCCGGCGGCCAGAAGGCTTCCTCCGGCAAGGGCGACCGTGATCGGGAGAACCGGGCTGCTGGTGCGACCGGCAGTGCCACCGGCACCGGTGGCGACGCCGCCCGACGGGGCACCATCGACCGCGTTGCCGCCCTGCGCGAGCGCGCTGAGCTGGCTCTCACCCTTCGAGCCCACGCGGGCCTTGGAGCCGGAGTGCGGCAGCGCGACGTAGGGGAACGCCTTGGCGAAGGCGACGTCGTTGGTGTTGACGGCGTCACCGAGGTCGTTCGCTGCTCCGACGAGCTCGCCTTCGACGACCTGCAGCGCGATGTCGACGACGTCGTCGCTCAGGCGCCGGCCGTTCGGGAAGCCGGCCTTGTCGCCGCCGATGACGCCGAGCCGGTTGCCCTTCGCGATCGGAGCGATGGAGGTGTTGAGGCGCAGCTGCTCGCTCGGGGAGACGTTGGCCGGCTTGTTGAGGCCCTCGACTCCGGTCAGGAAGACCGATACGAGGTCCTCACGGGGCGTCTTCGGGGCCGGAATCTTGTAGACGGCCTCGATCAGCTTGGGCACCTCGGGGTCCTGCACCTTCGGGAGGAACTGAGCGTCGCCCTCGGGCAGGCTGGCGTTAAAGGCGTCTTTGAACTGGATCGGTACGACGACCTCGTTGACCAGCGGGTTGCCCAGGCGGGAGATCTGGACGAAGTCGCCACTGAAGGTCTGCGTGCCGTCAGCCGCGGTCAGGCGTGTCGCGGGCCGGGACGTGGTGGTCCAGATCCCGATGATCGGGTCGGCCGCGATGACATCGGACTTGGGCACCTGCAGCGCGATGGTGTTGACGTTGAAGCCGTCGAGCGTGTCGCTGCCGACGGACTTGAGGTCACCGCCGTAGAGCAGGTCGAAGACGCACAGGTCGAGGAAGAACGGGTCATCGGCCTGGCCGGCGAACGTCTTGCCCTCGCCCTCGGTCAGGTCGGTGATGGCCTGCTCGCGGAGCGCGGCGTAGTCGGGCATCGAGGCGCGGCCGACGTTCGACGGAGCCACCTTCGCCCCGTCGACGAGCACCCGGGTGGCGTCGCCCTTGATCTCCTCGAGCTTGTAGGTCTGGGTGAAGTTCAGCGTCGGGTCGTCGAGGGTCTTCACCGGTCCGGTGGCGTAGAGGAACGTGTCCTTGCTCTTGTACGCACTGGTGAATGTCCAGCGGTAGGTGATGTCGGGCTTGGCATCGCCGTTGTTGT
>JBKJUS010000090.1:0-4722 GCA_046590575.1 Mycobacteriales bacterium | reverse complement strand
GGTATAGCGCCGGCCGGTGCGGACACGGCTCGGTCATGGCGCGGTAGGCGTCGGCGGCAGCGAGGATGCGTGCGGTCGCCGGGATCGCCGGGCCGGCGACGCCACGGTGGTCGCCGCACCCGTCGAGCCGCTCGGTCGCCATCGCCGCAATTGCGCCGATGCGGGCCAAGGCGGGCGGGCGGGACAGCATCCGTTCGGTGTAGTAGGCGTGCAGCCGCATGCGCTCCCAGTCGGTCCCCGAGAGCGGCCCGGGCTTGTCGAGGATCGTGGCGGGGATGCCGTGCATCCCAATGTCGTGCACGAGTGCGGCGCGACGAAGGGTCGTGACATCGGCGGGTGGGAGGCCGCAGAGCTCGCCGGCCTTGGCCGCCAGATCGGCGACGCCGCGGGAGTGTCCGGCTCGCGACGGTGACCGCAGATCGGTGAAGTCCGCCACAGCCTCCAGCGCCGCGTCGAGTTCGGGCTCGGTGAGGCGACGCTGCAGGCCGGGCTCGCTCTCGATCAGCGCCTCCCATTCGGGTCGCGCGTCGATGCCGACGAGCACGTCGCCGGCCGCG
Source organism: Mycobacteriales bacterium (assembly GCA_046590575.1). GTDB lineage: Bacteria > Actinomycetota > Actinomycetes > BP-191 > BP-191 > DATLNF01. Next base: position 4,165 of record JBKJUS010000090.1, on the reverse strand, counting down.
GCGCAGAACACGTCGACAACGGCCGGGTCGAAATGCGTTCCACGCCGGGCGCGAGCCACCTCTGTGGCGGCCTTGATGCCGTCGTCGCGGTGGCACACCTCGACGACATCGGCGAGGTGGAACAGCCGCATCGCTTGGGTGATCGCCTCGCCGCCGACACCGCCGGGCACCCCCTTGCCATCCCAGCGGGTAAACACCTGCTGGAGCGGCTCGCACACGTCGGTGCCGAGCCCGAACCGGTCCGCCAGTTGTGCCGTGGTCAGGCAATGGGACATGAGGCCGCGCTCGATCGCCTTGCCCCCGGTCACGACCAGGTTCGCGCCGAGGCGGAGGCGGCGCAGCGGCGGGCTTCCCGCACCAACGCGGCGAAGCGCGAACCCGAGCATTGGCAGACCGGCCATGTCGACGCCGTAGCTGTCACGGCGGAAGGCGATGTCGTCACCGAACCAAGCGGCGACCTCGGGCGTGTCGGCGACACATCCGACCCAAGCCAGCGTGGACACGAAGTACAGCGACGCGCGGGCGTCAGCGTCGAGGTCGAGATGGTCACCGAGCCGGGCCGCAACCAGCCACGAGCGCAGCACGTGCTCCATCGGCTGCCCCAGCCCAAGATCCATGGCCAGCGAAAAGGCCGCGACGAGTTCGGCTCGCCGAACACCCGAGTCGCGATCACCGGTCTCCACGACCGAAGCGTACGAGCCGGACCGCCGGCGTGCGGGAGGGAGAAAGTGTCGGCTGAACCCAGGACGACGTCTGGGCGCCTCATCCCTACCGTCGACATCGAATGCAAACGAGGAAGGAGTCATCACGGTCGTGTAGGCGATCGATCGTTCAGTCTCGAGCTGCTCTAAAATCTCGCGGACCGCCACCGGGTGCGGCGCCCACTTCGACATCGTGGTTGACGAAGCGTCGCTTGCCGCGTGCGAGCTGCTGCTTGCCCAGTTCTCCGCGGCCCGCAACAATCCGTACAAGAGACGGAGGTGAGCTCGGTGTCCGAACGCGTGATCGTCGACATCCCCTGCGACGTTCAGCAGGTCGACCGCGACGGCCGGCCGTGGGCCTTCCTCGACGAGGCTCGGGATCCGACCCGGATCCACGAGGGAGCGATCGTCGTCACTGGCGACGAGGCGGACCCTGTTCTCGCCCGCGTCCACGCGCTCACCAGCAGGGCCTCCGGGGTGAAGGTGACCCTCGACGTGTTGCCGGGCGACGCGATCGACTACGCCGAAGCCGTCGATCGCGCCCACCTCCGCACGGCCTGACCCGCCAAGCCCGCGTAGGAGGCCAGAGGCGGTGCGCCCACGCCGGCCTCCGACGATGTGGGCACATGCTGGTCACCGGTCCCTGGTCCCGCCGGCGACTCCTCAGCCGGGGCAGCGCATCCGTGCGCATTGGGGGACATCCCCGGCTAGGAGAGGCCCCTGAGCACGTTCGACGAGTACCTCCAACGGCTGGGGCCGCCTGATGCACGGGGGGCGGTTGTGGAGATGCAGTGTGTCGGTATCGCCAGGCTCGTATGCTGAGGCGGTGACGATCACCGTGCACCTTCCCGACGAGCTGGCTGCCCGCCTGGCCGCCGCCGCCGCACGCCGCGGCGTCGGCGTCGGTGTGGTCGCCACCGAACTGGTGTCCGCTGGGCTCGCCGACACCGAGGACCCCGCCGAGGCGCGGCCGATGCGTCGGCTGTCTTTCGCCGGGATCGGCGCCTCCGCCACGGGTCGGTCAGCCGCGCACGCCGAGGAGACGTTGGCCGAGGGTTTCGGGCGCGACTGAATGCTGATCGTCGACACCGGCCCGCTGCTGGCCACCGCCGACCGCAATGATCCCGACCACCACATCTGTCGGGCGCTGCTCGAAGCCGAACCCGGGCAGCTGACCACCACCGCGATGGTGATTGCCGAGGCTGCGTACCTGATCTGTCGGCAGCTTGGACCGTCGGCCGAGGCGGCCTTGTACACGTCGATCACGAGTCACGAACTGGTGGTGGCGAACCTGAGCGACGCTGACTGGAAGCGCGTCGGTGAACTCGTCACCAGCTACGCGTCCCTGCCCCTTGGCGGCACCGACGCCAGCCTGGTTGCGATCGCGGAACGCCTCGGCTCCACCCGCATCGCGACGCTCGATCACAGGCATTTCACAGTGGTTCGACCTGCGCACACGAGCAGCTTCACGCTCCTCCCCTAAGGGAGGTCCGCACAAAAAGCGTGTGCCCTGTGGGCACACCGCGAACCTGCTTGAGCCACCTGGGCACCCCCACAGCCCTGTCGCCCAGGCGTATTCTGAGCGTGCGCGCAGGTCAGAGCCTTGTGTTCGGCGGTTTCGATTCCCGCCACCTCCAAGAGTGCTCAGTCCGGCCGTGTGGCCGTCGTGAGCACTGTTGGAGGTGCACCATGCCCTGAGTACCGAGCGAGGATGTCGTGCGCCCAGGCGACCGCAGCCGCCGTTCAGCGAGCGGGATCAGCAGATGCGACCATCGCCGCCTGCAGGTCGGCCAGGCGAGCCAGCAGCCGCACGGTCGTGCCTTCGGCGGGCTTCGCGCGAACGAACCCCAGCGTCTCGTAGAGCTCCGCGACGTTGGCGCTGAGTGCGTCGACGACCAGGTACCGGGCCCCGGCAAGCTGGGCGGCCTTGACCGCCTCGACGACGGCATCCGCGACGAGGGTTGCCGCGAGCCCTTGTCCCTGCAGGCTCGTGTCGAGAGCCAGCTTCCCGAGCAGCAGCGACGGAATCGCCCGGTACTCGCCGCGCGCCAGGTTCGCCGGCAGCTCGCCACGCCCGATGGCGAAGCTGGACAACGTGAAGTACGCCACGACGCGGTCGTCGTGCTGGTGCCACACGTATACACGGCTGTAGCCGCGGTCGACCGCGGAGCGGGCGCTCTCTCGAAGCCAGGAGTTAAGTAAGTCTTCCTCGCAGTCGAAAACGTCGACGAGGTGATGTGTCGCAAGCTGTTCGCGGACGAACCGGCGCGCTGGCCGCCCCACCTACCGGCGCTCGACGAGCACGTCGCTGTCAACGATCGCTGCGGTAAGGGCGTCGTTACGAACCGGCGGGGCATCCAGGCCGGCGAGCAGCTCATCAAATGCCTGCCGGGTCACCGCCCAGGTGTGGGCCTCGGCGAGGACGCGCTCGGCGTGCGCGACCGCCGCGGCGGTGACGAAGGCGCTCACCGAGACCCGCTCGAGGGCGGCTGCGGCGCGCAGCTGCCGCTCGATCTCCGGACGGACCCGCATCTCGAGCCGTTCGCTTGCGGCTCTCGCCACAGCACTCTCCCGTCCTCGCGTGTTCCGTACATTGTCCGTACCTGTCGCGAGGCGTCAAGGTCGTACCCGGTTTCGTTCGTCCGTCAGCACCAGCGGCTGCAGCGTCGCGTGGGTCCCGCCGACGGTCAGGGAGCCAGGTAGCTCTCCAGCGCTTCGCGGATCAGCGTCGAGGTGGTGGTGCCTCTTTCCCGGGCAGCGCTCGCCAGGCGGTCGCGAAGCCCTTCGGGGACGCGAGCCTTGATCTCCGGGGAGTGGGCGCCCGGACGTGTCAGTGAGGGACGGCCGACGCCGGCTCTAACGAGCGTGTCGGCCGCAATCTGCTGGGCGCGGCGCTCGGTGATGCGTCGGCCGGCCTTGTCGGTGACGATCTCGACGTCGAGGTCAATGTCCGGGCCGGCGACGTACTCAGGGCTCATGGTGTGCTCCGGCGGAATTGGTGGGGCATGACGTGGATTACCAGCAGGTGGTCGAGCTCGACGAGAGCGACGATCTCCAGGACGAGACCACGGTCGTCAGGCCCGATCCAGAGCAACCGCTCGTTGATTTCCTGATCAGCGGGGATCACCTTTGGTACGACGGTGCTCATGACGTGCAGGGCGCGTGCCTTGCCGAGACGGTGCCGGCGCGCCGATTGGGTGAAGCGGACCCGCTTCTCAGCCATTATGCGCCACACAATATGATCTTGGCAATACCTCCATGGAACGAAGCGTCCCGGTCCGGCATCGAGGATCGCGCGCTCTCCCGGCAGATTGTGGATGCCGGGAGGAGTTGCTCTGACGTCCGGAGCGGTCGGCCCGCTCGCCGAGGAGCAGCCGCGGCCCCGGTCGTCTACGGTGCTCCGATGCCGCGCCGCCCCGAGCCGCCGCCCGAGCTCCCGCCCGGGGTCGCCGAGGCGATCGCCG
>JBKJUS010000076.1:0-4524 GCA_046590575.1 Mycobacteriales bacterium | reverse complement strand
CTATGCGGAACGTGCCGTTTCCGGGCCCTTGCAGGACCACCTGAACGAGGTCGCTGCGCTTCTGAGCGGACGTCCTCGCAAGACCCTCGGCTTCGTGCCACCATCACGCAAGCTCAGCAAGGTTTTGCAGTGACCCCCTGAACCTGCCGGCATTATCTACAGCGGGCTCGACCGCCGGCTTCACGTTTCGTTCGGCCTTCGCACGACCTGAAGCCGATGACCTGCGGCCCGCCGATGGAGTGGTTGCCCGACTGCAGATAGCCTGTGATCGGGGTGGTTGTGATGCGGGTGCTGTTCTCATCGACGTGGGGGTACGGCCACGTCTTTCCGATGGTGCCGCTCGCACAGGCCTGCCTGGCGGCAGGTCACGACGTGCTGTGGGCCAGTCCTGAACCCGCGGGGCCGTTGGTGCAGGCCGCAGGCATTCCGCATGCCCCCGCAGGCCCGACTGCGCACGGGGTGCGGGACATTACGACGCGCAACGCCTTGCATGTACGAACGCTGCCGCCGGAAGATCGCGCTGGCTTCGCGTTCCCACATTTGTTCGGCGCCTGGGCCACACCCGCGATGGCGGCGCAGCTGCTTCCCCTGGCCAGGCACTGGCGTCCCGATCTCCTCGTCCACGAGGCAGCCGAACTCGCCGCGCCGTTGGTGGGCGCCGTCCTGGGAGTGCCGACGGTCACGCACGCTTTCGGCACTGCCGTTCCACCCGCCTTCCTCACTGACGCAGCCAACCGGCTGGAGCTCCTGTGGTCCGACCACGGCCTCGTCCAGCCGCCGTACGCTGGGTGCTTCAGCGCGGGCTACCTCGACATCTTCCCGACGTCGTTGCAGCCGATTAACCCGGCGCACATCCGCTCCAGAACGGCCCTTAGGCCGACGCCGTGGACTGGACCGCGGGTTTCTGAGCTGCCCAGGTATCTGCAGCGCGACGGACGGCCACTCGTCTATCTCACCCTGGGAACCGTGAATAACCACGCACCCGTGCTGCGTACCGCGATCGACGCGCTGAGCGCTCTGCCGCTGCGGGTGCTCGTGGCAATCGGTCCAGATGGCGACGTCGACCTGCTCGGCCCGCAGCCGTCCAACGTAGCGGTCGAGCGCTGGGTACCCCAGGCCCAAGTCCTCGAGCAGTCTGACGCGGTCGCCTCACATGCGGGCTCGGGGACCTTCCTCGGCGCGCTTGCTGCTGGCCTGCCGCAACTGTGCCTCCCTCAAGGAGCGGACCAGTTCCGTAACACAGCCGCCGGTACGCAGCGCGAAGCGGCGCTCGCACTGGCTCCCGACGTCGCCACTGGAGAGGCCATCGCCTCAGCGGTTTCTCGCCTTCTGCACGAGCCGTCGTTCCGCACAGCGGCCGAGGAGGTGGCTATTGAGATCGCGGCCATGCCCTCACCCGACGAGATCGTGCAGGTACTAAGCCAGATCGCGGTCTCGCCGCAGAGAGCGGACGCCTAGGTCGGCGGCGGCGTGCGTCAGCAGTACCGCCGGCACTGGCTACGACATCCCCCTCTCAGCCCTGGTTGAGACGGTGGCCAGTCCGCTATCGGAGAACGGCCGCACCGGAGGTTCTCGACGCCCCGGGTATGTGTCGTTTCCACATCTACTGCTAACCGGCTATTACTCTCCGTCGGTGACCTGGTGTCGGCGAGCACCTGAGCTAGCACTCCCGTCGCGTGAGGCCTCAGACGCGGACCGCTCGCGTGTAGATGGTGCCGTCGTAGAAGACGGTCTCGCCGGGATCGGCGCCCGGAGCGGCGCTCGGTTGCCGCACGTCGGTCCACACCGGGTGGGCGAGCCCGTCCGGACCGACGGCGTTGCCGAGGTAGTCGCCGATGAAACCGAGCCCGAGCGGGTGTGCGATCCTCGTCGGCACCGATGTGAGCCGCTGCACCGGCGCCCACGTCGTGCCCTTGTCGGGAGAGACCGTGTGGCTGGCGACGAGCACCCCGCCGGGGAGCTGAGCCAGGTAGAGCAGCGACAGCCGTCCGGTGGGACCGACGGCGAGCCGCGGGAACTGCTGGTTCTCGCTGGGCAGCGCCGGTACTTCGCCGGCGGGTGCCCACGTCGTCCCATCCCGCGAGGTGGCGACGAGGATGCGTTGCTGGCCGGTCAGTGGATCCTGGGCTCCCGCGACGTTGGTCAGTTGCCGGCTGACCGGGTCGATGACCGTGTTGGTGCTCCCCACCAACCGGTACGTCGCTCCCGTCGTCGAGGAAGCTCCGTAGGAGCCGCCGTCGTTGACCGTCGGATTCTGAACGAAGGCGACCGTCCCCGGCGCGCAGAAGCGCTGGACGATCCGGGGGACGAAGGTCCGCCCCCCGTCCCGGGACACCGCGGCGACGGACATGAGCGCCGCTGCGCTCGACGGGCAGCTGGTGACGTGCGCAGTCAGCGAGCCGTCGCGCGAAGAGGCCAGCGTCGTGATCACTACTGTGCCGTCAGGCCCCACGGTGATCGCCGGCAGGTCGGTGCTCGTGCCTGCCGGTGACGGAACCTCTATGGGCGTCGACCAGGTGCGCCCCGCGTCGCTGGAGCGGGTGGTCATCACGGTGATGCTCACGAGCGAGGTGCACGCGCTGTCGCTGTAGTGGCGGCGCCGCCAGGCCACGAAGACCCCGGAGCGGTCCTTTCGGGGGTCGACGGCAAGCGCTGGAAAGTCCTGGAAACTGCAGCCCCCGCCGACCCGCCCGTTGGCGCTCGGCACCGCCGGTCGGGCCGGCCAGGTCGCGCCTCCGTCATCGCTGCGCGCAACAGCCAGGCCACCCGCCGTGTAGTCGCTTATGTCGAAGGACAGATAGGCCGCGTAGAGCCGGCCGCGCGCGTCGAAAGCCAGGTGGGGGTCGGACTGCCAGTCGCCACCAGGCGCGTCGGGCATCACGTGCTCGGTGAACGTGTGGCCGCCATCACCAGACACGTTGACGCCGATGTAGTAGCGACGGTTGCGCGTGTTTGCCGCAGTTGCCACCCGTCGCGGGTCGAGCGGACTGACCGCGACGCTCGGTTCGTTGCGGCTGAACTGGTCAGCCGGCGCCGCGCGATGGTCACTGTCGTCGGGCTGCCCCGGACCGGCCGTCCTCGCGGGCGTGGCCGTGGCGGCGCCAGCCCACGTGGTCCCGGCCAGTACAGCGACGAGCACCCCGCCCAAGCGCTTACGCATCTTTGACCCCCCAACGCCGCACTCAGCTCGACCGTACTCCTCTGCGTGTTCGACCCCGCTCGGCGCGCTCGGCACAGGTGTGGTGGCCGCTGCGAGAAGGCGCCTAACTGAGCAAACGCTGGCCGGACGAGCTAACACGACGGGCGTTCACGGAAAGCGCCGGCTCCTCTCGTCGAAACCGTTGGCCCAGACTCGCATGTGAGCCGTCGTTAGCTATCTCGCCGACATCGAGGAGAAGTGCCGCTCGCCAATGGTTGAGAACCGGCACTAGGCTCGGAGCGTGGATCCGCTCGGCAACGTCCCAGTCGTCGGGGGCGAGGGGGGCTATCTGCTCCGGCCTTGGGATGCCATAACCGACCTCGGCACTGTGATGGAGGCGGGCACGGACTCACACATTCCCTCCATCACCTCCGTCCCACGGCACGGAGGATCCGATGACGCCGTCGCTTTCATCGAACGACAGCACCAACACCTCACGAATGGCGTGGGGTCCTCCTTCGCCATTGCGGCCAAAGGTGGAGGGCCTGCTGTCGGACACATCGGAGTCTGGACAGCGGAGTTGCAGGAGCGCGGTCGGGTAACGCTCGGCTACTGGGTGACGCCAAGCAAGCGCCGTCGTGGCGTCGCAGCTGCCGCCGTCCAACTCGCAACGGAGTGGGCGCAATCAGAACTCCGACCAGTGCGTTGTCAGTTGCATGTCGAGCCGTGGAACGAAGGTTCGTGGCGCGCGGCCGAGCACGCGGGCTATGAGCGGGAGGGCTTGCTGTCTGCCTGGCAGCAGATAGACGGGGTGTGGCGAGACCTGTTCGTCTACGCGAAGGTCCAGCGCGAGTAGGTGATGCTCTCATTCGGTGCGCAGCGCCGCATAGCCGAGCATGAATCGGCTCCCCTACCGTCAGTGCGTACGGCATCATGTCGGCGTGACCCATCCACAGCACAGGTACTCTCGCCTGACCGTCCCTACTTTCATCCCTACAACTCGGAGTGACCAACGCTTTCGCAATGAACGCTGCGACATAGAGTTGCTCTCTCGCAGCAACTGTACGGACTGGCCGACACCCGTTGGACCGATTGGCGAGACCACCCAAATCTACGAGGGCACCAATCAGATCCAACGGGTCGTCATGGCCAGAAGCCTTCTGCGCTAGCGATTTCTTGGCGTAGCCCTCGCGTCACCACGCTTCCGGTCCGTGGGTCCAGCCGTGTTCGTTGAGCCAGCGGCCGTCTTTGAGCCGGATGGTTTTGTGGCCGGTGTGCAGGTCGTGGTGGGTGTGTTCGCAGAGCAGGACGGTGTCGTCGAGGCTGGTGGTTCCGCTCCGGGCCCAGGGGGTGGCGTGGTGCGGGATGAGTGGGTGTCCTGGTCC
>JBKJUS010000013.1:0-2552 GCA_046590575.1 Mycobacteriales bacterium | reverse complement strand
GCACGTGGCCCGGACGCCACGCACATGCCGGCGGTCGTTGAGGAGGCTCAGTCAGCGGTGATGGGCAGTGACCGCACGCGGATGCGCTCGGGGTCACGCTGGCGACAGCCCCCTCGTCGAGCTCGTTCCCGATGCGTCCCAGCGTTGCCAGAATCAGCTCGGCCTGCTCTTCGGGCGCGAGGTGGTCGGAGGAACGCAGCATCAGCACCGAGGGGCGACGGTCGTTCCGCAGCGCCAGCAAGGCGCCGAAGTCAGCGTCGGCGGTCACGATGACCCGCCCGTCGTCTGCGGCCGCACGCAGGATCACCTCGTCGTCGGTGTTGGCCAACCCGGCGGTGGTGACATGGACTGCGTCGTGACCGGCGTCCCGCAGCCTGGTCGCGATCCTTGCGGAGAGGTTCTCGTCGACGAGCAGCTTCATCCGGCCGCGGTGAGCGGGATCTCCCGCTCGCGTGTGTAGGCAGCGGCGTACTCGAGGGCCGCGTACACATCAGGCACCTCGAGCTGGGGGAAGTCCTCGATCACCTGCTCGACCGTGTGACCTGCTGCGAGCTGACCCAGGATGGCGCTCACTGTGACGCGCGAACCCCGAATGCAGGGCAGCCCTTGCATCCGCGCCGGGTCGACGGAGATCCGCTCGAAGCTCACACCGGCACCGTAGGTCATGCGGGGCACTTATCAGTCTGTGCATACCGCTTGGTTGACGGCGTCGATAGACTCCGTCCATGACGACTCAGATCGCCGTTCGCCTGGACGAGGCCGAGGTGGCAGCCCTCGATGCCGAGGTCGCGCAGGGGCGGGCGTCCAACCGGTCCGACGCTGTCCGGCGGAGCATCGCCCACCTGCGGCGCAGTCAGCGATACCGGACCGAAGGAGCGCTGCTCATTGCCCTTGCCCGCCGCGGTGAGGCGCTCTATCCCGACCTCGACGGCATGCTCGACCTGCCGCACCCGCCGCTGGACTGATGCGCACCATTGCGACAGTGCGGCTGGACAAGAATCGCCCAGCACTGATCCTGACGAGAGCCTCGAAGCTCCATCTGCTGACCTGGGTCACGGTCGCTCCCGTCACCACCACGATTCGTGGCATCACGAGTGAGCTCCCGGTGGGGCCTCGCAACGGGCTGGACCACGCGTGCGTCGTCAGCTGCGACAACATCATGACCGTGCGCAGGGAGGCTGTCGGCGACACCATCGGCCTGCTGTTCGACGACCAGGAACCTGAGCTTGCCCGCGCGATCTGTGACGCCTTCGACCTGGACATCGCCTAGCGGCCACACCGGCATGTCCTTGCGCACCAGGCGTCTGGAAGGCCGAACTACCCCGCGAACTCCCAGTGCCAGGCCTCGGGCTTGGAGCCGCCCTGCTCGGCCCACGCCGGGTGGAACCAGCCGTAGATCATCGAGTTGGCCTGCATCCAGTTGTGGGTCGCGCTGCCGAACGTCTGGATCCCGTCGCACAGGTCGGTGGCGAGGCCCCAGCCGTGGTTGCTCAGGCCGGGCGTGGCCGCCAGGTCCGGCTTCTCGATCTTGACGGCGACCTGGGCGCCGAACCCACGGTAGGAGTCGGTCACGCAGATCGGTGCGCCGAAGTTCGCGGCGTACTCCTTGGCCATCTCGCTGAAGGCCGCGGCGGCATCCGCCCGCAGCCGGTGGCCCTTGACGCCCCAGACCGGGCAGAGCGCTTCGGACGGGATCTCTCCATTCGGGTAGCCGGAGACGTCCTGGCCTTTGCAGACTGCATCGCGCTCGGCCTTCGCACCGACGGTGGCGGCGTCCGGGACCCAGCCCCTGTCGCGTGCTACGTCGTACGCGCGCTTGAGGTTGGCCTCACGCAGCTTGGCGAAGGTGAGCGTGTTTGTCGTGCGGGCGAGGGCGATCCGGCGCGCGGTGACCTGGTGGGCGTACATCGCCACGACAGCATCGGCCGCCTTTTTGGCTTGGGCGGCAGTCGTGCTCGTTGCGCGTGCCGTCGCCGCCGCGGACTGCGCCGACGACTCGGCGAGTGACTGCTCGGCCTCCGCGGCGGCGAGACCGGTCACGGCATCCGTGCGCGTCGTACTGACCCGCTTGACCAGGCCGAGTCCGCCGAAGAGCTGCTGCGGGTGCTTGGCCGACAGTGCGTCCGTGAGGATCAGCATCGATGAGTCGACCATCCCCGTGCGGTACAGCGATCGCGCGAAGCCGAGCAGCTCGCGGCGAGCCAAGGTGGTGCGTTTCAACGCCGACGTCGCACGGACCGATTGGCTGATGGCCTCGGTCGTGGCGGCCTGCGCTTGCCGGTTCGCCTGCTGGTAGGCCTCGAGGGTGGCGGCGGCGCGAGCACTGGCCTTGGCGAGGATCGCGCTCTCGCTGGTCATCGCCTTCTGCTGGCGCTGCACCTCCTTCTCGGCGTCGACGGTCGACGGCGGCAGGCTGTAGGACGGGCTGGGACTGGGCGTGGGTCTCGGTGTGGCAGCTAAGGCGGGTGCAGCACTCAGCGCGGCCGCCGCCCCTAGAGCGAGTGCGAGGGTGCGGAGAAAGGCCATGGCTCGGTCACGTTAGGCAACCGTCG
>JBKJUS010000069.1:0-29212 GCA_046590575.1 Mycobacteriales bacterium | reverse complement strand
CGGCACCGGGGTGTGGGTGGTGAAGACCGTGCGGGCGCGGACGGCCTCGCGGGCCTCGTCGAAGGACAGGCCATCACCGACGAGCTCGCGGATCCGCTCCAGGCCGAGGAACCCGGCGTGCCCCTCGTTGGTATGGAACACCTCCGGCGCCGGGTCGCCGGTCAGGGTGGTGTAGGCCCGGATGGCCCGGACGCCGCCGATGCCGAGCAACATCTCCTGGTGCAGGCGATGGTCCGACCCGCCGCCGTAGAGCCGGTCGGTGACCTGGCGCTCGGCCGGGGCGTTGTCCTCGATGTCGCTGTCGAGCAGCAGCAGCGGCACCCGGCCGACTTGGGCCTTCCAGACCTGCGCGGCGAGCGTCCGCCCCTCGGGCAGCCCGACGGCAATCTTGAGCGGGGTCCCGTCACTGCCGGTGAGCAGGGTCAGCGGCAGGCCGTGCGGGTCCAGCGGTGGGTAGCGCTCCTGCTGCCACCCCTCGAGATTGAGGCTCTGCTTGAAGTAGCCGGCCCGGTAGAGCAGGCCGACCCCCAGGATCGGCACGCCGAGATCGGACGCCGACTTGAGATGGTCGCCGGCTAGGATGCCGAGGCCGCCGGAGTACTGCGGCAGCACCTCGGTGATGCCGAACTCGGGTGAGAAGTAGCCGATCGAGACCGGTGCGTCCTGCAGCGACTGATACCACTTGGGCTCGGTGAGGTAGGCCTGCAGGTCGGCGTGCGCGTCGCGCAACCTGGCGAGGAATGCCGCGTCGGTGGCCAATTCGGCGAGCCGCTCCGGGGCGACCTCCCCGAGCAACCGCACCGGGTCCTGGTTGACGTCGTGCCAGGTCGCCGGGTCGACCGAGGCGAACAGGTCCAGCGATGCCGGGTGCCACGACCACCGCAGGTTCATTACCAACTCCGCCAACGGCGCGAGCGGGGCCGGCAGGGCAAGGCGGACGGTGAACCTTCGGAGAGCTCTCACGACGCAGAACCTAGCCCCCGGTGGCGGCGGCGGTGGACCCCCGGCGTTCGCGGGCCGCCGGCGTGGGTACGGTCGACACAATGGTGGGAAGAATCGTGATCACAGACGTCCGGCCGACCGTCTCGGCCGGACGGTCTCCCGCGCGGGCGGTCATCGGGCAGCGGGTGCCGGTGTCGGCCGTCGTCTTCCGTGAGGGCCACGACGCGGTCGGCGCCAGCGTCGTGCTCAAACGCCCGGACGGCGCGAAGGCGACCCCGCTGCGGATGCTGCCCGGGGACAACGACGTATGGTCGGTCCCGGTCGTTCCGGACCGCGAGGGTCGCTGGACCTTCGTCGTCGAGGGATGGGGCGATCCGCTCGGCACCTGGTGGCACGACGCGCCGCTGAAGGTCGATGCCGGCGTCGACGTCGAGCTGATGCTCGTGGAGGGTGCGCTGCTGTTCGAGCGGGCCGTCAAGGGCGTGCCGCGCGAGCTGCGGCCGCAGATCCAGCAGGTCATCACCGCCCTGCGCGACGAGGCGCAGACGCCGGCCGAGCGGATGGCGGTCGCGACCGACCCGGCCCTGCTGCTCCTGCTCGAGCCGTTCCCGCTCCGCGAGCTGGTGACCAGGTCGGAGACCCGGTCGATCTGGGTCGACCGCGAGCGGGCGCTCTACGGCAGCTGGTATGAGTTCTTCCCGCGCAGCGAGGGGGCGACGACCGACCCCCGCAGCTCCGGCACCTTCGCGACCGCGATGCTGCGCCTTCCTGCGGTCGCCGAGATGGGCTTCGACGTCGTCTACCTCCCGCCGATCCACCCCATCGGCAGGGTGAACCGCAAAGGCCCGAACAATTCGCTGACACCGGGCCCGGACGACCCGGGCTCACCCTGGGCGATCGGTTCGGTCGAGGGTGGGCACGACGCGATCCACCCGGAGCTCGGCACGATCGAGGATTTCGACGCCTTCGTCGCCCGGACCCGCGAGCTCGGCATGGAGGTCGCGCTGGACTTCGCCCTGCAGTGCGCGCCGGACCACCCGTGGGCCACCGAGCACCCGGAGTGGTTCACCACCAGGGCGGACGGCACGATCGCCTACGCCGAGAACCCGCCCAAGAAATACCAGGACATCTACCCGCTGAACTTCGACAACGACCCGGCCGGGCTCTACGCCGAGGTCCTGCGCGTCGTCCGGCACTGGACCTCGCACGGGGTGCGGATCTTCCGGGTCGACAATCCGCACACCAAGCCGCTGGACTTCTGGCAGTGGCTGATCGCCGAGGTGAAGACGACCGAGCCCGACGTGCTGTTCCTCGCCGAGGCCTTCACCCGGCCGGCCATGATGCACGAGCTCGGCCGGATCGGCTTCACCCAGAGCTACACATACTTCACCTGGCGCGTCGGCAAGCAAGAGCTCCAGGACTACGCCCTCGAGCTCGCTGCCGCCTCGACGTACATGCGTCCGAATTTCTTCGTGAACACCCCCGACATCCTGCATGCGTCACTGCAGTACGGCGGTCCGCCGGTGTTCAAGATCCGGGCCGCGCTGGCCGCGCTGCTGGCCCCCTCCTGGGGGGTCTACGCCGGCTACGAGCTGTTCGAGCACGTGGCGGTGCGCCCCGGGTCGGAGGAATACCTCGATTCGGAGAAGTACCAGCTGCGGCCGCGGGACTGGACCAGGACCGACACGCTCGCGCCATATCTGACGATGCTCAACCGCGTCCGCCGTGAGCACCCCACACTGCATTGGCTCGACAACATCGCGTTCCACGACGTGGACAGCCCTGACGTGCTGGCGTTCAGCAAACGGACCGGGGATGACTGCGTCCTGGTCGTCGTCAACCTCGACCCGCACGGGACCCGCGAGGCCACCGTGCACCTCGATCTGCCGGCGCTCGGACACGGCTGGGAGGACACCGTCCCGGTGCACGACGAGGTGACCGGCGCGGACTACACCTGGGGGGCCCACAACTATGTCCGGCTCGACCCGTTCATCGAGCCCGTGCACGTGTTCGTGGTCGGCCGGTGAGCTCTCCGGGGCACGACTACGAGCACGGTGAGTTGGTCAGTTTGGAGCAGTCACGCGACCCACTGTGGTTCAAGCGGGCGGTCTTCTACGAAGTCCTGATCCGCGGATTCGCCGACAGCAACGGCGACGGCACGGGTGACATCCGCGGCCTGACCGGCAAACTGGACTACCTACAGTGGCTGGGCATCGATTGCGTCTGGCTGCTGCCGATCTATGAGTCGCCATTGCGGGACGGCGGCTACGACATCAGCGACTTCATGAAGGTGTTACCGGAGTTCGGCGACCTGGGCGACTTCGTCCAACTCGTCGACGAGGCGCACAAACGCGGGATGCGCATCATCGCTGACCTCGTCATGAACCACTCGAGCGACCAGCACCCGTGGTTCCAGGCGTCCCGGGACGATCCGACCGGCCCCTACGGCGACTATTACGTCTGGTCCGACACCGACGAGCCGTACAGCGAGGCGCGGATCATCTTCGTCGACACCGAGAAGTCCAACTGGACCTGGGATCCGGTGCGTCAGCAGTACTACTGGCACCGGTTTTTCAGCCACCAGCCCGACCTCAACTACGACAACCCGGCCGTCGCCGACGCGATGATCGAGGTGCTGAAGTTCTGGATGGACCTCGGCATCGACGGGTTCCGGCTCGATGCGGTGCCCTACCTGTTCGAGCGTGAGGGCACCAACGGGGAGAACCTGCCCGAGACCCACGCCTACCTCAAGCGGGTACGCCGGGAGATCGACGCGCTCTACCCCGACCGGATCCTGCTCGCCGAGGCGAACCAGTGGCCGGCCGACGTGGTCGAGTATTTCGGTGACCCCGACAAGGGCGGTGACGAATGCCAGATGGCTTTCCATTTCCCACTGATGCCGCGGCTGTTCATGGCGGTCCGCCGTGAGTCCCGCTACCCGATCTCGGAGATCCTGGCCAACACCCCGGCGATCCCGGACGGCTGCCAGTGGGGGATTTTCCTGCGCAACCACGACGAGCTGACCCTTGAGATGGTGACCGACGAGGAACGCGACTACATGTACGCGGAGTACGCCAAGGACCCGCGGATGAAGTCCAACGTCGGCATCGCCCGCCGACTGGCGCCACTGCTGGAGAACAGTCGCGACCAGATCGAGTTGTTCACCGGCCTGCTGCTGTCCCTGCCGGGCTCTCCGGTGCTGTACTACGGGGACGAGATCGAGATGGGCGACAATATCTACCTCGGCGACCGGGACGGCGTGCGGACGCCGATGCAGTGGAATCCCGACCGTAATGCCGGGTTCTCGGCCGCGGACCCGCAGCGGCTCTACCTCCCGCTGATCCTGGACCCCGTCTACGGCTACCAGGCGCTCAACGTCGACGCGCAGATGCGTTCTTCGAGCTCGCTGCTGAACTGGACCCGCAAGATGCTCGATGTGCGGCGAAAGCACCCCGTCTTCGGCATGGGGAGTTTCGAGGAACTCGGCACGAGCAACCCGTCGGTGCTCGCCTTCGTCCGTGAGTTCGGCGACGACCGGGTCCTGTGCGTCAACAATCTGTCCCGCTTCCCGCAGCCGGTCGAGCTCGACCTGTCGAAGTTCCAGGGCTGCATGCCGGTCGAACTCACCGGCCTGGTGCATTTCCCCCTGGTCGGCGAGCTGCCCTATCTGCTGACCCTCGCGGGCCATGGCTTCATCTGGTTCGCCCTGCAACCTCGGGAGGCGCGGTGACCGTCGAAGACCTGTTGATGGCTTGGCTCCCACGGCAACGCTGGTTCGGCGGCAAGGGCCGCGACCTGAGCGGGGTCGCGGTGGTCTCCGGCGCGACGTTGCTCGAGGGCGACCCGCAGGTCCGGCTGTTGGTCCTCGAGGTCAACTTCACCGACGGCGACAGCGACCACTACCAGATGCTGCTCGGGGCAGCGTCCGGGCCGGTCGAGCAGCGGCTCGAACACGCCGTGATCGGTGCCCACGACGGATCGG
This sequence comes from Mycobacteriales bacterium, assembly GCA_046590575.1. Classification (GTDB taxonomy): domain Bacteria; phylum Actinomycetota; class Actinomycetes; order BP-191; family BP-191; genus DATLNF01. The sequence continues at coordinate 24,288 of JBKJUS010000069.1, read as the reverse complement.
TGCTCTACGACGCCGTGCACGACCAGGCTGCTGCCGGCGCCCTGCTGCAGCACCTCGCCGCCGGAGACGACGTCGACGGACTGTCCTTTATCAACGCCGACGAGGTGGACCCGAGCCTGACCAGCCGGGTATTGACCGTTGAGCAGAGCAACACCTCGCTGGTCTACGGCGACGACTGCATCCTCAAGCTGTTCCGGCGGTTGCAGCCCGGGGCCAACCCCGACATCGAGGTGACCAAGGCGCTGTCGGATGCGGGCAGCACCCATGTCGCGCGACCGATGGCCTGGTTCGACAGCACCGTCGGCGGCGAGGTCACCACGCTCGGCTTGCTCCAGCCGTTCCTGAAGTCGGCCAGTGAGGGCTGGGCGATGGCCACCGCCAGCGTGCGGGACCTGTTCGCCGAGGGCGACCTGCACGCCGACGAGGTGGGCGGTGACTTCGCCGCCGAGTCCGACCGGCTCGGCGAGGCCACCGGCGAGGTACACGCCCTGCTGGCCGAGGTGCTCGAGTCGCGCACCGCCGGTGCGCCCGAGTCGCAGCAGACCGCCCATCAGCTCGCCGAACGGCTCGAGGTGGCGCTGGCCATCGTCCCGGAGCTCGCGCCGCACGCGGCAGCCATCAGGACGGCGTACGACGTGGTCGCGGACCGGACCGGACCGGTGACCGTGCAGCGGGTACACGGCGACTACCACCTGGGGCAGGTGCTGCGGACGGCGGACGGCTGGGTGCTGCTCGACTTCGAGGGCGAGCCGACCCGGCCACTGTCTGAGCGGCGCGCGCTGATGAGCCCGCTGCGCGATGTCGCCGGCATGCTGCGCTCGTTCGACTACGCAGCCCGCCACCTGCTCGCCGAACGGGGCGGGGAGCCGCAACTGGCGTACCGCGCAGCCGAGTGGGCAGAGCGCAATAGAGCCGCCTTCTGCGACGGCTACGCCCGTGCCGTCGGCACCGACCCTCGCGACGAGGCGGCCCTGCTGCTGGCCTTCGAGCTCGACAAGGCGGTCTACGAAGTGGTCTACGAAACGCGCAACCGCCCCACCTGGTTGCACATCCCGCTGGGCTCCATCGAGCGGCTCGTCGGGGTGCTGGGATGACCGGGCCGCCGCGGCGCAATCCCCGCCGGAAGGCCCCGAGGCCCGCTGCGCCCAAGGCGGTGACTGCTGGCCGCCCGAGCGCCGAGGAGCTCGACCGGCTGGTCGGCGGTGCCCACCACGACCCGCACGGGCTGCTCGGGATGCATCAGATCGACGGCGGCGTCGTCGTGCGGGCCCTGCGGCCGGGCGCCGAGGCCGTCGTGGTCCTGGTCGGCGGCCAGCGGATCGACCTCGCCCACCTGCACGACGGCGTGTGGGAGGCCCTGCTGCCCGGCGGCACGGTCACCGACTACCGCCTGGAGATCACCTACGGCGGCCAGGTCTATCCCGGCGACGACCCCTACCGCTACCTGCCCACACTCGGCCAGGTCGACCTCCATCTGATCGGCGAAGGCCGGCACGAGCAGCTCTGGCAGGTGCTCGGCGCGCACGTACGCCGCTACGACTCCTCGGGCGGCCCGGTCACCGGCACCAGTTTCGCGGTGTGGGCACCGAGTGCCCGCGGGGTTCGCGTCATCGGCGAGTTCAACGGCTGGGACGGCCGGAGCCACCCGATGCGCTCCCTCGGCAACAGCGGGGTGTGGGAGTTGTTCCTGCCCGACGTGGGCGCCGGCGCCCGCTACAAGTTCCAGGTGCTCGGCGCCGACTCGGTGTGGCGCGACAAGGCCGACCCGATGGCCCGTCAGGCCGAAGTCCCGCCGCTGACCGCGAGCGTCGTGGCGGAGTCGACGTACACCTGGGGTGACGGAGAGTGGCTGGAGCGTCGCGCCGCGACCCCCGCGCATGCGGCGCCGATGAGTTGCTACGAAGTGCATCTGGGCTCCTGGCGGCAGGGCCTTTCCTACCGCCAGCTCGCCGAACAGCTGGTGGAGTACGTCAGCTGGCTCGGCTACACCCATGTCGAGCTGCTGCCGGTGGCCGAGCACCCGTACGGCCCGAGCTGGGGCTACCAGGTCTCGTCGTACTACGCGCCGACCGCCCGGTTCGGCGACCCCGACGACTTCCGCTTCCTCGTCGACCGGCTGCACCAAGCCGGGATCGGGGTCATCGTCGACTGGGTCCCGGCGCACTTCCCCAAGGATGACTTCTCCCTCGGCCGGTTCGACGGCACCCCGCTCTACGAACACGCAGACCCGCGTCGCGGTGAGCAGATGGACTGGGGCACGTACGTCTTCGACTTCGGGCGGAGCGAGGTCCGCAACTTCCTGGTCGCAAACGCCGTCTACTGGCTCGAGGAGTTCCACATCGACGGCCTGCGGGTCGACGCGGTCGCCTCGATGCTCTACCTCGACTACTCCCGCAAGGAGGGCGAGTGGCTGCCGAATGCCTACGGTGGTCGGGAGAATCTCGACGCGGTGGCCTTTCTGCAGGAGATGAACGCCGTCGTCTACCGGCGTGAGCCCTCCGCGGTCACCATTGCGGAGGAGTCGACGTCGTGGCCCGGTGTCACCAGGCCGACCCACCTCGGGGGGCTCGGCTTCGGCTTCAAGTGGAACATGGGCTGGATGCACGACTCGTTGACCTACGGGTCGAAGCCACCCATCTACCGGCAGTTCCATCACCACCAGATGACGTTTTCGATGATGTACGCCTACTCCGAGAACTTCGTCCTGCCGATCTCCCATGACGAGGTCGTGCACGGCAAGGGCTCGCTGGTCGCGAAGATGCCGGGCAACGACTGGGAGCGCCTGGCCAACCTGCGCGCCTACCTCGCCTACATGTGGGCGCACCCGGGCAAGCAGCTGCTCTTCATGGGCTGTGAGCTCGCTCAGGCGCAGGAGTGGTCACATGACCGGTCTCTCGACTGGTGGCTGCTCGACCATGCACCGCACCGCGGAGTGCAGTCTCTCGTGCGCGACCTCAATGCCGTCTATCGCGCCACCCCCGCGATGTGGCAGCACGACGTCGACCCGGTCGGCTTCTCCTGGATCGACGCCAACGACGCGGCCGGCAACGTCTTCTCCTTCCTTCGCTGGGACGCAGCCGGGCGCCCGATGGCCTGCATCGCTAACTTCGCTGGCAGCTCGAGGCACGACTACCGACTCGGCCTGCCGCTCCGCGGTCCGTGGCGCGAGGTGCTCAACAGCGACGCGGCCGCGTACGGCGGAGCCGGAGAGGGCAACTTCGGCGTTGTCAACGCCGACGACGCGCCCTGGCACGGCCAGCCGTCATCCGCCACCGTGGTGTTGCCGGCGCTGTCGACGACCTGGCTTGTCCCCGCATGAGCGTGTGGCCGGGCAGTCCGTACCCGCTCGGCGCTACCTACGACGGGGTGGGCACCAACTTCTCGCTGTTCACCGAGGTCGGGGATCACGTCGAGCTCTGCCTCTTCGATGACGACGGCGCTGAGATCCGGCATGCGCTGCGTGAGGTCGACGCCTTCGTGTGGCACGGCTATCTCCCCAACGTGGGACCTGGCCAGCTGTATGGCTATCGGGTGCACGGCCCCTACGATCCGGCGTCGGGACACCGGTGCGACCCGTGCAAGCTCCTCCTCGACCCGTATGCCAAGGCCGTCGACGGCGAGATCGACTGGGATGAGGCGTTGTTCTCTTACCAATTCGACTACCCCGACAAGCGCAACGACGCCGACTCGGCACCGCACATGATGAAGTCGGTCGTCATCAGCCCCTTCTTCGACTGGCAGAACGATCGGCACCCGAACACGCCGTACAACGAGACCGTCATCTACGAAGCTCACGTCAAGGGACTCACCCAGACGCACCCCGGCATCCCGGAGGAGGTTCGGGGCACCTACGCCGGACTCGCCCACCCGGTGATCGTCGAGCACCTCAAGAAGCTCGGAGTCACTGCGCTCGAGCTGATGCCCGTTCACCAGTTTGTTCAGGACCACCATCTACAGGAGCGTGGCCTGCGCAACTACTGGGGCTACAACTCGATCGGCTTCATGGCACCGCACAACGCCTACTCCTCCTCCGGTCAGCGAGGACAGCAGGTGCAGGAGTTCAAGTCGATGGTCCGGACGATGCACGAGGCGGGCATCGAGGTCATTCTCGACGTGGTCTACAACCACACCGCGGAGGGCAACCATCACGGCCCGGTGCTGTGCTTCCGCGGCATCGACAACTCGGCGTACTACCGGCTCGTAGACGGCGAGCCCGAGCACTACTACGACACCACTGGCACCGGCAACACACTGCTGATGCGCCACCCACACGTTCTGCAGCTGATCATGGATTCGCTGCGCTACTGGGTGCTCGAGATGCACGTCGATGGCTTTCGCTTCGACCTCGCCTCGACCCTGGCCCGGCAGTTCCACGAGGTGGACCGGCTCTCTGCCTTCTTTGACCTCGTGCATCAGGACCCGGTCATCTCGCAGGTGAAGCTCATCGCCGAGCCGTGGGACCTCGGAGAGGGCGGCTACCAGGTAGGTAACTTCCCGCCGCTATGGACCGAGTGGAATGGCAAGTTCCGCGACACGGTCCGCGACTTCTGGCGGGGCGAGGGCGCGACGTTGCCGGAGTTCGCGTCGCGGCTCACCGGCTCATCCGACCTTTACGAGTCGAGTGGACGCCGACCGTGGGCATCTATCAACTTCGTCACGGCGCACGACGGATTCACCCTGCATGACTTGGTGTCCTACAACGACAAGCACAACGACTCGAACGGCGAGGGCGGCGGTGACGGCGAAAGTCACAACCGGTCGTGGAACTGCGGCGTCGAGGGAGACTCCGACGACGTCGAGGTCATCGCCCTGCGCGAACAGCAGAAGCGCAACTTCATCGCCACCCTGTTCCTGTCTCAGGGTGTCCCCATGCTGCTGCACGGCGACGAGCTGGGTCGTACCCAGCAGGGCAACAACAACGTCTACTGCCAAGACAACGAGCTCAGCTGGATCGACTGGGGCACCGAGCGGGAGAACTGGACGCTGCTTGAGTTCACTGCTGCCGCCGCGGACCTGCGGCGACGGCACCCGGTGCTCCGCCGTCGACGCTGGTTTCAGGGCCGCCCCCTGCGAGGTGGTGGCGGGGTCGACGACATTGCGTGGTTCACCCCGGCCGGTGCGCTGATGTCGGACGAGGACTGGGACACCGGCTTCGCGAAATCTGTCGGGGTCTTCCTCAACGGCTCGCTCATCGCCACACCGGATGCCCGGGGAGAGCGAATTACCGATGACAACCTCTACCTCGTCTTCAACGCTCACCACGAGCCGCTGACTTTTGTGCTGCCCCCGGCGGAGTTCGGCGAAAGCTGGGACATCGAGCTCGACACGAGCACCCCCGTGCGGGCAGAGGACCCACCACCGGTCAAGCCTGGAGGGGATCTCGACGTGGCAGCCAGGAGCGTGATGGTGCTGCGTCGTGCCTACTGAGCCGCGGGTCATCCCGACGGCGACCTACCGCGTGCAGCTTCACGCCGGCTTTACTCTCGACGATGCCGCCGCGCTGGTCCCGCAACTCGCGGACCTCGGGGTGAGCCACCTCTACTGCTCGCCCTACCTCGCGTCCGCGCCCGGCAGCTCCCACGGCTACGACGTGGTCGACCACTCGCGGGTCGATGACGAGCTCGGCGGCGAGGCAGCGCATGCCCGGCTCGGCGCCGCGCTCCGCGCCGCCGGACTCGGACAGGTGCTCGACATCGTGCCCAACCACATGACAGTCGGCGTCGCTGACAATCGCGCGTGGTGGTCGGTGCTCCGCGAGGGCCGCGCGTCGGCGTACGCGCATTGGTTCGACATCGAATGGGAGCGCCATGACGGCCGGGTCCTCCTGCCGATCCTCAACGACCCGCTGCCGGTGGTGCTGGCACGCGGCGAGCTCGAGGTGTCCCACACCGATGACGGGCCCGTGCTGCGGTACTGCGACCACGTGGCCCCGCTGGCCGACGGCACCAGTCGCGAGGTGGTCACCGATGAGCTGCTCGCCGGGCAGCACTACCTGCTGGCCTGCTGGCGGGACGTGCCCACCGCGCTGAACTACCGGCGCTTCTTCGACGTCACAACTCTCGCCGGCCTGCGGGTCGAGGACCCCGATGTCTTCGCGGCCACCCACGAGCGCATTGTGCAGTGGCTCGGCGACGGCACCCTCGACGGCATTCGCATCGACCACCCGGACGGGCTGGCCGACCCGGCCGGGTACCTGCAGAGGATCGCCGAGCGGGCGCCGGGTGCCTGGGTCATCGTGGAGAAGATCCTGGAGCCCGGCGAGCGGCTCCCGCTATGGCCGGTGGCCGGCACGACCGGCTACGACGCGCTGGCCGCGGTGCAGCACGTCTTCGTCGACCCATCCGCCGCAGGGCCGCTGACCGCGATCTACGGCGAGCTCACCGGCGCAGAGACCGACTACGCCGCAGTGGCCCTCGACGCCCGGCTGCAGGTCCTCCGCGACATCCTGGTGCCCGAGGTCGACCGCATCGCCGGCCTGCTCGGGCGGGTCTGCGCCGCTGATACGGCTTGCCCCTCACCGGTCGACGCGGTCGTGCAGGACACCGTGCGAGCAGTGTTGGCGAGCTTTCCGGTCTACCGCACCTACGTGACGTACTCGACCGGTGCGTCCGCCGTCGACGCGCAGACAGTCGACTCCGCGCTGGACGCGGCTCGTTCGGTCAAGCCCGAGCCCGACCCGGGTGTACTCGCTGTGCTCCGCCGGGTGCTCCTTGCCGAGGAGCGAGGGGCAGTCGAAGAGGAACTCCTCGTCCGCTGGCAGCAGACGACGGGGCCGGCCATGGCCAAGGGCGTCGAGGACACGACGTTCTACCGCTACCACCGACTGACGGCGCTCAACGAGGTCGGTGGAGATCCGGACGAGATGGGCCTGAGTCTTGATGCCTTCCACGATGTCTGTCTCGAAGCCCAGCGCGACTGGCCCAGTCGGATGACGACGCTGTCGACGCACGACACGAAACGCAGTGAAGACACCCGGGCCCGGCTCGTTGCCTTGGCGGAGTTCCCCGGCGCCTGGGCCGACGTCGTACGCCGGTGGTTCGAGCGGCACGACCCGGCTCGCCACGGTCTTCCCGACCGCAACATCGCCTACCTGCTCTTCCAGACGATGGTGGCGGCATATCCCCTGCCGGTCGACCGGGCCACCGCCTTCCTCGAGAAGTCGAGTCGCGAGGCCAAGCAGCACACGTCCTGGGTCGATCCTGACCCGGTGTACGACGGTGCGTTGCGCGAATTCGTCGCTGCCGTCCTCGGCAACGACGAGACACAGACCGAGGTAGCGCTCCTTGTCGCGACGATCGAGCCGCACGCGAGGACAGTTTCATTGGCCCAGAAACTCGTGCAGCTCACTATGCCGGGGGTGCCCGACATCTACCAGGGCTGCGAGCTCTGGAACCACAGCTTGGTCGACCCAGACAACCGGCGCCCAGTCGACCATGCCCACCGGGGCACGCTGCTGGCCGAGTTGCGCCATCTCGACGTCGCGGAGATCACTCGGCGGTCCGACGAAGGTCTGCCGAAGCTCCACGTCGTGTGCACCGCACTGCGCCTGCGTCGAGAGCGGCCCGAGAGCTTCGGGCCGAGCGGCGCGTACACCCCCCTCGCGGCCATCGGACCGAAGACGGGACACTGCCTGGCTTTCAGTCGGGGGGATGATGTCGTCACCGTGGTGCCCCGGTTGACCGCCTCACTCGACGGCGACTGGAGCGACACGACCCTTCTGTTGCCTTCGGGGAGGTGGGTTGACGCCATGACCGGCGTGGGCGTCGACGGCGGCGCAGTGCCCGTCGCAGATCTCCTCACGCGGTTCCCGGTCGCGCTGCTGGTACGCCCGCGTCGAGATGACCTAGATGGGTAGGACGCCCCGATGACGACGTTTCGAGTATGGGCGCCGCGCGCCCGCACAACGGTGCACCTCGACACCCTCGGGGAGCGAAAGCTCATGACGTCGACGGCCGGCGGGTGGTGGGAGCTCGACCTGCCCGAGGCCGGCATCGGCACCGATTACCGGTACGTCCTCGACGGCGGCGAGGGGCTGCCCGATCCGCGATCGCAGTGGCAGCCGCGTGGCGTGGACGGCACGTCACGTGTCGTCGACCTGGCATCGGCAATGTGGACGGCCTCGTCGTGGATCGGTGCCCGGCTCGCCGACGGGGTGGTCTACGAGTTGCACGTCGGGACCTTCACCCCGGCGGGCACCCTCGACGCCGCAATCGAACGGCTGGATCACCTCATCCGACTCGGCGTGACCCACGTCGAGCTGCTTCCCGTCAACGAGTTCTCCGGCGACCGGGGTTGGGGCTACGACGGCGTCGACCTCTACGCCGTACATCACGCCTACGGAGGCCCGGAGGCACTCATCCGTTTCGTCGACGCCTGCCATCGCGCCGGTCTGGCCGTCGTGATCGACGTCGTCTACAACCACCTCGGACCCGCGGGAAGCTACCTCGACCGGTTCGGCCCCTACTTCACCGAGCGCTACCACACGCCGTGGGGAGCGGCGGTCAACTACGACGACGAGGGCAGCGACGAAGTGCGCGCCTTCGTCATCGACAACGCGTTGATGTGGCTCCGTGACTATCGCTGTGACGCGCTCCGTCTTGACGCCGTCCACGCCATCTTCGACAGCTCCGAAACGCATGTACTGGCGGAGCTGCAACAGCGGGTCGAGGAACTGGCTGACGAGACCGGGCGGATCGTCGAGCTGATCGCCGAGAGCGACCTCAACGACCCGCGGCTGGTGACCCCCCGCGAACACGGCGGTTACGGACTCGCCGCCCAGTGGAGCGACGACTTCCACCATGCGCTCCATACGACCGTGACGGGTGAGCGCGACGGCTACTACGCCGACTTCAGCGGCCTAGCGGACCTCGCCGTCGCCCTGCGGCAGGCCTTTGTCTTCACCGGGCAGCACTCGGCGTACCGGGACCGCAGTCACGGACGTCCGGTGGATGGGTTGGCTGCCACCCGGTTCCTCGGCTACCTGCAGAACCATGACCAGGTCGGAAACCGGGCGATCGGTGAGCGCTCGAGTCACCTCATGAGCACCGAGATGCTCGAGGTGGCCGCCGCGGTCGTCCTGCTGAGTCCGTTCGTCCCGATGCTCTTCCACGGCGAGGAGTGGGGTGCCACTACGCCGTTCCAATACTTCAGCGACCACCGCGACGCAGTGCTCGCCGAGGCCGTGCGCCACGGCCGGCGGGCGGAGTTTGCCGCGTTCGGGTGGCCGCCCGATGAGGTGCCGGACCCGCAAGCAGCGGCGACGTTCGAGCGGTCGAAGCTGGACTGGTCCGAGCTCGACCAGGCACCGCATGACCGGCTGCTCGCGTGGCACCGCTCCCTCATCGCGCTTCGCCGGTCCACTCCCGAGCTGGCGGACGGACGGCTCGACCGGGTGGTCGTCGAGGTGAGTACCGATGACGGGTGGCTGCTGCTCATCCGTGGCGCGTTCACCGTGGTGGCCAACTTCGCGATGGTGCCCCTGGAGGTGCCAGTGCCGAGCGTCCGGGACCTGGAGTGCACGCTCGTGTCGCAGACTGTCGAGCTGACGTCCGGAGGCGTAGTACTCCCGCCCGAGTCAGCAGCCGTGCTGCGCATCCGCAGCTAGATGGCACCTGTCGACGCTCTGCTCGCGAAGCTGGCGCACGCGCACGGCGTGCTGACGTCGTACGACGACTGGTCGGGCACGCGGGTGGACGTCTCCGCCGACACGGTGCGCGCAGTCCTCGAAGCCCTAGGCGTCGAAGCCGGCGACGCGCTGAGCGTGCATCGCTCGCTGGAAAATGTGCATGCTCGACCCTGGCTGCGGTTGAGCCCACCGACGGCGGTGCTGATCCCCACCGACCGGTCCGTGTTGCTGCACGTGCCGGTGGGCGTGGACCTGAGCGCTTCGATCCAGCTTGAGGTCGGCGGGTGGTTGGACCTGCCCGTCTCCGGTGAAGTGCTGGAGACGCGCGACGTGGCCGGACAGCGACTCGAACGTCGCGAGCTGCGCCTGCCAGCCGATCTGCCGTATGGCTACCACTGGTTGCAGGTGCGGGCCGGTGACCACACCGCGGAGACCCGCGTGATCACCGTGCCGTCGTCGTGCCCGACAGCCGCCGAGCTCGGTCGGGTCTGGGGTTGGATGGTTCAGCTCTACGCGGTGCGGTCGCAGCAGAGCTGGGGCATCGGTGACTACGCCGACCTCGCCGCGCTATGTCGGCTTTCCGGCGAGCAGGGCGCCGACCTCGTGCTCTGCAACCCGCTGCATGCCGCCGCTCCCACGATGCCCCAGGTGGACTCGCCCTACTCTCCGGCGAGCCGGCGCTTCCACAGCACTCTCTACCTGCGGGCCGAAGACATCGCGGAAGCATCGGCGCTGGACGCCCGCGGCTGCAATCGGCTGGCCCGGCTCGCCGCGGACGGCCGGGCACTCACCGAGGGCGCCACCATCGACCGGAACTCGGTAGCTCGGCTGCAACGCGAAGCGTTTGAGCTTGTGCACGCCGTCCCGCTCGAGAGTCCCCGCGCCGAAGCGCTCGCCGCGTTCGTCGAGAGAGAAGGTCCGGGCCTGCTCGACTTCGCGACCTGGTGCGCCTTGGCGGAGGTTCATGGGCCGCGCTGGACGGACTGGCCGCCGGACCTTCGCCATCCGCGCTCCCCTGCGGTCGCCGCCGCGCGTCAGGAGCAGAGCCACCTCGTCGACCTGCATGTCTGGCTGCAGTGGCAGTGCGATCAGCAGCGTGCGGCAGCGCAAGCCGCTGCCCTCGAGGCAGGGCAGCGGATCGGCATCATCCACGACCTCGCCGTCGGAGTATCGCCGTACGGAGCCGACGCGTGGGCACTCCAGGACGACCTGGCGCACGGGATGACCGTCGGTGCTCCCCCGGACTCCTTCAACCAGCGCGGCCAGGACTGGCAGCTGCCTCCGTGGCGACCGGACCGGCTTGCCGAGTCCGGCTACGCCCCCTTCCGGGACATGCTCCGCTCCATCCTGCGGCACGGGGGCGGCGTCCGCATCGACCACGCCCTGGGCCTCTTCCGGCTGTACTGGGTACCGGAGGGACGCTCTCCCGCGGAGGGCACCTACGTCCGATACCCCGCGAAAGACCTCCTCGGCGTGCTCGCGCTCGAGGCCCACCGGGCGAGCTCGATCGTCGTCGCCGAGGACCTCGGCACCGTCGAGGTCGGCGTACCGGAACAGCTGGCCGCGCACGGCATCTGGGGGTCGGCGGTGCTGTGGTTCGAACGCGACGCGGCTGGCACGGGGTACGCGCGATCGTCGGACTACCGCGCCGATGCGTTCGCCTCGGTGACCACCCACGACCTGCCGACGGCAATCGGGTTCTGGACCGGCGAGGCCACCCGGGCGCGAGCTGAGCTCGGCCTGCTCGGCGAAGGTCGCACGGTCGAGGCGCAGCAGGAGCTGGACCGGGGTGACCGCGAGGCGCTCCAGTACCGCCTCGTCACCGATGGGCTCGTTGCGGCCGACGCATCGGTCGACGAGCTGGTGACTGCTATGCACGTCTTCCTCGGGCGCACACCAAGCCGACTGGCCGGCGTGGCACTCGGTGACGCCGTGGGAGAGCACCGCCAGCCCAACCTGCCAGGCACTCAGCACGAGTACCCGAACTGGCGCATCCCGCTCGCGGACACGTCCGCGGGCACTCCGCGCCCCGTCCTGCTCGAGGACTTGGCCGACCACGCCGGCGTACGCCGGACAGTCGAGCTGCTACGCCACGAGCGCCCTCGCTCGCCCGGCCGCAGCGATCAGGACTAGGGCTTCAGGGTGAAGCAGTACTCGCCTTCGGCAACGCCGGGGGCCGACGCGTCGCGGAAGGTCAACGCGCTGCGCTGGGCCGGGGTCCGGGTGTCGACGACGCCAGCATTGGCGTCGTACTTGTAGACGTCCAGGCCGCGGTTGAGGTCGTTGGCGAAGAGGTACTGCGGGTTCTTGTAGGTCTTCGCACTCCACGTGTTGGCGTCGGTCGCCGTGACGTACGCCAGCTCGCTCGGCGTGCCTACAAGCGACTTGGTGGAGACGTAGAAGCCGACCTTCACCGGGATCGGCAGCGAGATGTCGTAGAAGTTGTGTGGCCCGGAGCGGGCATGTGAAGCAAGCTCTGATCGCCGCCGAGGCCGACCGTTGTGTCTACGCCATGACCTTCGCAAGGTGGGTTAAGTAGTCGGCACCGGCAGCGTCCGCATCCAGGACGTCCGCAGCCGCTCTACCGGTCGCCACGTCTACGAGGGCGCCGGTCGTCGCCGAGATGTTCACCGCCTCGGACGGGTCGCAGAAGTCGACCTGTACCCAATCGCCTACAACTGCGACGCACAGGTGGCGACCGATGTCAGTGAGGTCCAGCCGCAGCGTCCTGTCGCCGAACGGGAGGTAGTCATGGCCCAGGGCTAGGCCAGCGAGCGCCATGACGTACGACGCCACGGCTGATGCCTCTTCGGGTTCCGTCACAGGGATTTCGCCTAACGGCAACATCACGTCTCGTTCGTGCACATACGAGTCGAACAGGAAGTGGTTCACCGCCACGTAGGCCGCAACCTGTCCCGGCGGAGCCTCGGCGGGCGCATTCCACAGTTCGCCGGTGAAGCCGCGGATCTCGCGCTCGACCCGCTGGTCGGTGTCGCTGAGCTGTTCAAGCAGTTCAGCCAGCCCCATCCCGTCGAATAGCGCAGTTGCCGTTCGCGCCGTCACCTGGGCATCGAAGTTGTTCAGCAAGTGAGTCGCCTCGCCCTTACGGGCCTGGTGCAGCGTGTACCCGAGGAACTGTGCGCCCGAGATCAGATGCTGCGCGATGTCCTTCACCTGCCACTCGCTACAGCGGGTAGGAGCGAGCCACTGGTCGGCGTCCAGCGCCGCGAACCAACTTCGGAACCGCTGCCGATGCGAACTCCAAGCAGTAACCACGTGCTCAGGCTCCGCGGGCACCGCCATCGGAACCCCGTCGCCACTGTAGAACTGCCGCACGCGTGCCATCTGCCCCCCAGTAGTCAGACGCGGTACTCCGCCGAACAACGTGTCGGGCGTACCAGTGACCCGCGCGGGCAACGTAACGCAACGAGCGGCAGGGGCTATGTGCCGTGCGTCGCCCGACGAGCGGCACCAGCGAAACGACCGGCGGCCATGAGTGACCGCGTTCTTCGCGGTCTGTCACCTAGCCGACACCATCACCATCGAGTTCGTGTTAGACCTTCCGCCGACTGCACTGGGCCAATTCGAGCATCGCCGTTTGCGGCGGTAGGGGTAGCCGAATGAGAAGAATGACTCTGGCCCTGGCGCTCCTGGCAGGCGCCACAGTTGGCTGTGGTACGGGCGGGGATGGAGCCTTGTCGGAGCCCTCCGCAAAGGTGCTTCCGTCTACGACTCAGGCGACCAGCGCACCTCCATCGGTCGGGCTGGTTGGACGATGGGAACTCGTCAGGACATGCGAGTCCATGGTGCGTGCTCTGAGCGAGGCCGGATTGGGCGCCCTCGCGCCTGGGGTCGTCGGCGACTACTTCCCTGGCGAGAGTCCGAAGGAGCTGGAAAAAAAGCAGAAGCTATGCCAAGAGGCGATGCCGCAGCGCCACTCGCACTTCTTCACGGCGGACGGACTATTCGGCTCGCTCGACCAGAACGAACAGCAGGTTGACGACGGTCCCTACCGCATCTCCGGCCCCGGAACGTTCCAACTGGGTGAGAATCAAGAGGAGACCTTCACCTACCGGATCGAGGGTGGCGACCGCCTCACAATGGTCCCGGTCATCTCAGCCACCGTGAAGCGCATGGCGCTGGCCCGTCCGCTTGAGTTCAGCATCGCAGGTCACCAGGTGGCCGTGGCCCTGACCGGCCAAACCTGGCAGCGGGTCCCCTGCGGCACTTGGTGTTGAACTAGAAATGACGTGACCTAGACGCTCGCTGATGTAGACGTAGCGGCCCGCGGGGTGCCAGGTCTGGTTGTGGACGCCGTACTTGTCGGGGCGAAGCCGAGGGTCTTCGGCTTGCGCGGGTTGGCGATGCTGACGACGAGCATCCCGAGGGCCGGCTTGATGCCGATCTGCTCGAAACAGACGTCGCTCTTCACTCCGCCGTCTACGCCCATCAGCACCAGCGTGCCGCGGCCGAAGTCGGATCAGGCGGCTCCGGTCCGCTCAGTAGAGGGCGTTGGCGAGGGCCCGGCGAGCAGCAAGCACCCGCGGATCCTCCGGCGGTGCGAGGGCGAGCAGCGCCAAGAGCTCTTCGCGAGGTCCGTCCCGGTCGGCCCCCGAGGCCGCGCGGACCGCCTCGAGCAACCTGGCGACTGCCACCTCATCTAGCGGCGGCGGGATCTCGGGCTCGGCCTCACGCTCGATTCCCGGGTCGGCTTCGGTCGCTGGGGCCGCCACTGCCGCCACCGTCACGAGCTGGGCCAACCAGGTGCGGATCTGGGCCTCCGGCAGCGCGCCGGTGAACTCGGCGACCAGCTGTCCGTCGACGACCGCTTTGACCGCGGGGATGCCCTGGACCTCGAGCGCCTGAGCGAGACGAGGGTTGGCATCGACGTCGACCTTGGCCAGCACCCAGGCCCCCGCCGCCTCGGCCGCCAGCTTCTCGAGCACCGGACCGAGTTGGCGACACGGCGCGCACCACTCCGCCCACAGGTCGACCACGACGGGCACCGAGTGGGAGCGCTCGACGACGTCGACGCCGAATGACGCCTCTGTGACGTCGAGGACTGGACCCGCTACTGGGCCCGCTGCCGGGCCAGGTCCACCGAGCAGGGGAACTCCGTCCATCGCCATGACGACATGCTCCCACGGGGCTTGCGATGCCCGCTGGGGGGCAGGACAGGGAGATGCCCACGTTCCGGCTCGCCGTTGGCTCGACCCTGCTCGCCGTCGCGCTGGCGCCGCTGCTGCTCGGTAGCGGAAACATGGCGGACGCAGCCGGGGCGGCGCCGGCGAAGCCCGATCTGCTTCTCGCGGGTCGGGGACACGGGCACGGAGTCGGGCTGACTCACGACGGCGCCCTCGAACTGGGGCGGCGGGGCGAGAGCGCGGACCAGATCCTGTCTCATTTCTACCCCGGTACGACGATCGGCTCGGCCCGCCTGACCGCCCGGGTGCTCGTGCACGACGGCGAACCGACGGCAATGGTTGTCCTCCTAGCCCCCTCCGGTGCCATGGTGCGGCCGGACCGCGGTGCGGTAGCCGGGCTGCCACTAGAGCTCGCACCAGGCGCCCGACTGTCGGTCAACACGAATGGCAGCGTCGTCACCGCCACGGTGCCCGGGCACGCCGTACGCCCGCGAGTACCGGGTCTGGTGCGCATCGCCGCGCCGGGCGCACTTCTCCTCGTTCCGGACGGTGTCGGCGCCATCGAAGGCGGTGCGTCCTACCGCGGTGTGCTCCGGGTGCTCCCCGCTGCCGGTCGCCTGCGCGTGGTGAACCACGTCAACGTGGAGTCCTATCTACGCGGCATGGGCGAGGTCCGCGACTCACGCTGGCCGGCGGCGTCGCTGCGGGCTCAGGCAATCGCGGCGCGCGGCTATGCCGTCCACGCCGCCCGCTACGCGCCGCGCGATCGCGACTTCGACCTCTATTCCGACGACCGCAGCCAGGTCTACCTCGGGGCGCAGGCGGAGTACGCCGCTATGAACCGCGCCGTCGCAGCGACGGCAGGCCAGGTGCTGCGCCACGAGGGTCAGGTGGCCAATACCGTCTACAGCACCAACGGCGGCGGTGTCACCGCGACGACCGCAGAAGGCTTCGGGCCGTCGGAACTGCGCTATCCCTATCTTGCGGCGGTGCGCTACCCGACCGCCGATGCCGACCCGTGGACGGGTCGACTCACCCACGCGAAGGCTGCCCGGCTGCTCGGTTACCCCGGCCGCCTCGACACCGTCACCCCGCTTCGACGTGGCCCATCGGGCCGGGTGGTGGTCGTGCGGCTCGACGGCTCCGCCGGGGTGTTGGACCGCACCGGACTCGACGTCGCCGACCGCCTCGACCTGCGATCGACGCTCTTCGACGTGGCGCCGCCGGCGGGCACGGTCGCCCTCCCGCCGCTGCCTCGCCCGGTCTCGCCCGTTCCAGCACCATCGAACGCGACGTCTGCTATTGCCGTCGCTGCATCGACGGTGCCGCCCGACCGCCGCCCCCTCACGACTGTCGCGGCCGCGTTGATCGCGGTCGCGGTCGGCGCGGGAGTTCTCGGCTCTAGCAGACGAGCCCGTCCCCCCGGTTGATCGAGGACGCGACGGTGTTGGCGGCGCTGAGGTCGCCACCGGGCAGCTGCGCCCGGACCCACGCCGCCGCGGCGCGAACGGTGCTGCCTACCCTGGTCGTGTTGTACGTCGACGAGCTCAGGCCCTCCGCCCCAGACAGTCCGACCTGGCGGGTGTACGTCGCTGACAGCTCCCCGCCGGCGAGGTTCAGCAGCAGCGCGGCGTACTGCCGCGCGGTGGTCAGCTCAGCCGCGAGCTTGCCCTTCACGAACAAGGTGTTGGTCAGGCTGCGGGCGTCCGCGAAGTAACCAGAGGACAGCTCGGCCGCGCGGGTTGCGAGCGCCGCGGACTCGGCGGCAGACAGCACAGCTTTCTGTCCACCGTCGTACTGGTTCTGCCAGAAGGACAACGCCTGCGGGGAGCACGACACCAGCACCGGGGGCACCGGCACGACCAGGGTGCGCGACGCGGTGGCCGCGATCACGCCGTCGAGGTAGAGCCGGGCCGTCAGCACGTAGGGCCCCGCGTCCAGCGCGCCGAAGTCGACCGACTGCACCCAGCTGTTCGAGCCGAGGGCCTCCTGCTCCCCGCTGTCGTACGCGCCGCCCGTCAGCTGGGTGGTGACGCGACGGGCCTGAGCAGCGGGCGCATCGGATCCGGCCGTGCCGGTGACGTCGACGAACTGGCGGGGCACCGTCGCCCCGTCTGTCGGGCTGGTGATCGCCACACTGCTTGACACGACCCGCACCCGCTCGACCACGAAGGCCACTGTGTCGCTCGCGGCCAGCGCTCCGTCGAGATAGAGACGAGCGACCAAGGTGTGTGGACCGTCGACCAGGGTCGGCACGTCGATCACCCCACCGACGGCGTACGACGGAGAGCCGCCGCTCACCGGAGCCGGAGTCTCGGCACCGCCGTCGACTGCAAGCGTCGCCGTGGCGACCGGCGGCTGAGTGAGGTCGGGCCGCCGCAGCGTGTAAGGAGCGCCGAAAACTGGGTTGGTGTTCACCGTGAGCCCCACGCCGCCGGGGAGCACGTCGTGGACCAGTGCGCCGAAGCTGCGCACGTTGACGTTGTGGCCGATGGTCACGCTGCCCGGGTTGCCGAGCTCCGCCCAGGTCAGCGTGAAAGCGATCGTGTCTGCGTCGGCGTCTCGGACGACGTCACTGGCCAGCGCCGTGTTACGTGCGCCGCGAG
Organism: Mycobacteriales bacterium; assembly: GCA_046590575.1. Lineage (GTDB taxonomy): Bacteria > Actinomycetota > Actinomycetes > BP-191 > BP-191 > DATLNF01. The sequence continues at coordinate 6,913 of JBKJUS010000069.1, read as the reverse complement.
CCGGCACGGTCACGCTGGCGGGAAGGACGTTCAACGTGGTCACAGCGGGCACGCCGTCGACGTTCTGCCGGAACTCGATCGAGGCGAGCGGTCCCGGGTCCGCGACATCGCGAACAGAAAGCGTGTAGCGCATCCCGGCGGTCTGCTCGATGGCGCGGAGCGCCACCAGGTCGAGCGCCCCCGGACCGGGTGCGTCGCCGGCGTCGCCGCCGGCGAGCGAGGCAGTGGCAAACGGCGCGGGCGCGGCCACTCCGTCGGTCGCGATCCCCGACACGCTCACGGCGCTCGTGCCGTCGAACACCTGCCCCTCAGTCGGCGACTGCACGGAGATGGTCGGCAGGTCCGCGACAACGGCTCCGTCATGGGCCACGCCCAGTGCATCGAGCGCGGCCTGCAGGTCGAGCAGCCCGGCCCCTCTGTCCACCGACGTCGTGCCACCGGGGTTCTGCGGGTCGGCCTCGTACCCGGCGCCGACAGTCGTCTTGCGGGCGGTGTCCTGCAGCACATCCTCGATCTGAGCCGGAGTCAGCCCCGGCTTGGCCTGCAGCAGCAGAGCGGCGGCGCCGGCAACGTGCGGCGCCGCCATCGACGTACCGCCGAGAACGAAGTAGTTCGGCGCCCACGCAGGAGTGACACCGGCATTGGCGTAGCAGACCGGAAGGGTGGCCTTGCAGGTGGAGGTGATCAGGGCGCCGGGCGCAGCGAGGTCGGGATACGTCGCCGGCTGGCCCGACCGGCCGCGGCTGGAGCCCGACACAACCCCCGACGTGCGGGAGCCGGTCCCCAGGTCGTCGTAGTTGGCCACCGAGATGTTGCCCGGCGTCGGGTTCTTCGATTGCGACCCGGTGGCGTCCGCGGCGCCGGTGCCGGCGTTGTTACCCGCCGACCAGGTGATGACGACGCCCTTGGCAATGAGCTTGTCGGCCAGTTTCGTCTGCACGTTCTCCGGGTCGAACGCGGTGCCCGCCGTCTCGCCGTACGAGTTGTTGATGACCCGCAGCCGCGGGGAGAATGTGTCGTAGTTGGTGAGCATGTGGTTGAACGCCTCGGCGGCGAACAGCACGCTGATCGTCTCTCCGACGCTGTAGCCGAACAGGGTCACGCCGGGGGCGACCCCGCGGAAGGTTCCCTGCGACGCGGCTCCGCTGCCACCGACGATGCCGGCGACGTGTGTGCCGTGACCACCGGTGGCCTCTCCCGTCGGCAGGTCCTGCACCAGGACCGGCCCGAAGCATAGGCCCGTGTTGGTGCTGGCCAGGAGCGGTGTCGAGCAGGCCACCTTGTAGTTTTTGCCGATCCGGCCGGCGAAGTCGGGGTGCAGCCCGTCGATGCCGGAGTCGACCACCGCGACACCGACGCCGGTGCCATCCAGCACCCGGCCGGCGGTGTCGCGGTAAGGACCGCCGGCGGCCTGCTCCTGGGCTACCCGGACCTTGGTCGCCCAGGTCGCCGTCTCGCCGTGGTAGGCCAGCCGCCGGTTGGCTTGCAGGTAGCTGATTCCGGGCTCGTCACGGAGGCTGGCGATGTCGGCCACCGTCCCCACCGCATACACGACGTCAATGGACGCGAAGTCACGTACCGAGTCCAACCCGTGGTCGGCGAGCAGCGCCGCACGGTACTCCGGCGTTCCCCCGCGGAAGTGCACGAAGGCGGCGTACGGCGTCACGCCAGGCAGCGCGGCGAGGTCGGCGGCCAGCGCAGCCTCGACCCGAGCTCGCTCCGGTGCGACCTCGGCGCGCGCCAGGGAGGGGGGCACGAGGCTGACTACCAGCGCCAGCACGGCGAGGAGAGCGAGGGCAGGAATCCGGCGCGCGACAGCAGACACTGAGAATCTCCCGGTTTCTGGGTTACGGGTCACCAGGGAGCAAGAGGATCCTGACCCCCCGGTCATGAGCACGTTCGGCGGCTGTCAGCCCTTCGCCTGCTAACGCAGAGTGATCATCCATTCGGCCGAACGTCGGTCAGAATCGTGGCGGCTCGGTGTAGGAGCCCCACTCGACGCGCAAGGCGTCGCAGATCTCGCCCAGCGTGGCTTCGACCCGCGCTGCGTCGAGCATCGCCGGCACCATGTTGGCGTCGGTGCGAGCGACGTCGACCATGCGGGCGACGGCGGCAGTGACCGCCGCTTCGTCCCGGTCGGACCGCCGGTCGGCTAGCACCCGACGCTGCTCGAGCTCGACCTCGTGGCTGATCCGCAGGATCTCCAGCTCGTCGTCGTCCGTGGACTTCAACGTGTTGACCCCGACGATCTTCTTGGTGCCCTTCTCCAGCGCGGTCTGGTAGACGAAGGCCGCTTCAGCGATCTCGCTCATGAACCAGCCCTCCTCGATCCCCCGGAGGATGCCCGCCGTCATCGTCTCGTCGTGTCCCATCGCCTTGACCTTGGCGAAGATCTCCTCGGCCTGGCGCTCCATCTCGTCGGTCAGCGCCTCGACGTACCACGAGCCACCGAGCGGGTCGACGACGTTGACCACACCGGTCTCCTCGGCGATGACCTGCTGGGTGCGCAGCGCAATCTGCGCGGCCCGCTCGCTCGGCAGTGCCAGCACCTCGTCGAGGGCGTTGGTGTGCAGGCTGTTGGTGCCGCCGAGCACCGCAGCGAGTGCTTCGATCGCCGTCCGGACGATGTTGTTGTCCGGCTGCGGCGCAGTGAGCGACACGCCAGCCGTCTGCGTGTGGAAACGCAGCCACTGTGCCTTGTCAGTCTTGGCCCCGTAGACGTCGCGCAGCCACCGGGCCCAGATCCGGCGCGCGGCGCGGAACTTGGCGATCTCCTCGAAGAAGTCGACGTGGCTGTCGAAGAAAAACGACAGGCCGGGTGCGAAGACGTCGACGTCCATGCCTCGGGACAGTCCCAGCTCGACGTAGGCAAAGCCGTCGGCGAGGGTGAACGCGAGCTCCTGAGCGGCGGTCGAGCCGGCTTCGCGAATGTGGTAGCCGGAGACACTGATCGGCTTGTAGCGCGGGATGGTCTGCGCGCAGTACTCCATCAGGTCGCCGATGAGGCGCAGGTGCGGCTGCGGCGGGAAGAGCCACTCCTTCTGCGCGATGTACTCCTTGAAGATGTCGGTCTGCAATGTCCCGTCCAGCGTGCTGATGTCGATGCCCTGACGCTCGGCGGCGACGAGATACATGCAGAAGACGGGTACGGCGGGGCCGCTGATGGTCATCGACGTGGTCACGTCACCCATCGGGATGCCGTCGAAGAGGATCCCCATGTCGATGGCCGAGTCGATCGCGACCCCGCAGTGACCCACCTCACCGAGCGCTCGAGTGTCGTCGGAGTCACGGCCCATCAACGTCGGCATGTCGAACGCGACAGACAGACCGCCGCCCCCTTCGGCCAGGATCATCTTGTAGCGCTCGTTGGTCTGCACCGCGTTACCGAAGCCGGCGAACTGCCGGATCGTCCACATCCGGCCGCGGTTGCCGCTCGGGTAGAGGCCGCGAGTGAAGGGAAACTCCCCCGGCCAGCCAATGCGCTCGAAGCCCTCGACGGAGTCGCCGTCTTTCGGTCCGTAGACCGGTGCGACCTCGACACCGGAGAGCGTCGTGAAGTCCGCGTCCCGCTTGGTCGCGGCGTCGTACCGAGCCTGCCAGCGTGCGCGTCCGGACGCGATCTCCTCTGGAGTCATGCCCCGAGGGTACCGGTCGACGAAGCAACGCTTCACCCACCCGGGTGACGGGTCGCCTTGTTCGGGCCGTCGACAACATCACTATGGATCCGCAGGAACGCATCATCAGGCCGGCCGCTGTACTGCCGGAGCGCGAGGCCTGTGCCATCGTCGCCCTGCTCAAGCGCTCTGACGTGGCCGACGGTGGCCTGTGGAACGCGTCGACCTCACTCTGGCAGCGGTACAGCTGCCCGTGGGACGGGCCGGCTGGGACCCGAGGACGCTCCGAGCTGCTGGGCTCCATTGCGGTGATGTACGACCGCCCAGCCCGGCACGAGATCACGATCTACAAGGTCACCATGACCGACCATGGGTTGCGCGTCGGCTGGACCGTCGACCGACTCTGCGACGACGCTCTGGCCAGCGTCGGCCTGACGTTGCTGACGTGTCCGCGCGCCGACCTGGCGCCCCCTCCTCCGCCAGATCCGTTCCGGCTGCAGGTCGTCCCGACTTAGGGAACTTCCCAAGTCCCGTCGCCTGTTGCCTTGTCGCCGACTCCGTCAGCCGGGCCGCCGTCGGTGCTGACCTCCGCGATCGCCGGGTCGCTCGGATCGACGCTCGCGGTGAAGTCGCTGAAGACCGTGCCGCGGTCGATACCCACCGCCTTCAGCGCGAACTCGAAGCTGACGACGGAGCCCTTGACCTTCGCCGGAAGGAAGACTGACTCACCGCAGCTGCCGAACTTCGCGTACGTGTCGCCAATTACGGTGCCGATGGCGTGACCTGGCGCGTAGCGGATGTCGATGAGCCCGCAGCCGTCGGTGTCGGCCACGACGTTGTAGCTCACGACACCGCTCGTCGACGGCGGGCCGGCAAGGGTCAGCGCGACGATGAGCTTCTTTGGCAGGTACGTCGGGCCCGAGCCGGTGCCTGTGGTCGAGTACTGCACGCTGAGAATGTCGAGCGAGGACTGCCCAGCGGCGGAGTCACCCTTTGCGTCCACGATCTGCGGCACGGCCTTGGGCGCGGCAGCCATCCCGCTGGTCGCTAGCAGGAACAGCGCGACGGGTACGGCGGCGAGGCCGAGACGGGAGCGCATGGTGGTTCTCCTCGTAGGTGCTGGGACGGAGGGTGCTGTTGCCATTCGACGTACCGAGGGTGGTTCCTGTAGGTGGATGATAATATCGGACAGTGGACATTCGAGTTGGACGACGGGCGCAGATCGTCATCCCCGCAGCCATCCGGAGGCAGCTGGGCATCGGGGAGGGCGACCTGCTCCATGCCGAGGTCGACGCGGCCGGCCGCCTGGTGCTCGAGCCGGTCGCCAAGGATCCAGTGGCGCGGCTGCGCGCTGCCGGCCGCGGCCTCTACGACGCGGTCGACGCGGTCGCCGAGCAACGCGCACTCCGCAGCGAATGGCCTCGGTGAGCCGGCCGGCGCTGCCGAAGCGGCTGGCGCTGGACACCAACTGCTTCATCTACTTCTTCGACGGCACCGATCGGCGCTCGCAGTTCCTCGAGTCGACGGTCTTCTCCCGGATGAGCGCCGGGCAGATGTCGGGCGTCACCTCGACGGTGACCCTCGCGGAGCTGCTCAGTCGCCCCTACCGCGACGGTCTGGTCGACCGGGCACGGGAGCTGCGTGCCGCCGTGAGTGCATTACCCGGCCTTGAGCTCGTAGACCTCAGCGCCGAAGTAGCCGATCGGGCCGCCCGACTTCGTGGCGTGACCGGGCTGACCCTGCCCGACGCGGTCCAGGTGGCCACCGGGATCCTGGCCGGTGCCGAGGCGTTGCTCACCAACGACCGGCAGCTCCAACGCGCTGCCGACGCCCTGCCAGTCATCGTGCTCGACGACGTGCTGGGCCCGCGCTGAGTCGCGATCCAGCACTTCGACGTCCTGCCAACAATGCTGGTGATCTAGACGGGCGGAGGCGGCAACGCCATCGGATTCGGGAACGGCAGCCCGCCGGCGGTGACAACTGCCCGGGCAAGCGGCGCCAGCGCGGCGGCGAGATCGGCACGTCCTCGCTCGCCGAGTGCGTCATACGGCGCAGCGGCGCGCGCGTCGGTCCGGGCTTCGATGTGGTCCAGCAGTCGGTGACCCGCGTCGGTCATCGCCCCAGCGGCATCGAGCACACCACGACTCGAAAGCCGGCCGGTCGCCGCGGCCCACTCCGCCGCCGACCAACCACGGAAGTCTTGCTGCATCTGAGCAGTCAGCCGTCCGGCGGCGGCCTGCGCGACGTTGGCCTCGCAGCCGTCGAGCCCCTCCGCGACCAGGCACGCGACATGACCGTCGCCGCGGTGCTCCCGCAGGCAGGTCACCGCGTGCCATAGCGCGAGGTGCGGCTGCTCGGGCACCGGCTGAGCGACATGGCCGCCGAACAACGACCGACCCGCTGCGTCACAGTGTCGGACAGCCTCGAGGGCAAGCTCCGCGGACCGGCGTACGTCGTCGCCCTCGATGGCCGCCCCGAGGACTCGGGCCAGGGCGGCGCTCACCCCTTCCAGCCGGGCTGCGAGGACCGTTTCAGGGCTGGCGAATCCCCATGCGTCGGGGATCGACCGGGCCACCATGGCGGGGTGGAAGTTGTAGAAGGTGGCCGTCACCACCGGCGCAGGCACGGCGCCAAGCGCTGCCGATCGCGAGGCGAAGTAGCCCATCCAACCGCCTTTGAGACCGGCAGCCTGGTACGCCGTCCGCGGCTCTGGCGCGAAGTAGACGAGTGCGTGGACCGGCTCGAACAGGTGCCACAGCCGTCGTACCTCCGCCGCGTCGGTCATGAGCGCCAGCGTACGCGCGACTCGTCATCCGGGCGGCACAGAAATTCTTATCCACATTCTCTGCGACCTGTTGCGCCCCACCGTTTCCTGCGGCATAGTCGAACACATGTTCGAGACAATGGAAACAGATCAGGGGCGCACCCCCGGACAGCGCCTGCCCTCCGACGTCAGCGCTGGGCCCGGCGGGCCCGGGTCGGTGCTCTCGCCGCCGGTGGCCGGGCTGGCCGCGGCGGTCGACGCCGTCGTCGGGCAGTCGCCCTCGTCGCTGCCCGGGCCGGTGGCGCTGGCTGACGTGGCGGTGCTGCTGGTCGCGGTGGAGCGGCTGCGTGGGGCGCTGCTCGACCGCCTCGCTGATGTCGATACCCGTCAGCTGTACGTGTTGGCGGGTGCGGGGTCCGCGGGTGGCTGGGTGGCGGCGCAGCGGACCAGCCTGGGTCGCAGCGAGGTGGCGTTGGCGCGGCGGCTCGCCGTGCTGCCGGGCGTGGCAGGGGCGTTGCGGTCAGGGGTGCTGTCG
>JBKJUS010000059.1:0-14143 GCA_046590575.1 Mycobacteriales bacterium | reverse complement strand
CTCCGAGTCTCGGCGTTTGATGTATGCCTTTGTGGCGCTCTTCGGGGTTAGTCGCCTCGGTGCAGGCGACAGGGCGGCCTGTCGGCCAATCGCCTTCGGCGGGCCCATCTTGGGGATGAGCCCGCTTGATCATTCGGCCCTTGGAGTCATGCGGACTGGTCGCAGCAGCGCGCGCTACGGGCCGGGCTTGACGCAGCTTGGCTGGCCGCCGATATAGGTCTTAGTAGTTGAACCCTCGTCAGTGCCCTCGAAGGTGCTACCGCCCTTGGTTCCGGTATAGCCGCGGCGCAGGACGCCAGGATCAGTTGTCGTGCCCGTGTAGTTGAGGCTCACAGCGGAGAGCCGGTCGAATCGAGCCCCGCGAATGCCACCGTAAGTGCGCATTAGGGCCGCAGGGATGTGCATGCGAATCTCGCTTGTGTCCTCGTCAAACGAGCCCTCAATTTTGCCGATGAACCCGTAGACGGTGGAGCCGGCGTTGGCGTTGCCAGCTGACTCGCGGAAGACCCAGAGGTCGAACGCGACGCCGTCCGGCGCACGGTAGGCCGAGGCCAGAAACCGCTGTCCGCCCAAGCCAAAGTTGATGTCGTGAGCTGTACCGGTTGGCGCGCCGCGACTGTCGGTGAGGTCACGCAGTCGCACGACGGCGGTCAGGTAGCGGTCGTCGCTGGCTATGTCCGCGGACACAATGTCCAGGCCACCGGTGCTTAGGGCGCGATCGCCGGAGAAGTGGTTATCGTACGCCGGGTCGACCAGCATTTGGCAGGTCCGCCTGGGCGAGGCGACGGCGGCGGGGGGGCCAAGTGCAGACGCCAGGAGGATGGCACCGAGGATTCGAACGCGGCAGGTCATGGTGGACCTTTCCGGAGAGGGGGGAGGCGACCCGTCCGGGCCGCCTCCCTACCCGGGAACTTACGGACAGATCGGCGGGGACAATCGGTTGCCGCTCGCGCTGTTGACGCGGAAATAAACGGCGACGGTGACGCAGTCGTCGACGAGGCTGAAGCACGGCACGACGGCGACGTACTGACCGCCAGCCTGAATCGCGGTGTCAGTTTCGTCGGGACACTGGGCACTGGCGGCGGGCGCCGTCGCGACCAGCCCGGTCGTCGCGGCGACCGCGATCGCGCCGGAGAGCAGGATGCGGCTGAACTTGTTCATAAGACCCTTCGAGCTGGCGGAACATTGCTCTGCCACCCCCGGTCCGGACCGGCTGGCCGAACCGTCCTCGCCGGCTGAGCGCCGACTCCCACAAGACGGCGACGGGGCCTTGTCATTACATCGGCCGTGCGAGGCGCCTGTCTTAGGCGCTAGGGACAGTTGTGCCTGGATGCCAGTGGTGCCCGGCTGGCCTTTCGCCGCGGGGTTCCGGCGCTCGCCGTGCGCCGCGCAGCCTGCGGACAGAAGTCACGGGCAGGCGGTGCCTGCCCTCAGCAGCGCGCGACGCACGGCGAGCGCCTCGAGATTGCTACCCAGTTTGCCTTCCGGTGGGCGGCAAGTCCGGGGGGCATACTTCGACGGCCGGGTCATACGGCGGGTGCTCGACGCCGACCGTATAGCAGGTGCCGTCCGTCGCCTGCGCCGGACATGCAGCACTCACCAGGATGACCGCCACGACGGCCGCAATTCCGGCCGCTCGTGAGATCTGTCGTCCATTGCTTCGTGCACGCTCCATGGAGCCCTCCTTCGTCGGTGTGGTCGCCAACACGACGGGGATCGGGCAGTTCGATTACCGCGGCACGCTGGACACGCCGTGCGGCGGGACGGACACTCAGCGTTGAACCACCCAGGGGAGGGCCCAGCTCCATGCAGGTTCAGCAGGTGTCGACCGATCGATTCGACGTGGGATCGGCTTGGCCCGAGGTGGCGCCGCGAGTCGCCCGAGTGCTGCACGCCCGCCGCGCTCCAGCCGACTCCGTCGACGACCTAGTCCAGGAGGTTGCCGCGCGGGCGCTGGCGACGGTGGAGTCCTTCGCCAACCCAGAGCACCTCTTCCGCTGGTCGGCCACAGTGGCCCGCAACCTGCACACGGACTTGATCCGCGAGGCACGGAGGTACGCCGACGGCAGCGCGCTTCCCGACCTTCCGAGTAACGGCGACATCGAATCCGAGGTCATCAACCGGCTGCGGCTGTCCGATGTTCTGCAGGCGATCGGAGCACTCCCCACGCTCGATCGGGAGACGATCTGCGACTCAGTCGCCGGCCGAGCTCCGGCGCCCAGCGATGCCGGCAAGGTGGCGGTGCGGCTGTGCAGAGCCCGACGCCGACTGCTGCATCTGCTCGACGGAACACTCGTTGTGCTCGGCTGGTGTCGCCTCCGTCCGCGCACCCGCGGGTTGGCCGCCGGCTCAGTTGTCGGGGTCGTCGCGGTCGTCCCGCTCGCTCTGGGAGCGATCTACGGATTGGTGCCCGAAGCACCAGCTGTTACGCCGCTTCGCCCGCCTCCGGCGATGGCAGCGATCGACGGATACGCCGAGAACATGCGGCGGACAAGTTCGACCACGAGGGTGCTGCCGGCGACGGGGGCAATGCCATCGCGGACGCGTGCTTCGTCGGTTGCACCGGCGAACCGTCCCGTCAACCGCACCGAGGCTGCCGTCCCGGGGACCGGCACGAAGGTATTTGTCGAAAGCCGCGACTCGGAGCCGGAAGACCATCTGATCTGCTTGCAGCGGATGCCGGTGATCGGGACCAACTGCGTCCTATAACGCCGAGCACTCAGCGTATTTCCTGGCATCGATGTAATGAAAATGCCCTTTCACCGTCCTGTGGGATGTCGGCTCCGAGCCGAGGACGACGGTTCGGCCAGCCGGTCCGGGCCAGGGGAGGGGGAGCAGCCATCGCTCCGCCAGATCGAAGGGGACCCATGAACAAGCTCAGCCGCATCCTGCTGTCCGGCGCGGTCGCGGTCGCCGCGACCACTGGCCTGGTCGCGACCGCGCCCGCCGCCAGTGCCCAGTGTGACTACACGGGCGAGACGCCTCAGGTCGGGTACGCAATCTGTGAGTCCAACGTCGACGGTTGCCAGCGTGTCGTCGTCTACTACCGGGCACCCGTCGTCGGCTCGGGGAGTCCCGGGTACTACGAGTGCTGAGATAGCGCCTTAGCTCGACGTGAGGTTGTCCGCCGTACGGAGGCTGCGGTGCGCCAGAAGGCGTTCGTGCGGCGGACCTCACGTCGGCCGTCCGACCATGGAGGTTGTGATGCGCAGGCTGGTCCTGTTGTTTGCCGCGTGTGCTCTTACCGTCGGCTCGGAAGTGGTGTCGACGGCGGCTCCGTCGAAGTACTGCAACTTGGTGGTCGATGAGCGCGGCGACGACAACGTGGCGTTCGAACCTGGCGGCGCAACCTCGTCGTCGAGTTTGGACATTGTGTCCGCGGACGTAGCGTCGGATCGTCAGAACTTGACGGCGGTCGTTCGAGTTCCGCGCCTTGAGTCGCTCGACCTGACCTCGCCGTCCGGTGCGGCGTACTCCGTGACATTCAGCTCCGAAAAGTCGCGATTCGAGCTTGTTGCCTCTCGGCACCCGGATGGTGAGCTGTTCCAACTATGGGTAATCACCTCCTCGGTGGGGAGTGGGGACGGCGGTGCGTCGTCGGCGACGGGTCGCGTGCTCATTGGGGGCGCCTTCGACGAGGACGCAAGTGAAGTTCGAATCACCGCACCTCTGAAGGCGTTTCGGCCCTACGCGTCAATTTCGCCGGGTACGCCGATCGAGGCCATTCAGGTTGTGACGTACCGGGAGGTTGGCAACTCCGAGGACACCGGGGCTCCCGAGCCGATCCCAGGCCACGCGGGCGCATTCAACGATGCGGATAGCGCGTCGAGCAAGGCGAAATATCCGGCTGGGTCGGCGAGTTGCGTCGCGGTTGGGTACTGATGCCGTCCGAGTGCGCGGCCGCTCAGGCGGGCAACTGGCAGGCGCGCACGAAACCAAATCCAACGTCGACGACCAAAGGCCTACATCGGCGGCCAGCCCAGCTGCGTCAAGCCCGGCCCGTGATCGATCCCCTGAAGCTATGAGGCGGACCGGAGGGCAGACCCTCCCAACCATCGGAGCGCGGAGTGCTGCTACCAACCGCACCGGCTCGTCGAGTTGCGTGAACATTGGAGCCTGAGGTTGCTGGGGCGCCACTCGACCGGACGGTCTACGTCAGCGTGCTCGCCGTCCTTGTCATGGCGCTGTGCCTGCAGGTAGGCGTGTCCCGGGACGGCGTGCCGGTCGAGAGGGCATTGCTCGAGGCGTCCGCGATCGGCGTGGGCTGGCGCGTTGTCGGGGACGAGGAGACGCCGCCGGTCCGTGAATTCTGTGACGGCCGACTTCCCAGCGATGCCCAGGTTCAGGCGTATGCGGGGCGCGCCCATTCAGACTCGGGCCGCGGCGTGGTTCTGCACGAGGTGTACGAGTTTCGTCGCTTGGGTGCAGCCTTCTCGGAGTACGCCGGCGCATTCCAGTCCTGCACGCAGTTCAGCGTCGGCGTTCGCCGGCAGCAGGTGTCCGTCACCATCACTCCCGTGAGCGTCACGCCGGAGTTCGCCGTTGCCCGGCTCGTCGCCCGGGTGGGCTCAGACCGGCTGGTGACGGTGGTTGCGGTAGCCAGGTCGGCACAGCTGCTGCACGTGCTCTCGGTGCCCGACGATGTCGGCGTCGATGCCGTTGTTCTCGCGTCGAGGCTGGCCCGCAAGCTTGCAGCGCCTCTATAACGTGGAAGCGCGTCGAGCGAATCTTCGATCGACGACAGGGCTGCGAGGTGGTCGCCGCTGACGGTGTGCGAGGAGTCGCAGCTGACAGTCGACTGTTGGGCGAGGGATGGGACGTCCCGCTCTGACCTAGGCGATCTCGTCCGCGGCCAGCAGCTCGGCGGCAGCGACGCCAGCCGAGACGTCGCCGACGACCGTGACGTCCGTTGACCTCCCAACGCCCGCTCGACCGCGAGGTGGGGTTGGACGTGGTGGGCTGGAGCAGCACGCATGCGGAGATCAGCCAGGCGGCATGGGTGTGTCGAACGTCGTGTAACCGCGGCCGCTTCTCCCGGCCAGCCGCACGGGCAGCACGGACCGCGCGCAGCCAGCGGTCGACATACCAGTTGCGCTGGTCGAGTCGACCGCCTCGGGGCGCCCCGAATACAAGGTCGTCCGAGGTCTTTCCCTGGATCGCCCTGCGCAAGCCGGCGACCACGGCTGGCGCGAGGGTGATCTGGCGCCGCGACTCGCGGGTCTTGGGCTTACCGAGGTATTGGCGCCCGGCCCCCTTCACCTCGAACTCGCCGGAGCCGTTGCGTTTCCACGCCCGGCGCACCTTCAAGGTCGGCACGGAGGCCTCGAGGTCGAGATCCTTGACCTTCAGCGCCGTGATCTCGCCCCCCTCAGGCCGGTGCCGACGGAGACCAGCACCAGGTCTTGCGCGACCGCATCCAAGCAGCGGAGTACCAGCGCGAACTCGGCCACGGTGAGGAAGGTCTTGCCCTCGTCGTTCTCGCGAACTACTCCGCGAGCTGACCCTCGACCCCACCCGGGACTACCAATCCAGGACCCCGAAGTGAACGATGTCTCGGGATGTCAGCGCTCCTCGAAAAGTAGGCCAGTAGCGCTCTTCGAAAAGTGAGCCACCCAACCAAGATTGGGTGGGTGATCACTGTGCAGGACTGGGCCGAGATTCGACGGTTGTACTCAAGCGAGGGGATGTCGCGGCGCGGTATCGCTGCGCGGCTGGGGGTGGCACGGGCGACGGTGGATCGGGCGCTCGCGCAGGCCTCGCCGCCGAAGTACGAGCGGCCGCCGGTGCCGTCGATGTTCGACGCGGTGAAGCCGCGGGTCCGTCAGCTGTTGCAGGCCGACCCGTCTATCTCGGCAACGGTGATCGCGGAGCGGGTGGGCTGGTCTGGATCGCCGTCGTGGTTCCGCAAGCAGGTCGCGTTGCTGCGCCCGCTGCACACTCCAGTCGACCCAGCCGACCGGCTGGTGTTCGACCCGGGTGACGCGGCGCAGTGCGACCTGTGGTTCCCCGAGGGCCTGAGCTTCCCGGTCGGGCGGCGCCGGGAGGGGTTCCCCGTGCTGGTGATGGTGTCGTGCAACTCCCGGCACATCACCGCGACGATGATCCCGACCCGGACTACCGCGGATCTGCTCGCTGGCACTTGGCAGCTGCTCAGTGAGCCGCTCGGGGCGGTGCCGCACCGGCTGATCTGGGACAACGAGGCCGGCATCGGTCGTCGCAACCACCTCGCGGAAGGGGTTGCGGGGTTCATGGGCACGCTGGGCTCAAGGATCGTGCAGCTGCGGGTGCGAGACCCGGAGTCCAAGGGCGTGGTGGAGCGGGCGATCCAATACTTGGAGGACTCGTTCCTGCCGGCCCGCAGCTTTGCCGACCCGGCGGACTTCAACAGCCAGCTGCAGAGCTGGCTCGAGCAGGTCGCGCACCGCCGTTTCATCCGGGACCTGCAGACCCGACCGGTCGAACTGATCGGCGCGGATCGGGCTGCGATGATGCCGCTCCCACCGGTGACTCCAGCGTTCGGGTTCAACGCCCGGGTGCGGCTGGGTCGGGACTACTACGTCCGGGTGCTGAGCAACGACTACTCCGTCGACCCGGTCGCGATCGGGCGGATGATCGACGTCCACGCCGATCTGCGGACCGTGACCGCCCACCTCGACGGGCACCTGCTCGCCCGCCATCAGCGGGCGTGGGGGTCCGCGCAGATCCTCACCGACCCTGAGCACGTCGCCTCAGCGAAACGGTTGCGGGAGTCGTTCCAGGCCAAGACCAGCCAGCAGCCGGCCCACGAGGACGACCTGGGACGTGACCTCGCCGACTATGACGCCGCGTTCGACGTCGCCATCGATCCGGTGGAGTGGGTGGCCTGATGGGCGACCAGACCGTTACCCAGATCGAGTACCTCGCCCGGGCCCTGAAGGCCCCCCGTATCCGCGAAGCCGCAAGCCGCCTAGCTGAGCAGGCCCGCGCGGACGGATGGTCGCATGAGGACTACCTCGCCGCGGTCCTGGACCGAGAAGTCGCCGCCCGGGACGCCTCCGGCGCCGAGCTGCGCATCCGCGCCGCCGGATTCCCCGGCCGCAAGAGCCTGGAGGAGTTCACCTTCGACCACCAACGCAGCGCCCGCCGCGACCTCATCGCGCACCTGGCCACCGGCACCTTCCTCACCGAAGGCGCCAACGTCGTGCTGCTCGGCCCGCCAGGCACTGGCAAGACCCACCTCGCGATCGGACTCGGGATCAAAGCCGCGCACCTCGGTCACCGGGTCCTGTTCGCGACCGCCACCGAGTGGGTCACCCGGTTGCAGACCGCACACACCCTCGGGCGGCTGCCCGCCGAGCTCGCACGGCTACGCCGCTACGGCCTGATCATCGTCGACGAGGTCGGTTACATCCCCTTCGAGCAAGACGCCGCAAACCTGTTCTTCCAACTCGTCTCGGCCCGCTACGAACACGCCTCGCTGATCCTGACCTCCAACCTCGCCTTCTCCCGCTGGGGCGACGTATTCGGCGACCAAGTCACCGCCGCAGCCATGATCGACCGCATCGTCCACCACGCCGAAGTCATCACACTCAAAGGAGCCAGCTACCGACTCAGAGACAAAGGCATCACGACCCTGCCTTCCGCACGGGCCGACAACCAGCAACAATCAGACGACTGACGTGGCCTACTTTTCCAAGAGCGGAACCGGCCCACTTTTCAGCGAGCGTCGACAGCTGCGGCGTTCCTCGCGTCGACCAACGTGAGCCAGCAGCGCGGAGAATGGCTCGACCCCAAGATGGCGAAGGTCACCTATGGCGAGTGGGGAGCGCGTTGGCTGGCCGAGAACGTCGGCCTTAAGGCGTCGACCATGGCGCGGTACCGGTCCCTGCTCGACTGCCACATCATGCCCAGGTGGTCGGCTGTGCCGTTGGCGAAGATCACTCACGCCGATGTCGTTGGGTGGATAGCGAAGCTCAACTCAGCAGGACTCGCCCCCGCCTCCATCCGGCAGGCCCACCGCGTGTTCTCACAGCCGTTGGAGTTGGCAGTCCGCGACGGCCGGCTCGCTCGCAACCCGGCCCACGGCGTGTCACTCCCCCGCGTCCGCAAGGCCAACAAGCGCTTCCTCACGATCGAGCAGGTGGACCGGCTCGCAAATGCCTGCGGGCAGTACCGTCCGCTCGTTCTCACCCTCGCGTGCTGTGGACTGCGATGGGGCGAAGCGGCAGGCCTCCGCATTGAGGACGCCGACCTGATGCGTCGTCGTTTGCAGGTACGACGTTCGATCACGGAGGTGAACGGGCGAACGGTCGAGTCCTCAACCAAGAGTCATCAGCAGCGGAGTGTGCCCTTCCCGTCGTTCCTGGTCGATGACCTGATGACGCTGGCCGCAGGCCGAGAGCCAGGTGCCCCACTGTTCACGTCGCCAGACGGAGGCATCCTGCGGAACAACAACTTCCGTCGCCGGGTCTTCGACGCCGCCGCAGCGGAGGTCGGGCTCACCGGGCTTACTCCCCACGAGCTGCGCCACACCGCAGCGTCTCTCGCCGTGTCTGCAGGGGCGAACGTGAAGGCGGTTCAGCTCATGCTGGGCCATGCCTCCGCAGCTATGACGCTGGACGTCTACGCCGGGCTCTTCGGGGACGACCTGGACGACGTGGCCGACCGCCTCAACGCAGCGTTCCGACCGACAGTTGTGTCAGAAATGTGTCAGTCGGGACCTGCGACGGTCGTTCACCTTCATGCCGATGAGGGCGTAGAGGCCGTCTGACCTGCGACGATGCGTCGTGGGGCAGGCAGGGCTCGAACCTGCGACCGAGGGATTATGAGCCCGCTCAGTGCCGTGATTTCTGCTGCGCCCCAGTACATTTGAGCAGGTCACGTGTCGTGTGACCATGCGGCTGATGATGCCACGTCTCGGCCTCTGCCGCGAGGTCTGTGAGCAAACTGTGAGCGCTCGCCACCGGCCCGAGGTCACGGCCCACCCGTCAGACGCGGCACCAGTGCGAACGAGAGCGGGACTGCTCATGTATTTGTCTCCGGTCCTCGTCGCGGCATCTCGTGGCTTGCGCCATCCGCTGGGCGCGAACGGGCGGATCTTCGTCCGTTCGGGATCAATGCGACTACGACTGAGGAGCCTCGTCGAGGTATGTGGTCTCTCCGCCGGCCCCCGCACGGGCGTAAAGGAAGTCGCCGTGAGAGTCGTCGGGTGTCTCCTCCACGTGAACCAACCCCGCTGGGACGAACAACCAGTCGCCCGCGTTCATCTCATGGACGTCACGAAGATCCTCGCCACTGCGGAAGACGGCCTTGCCGTCGGCAAGGTAGGCAATAGTGTCCTCAGTGTGCCGATGAGGGGGTATGCGCGTCCCTGGAGCGCAGAGTGCGCGGGCGAGGAACGCTTGCGTTCCGAGCGCGTGACTGTCGGCGCCCCGCCAGAACTCGATGCCGTTGTCGCTACCGACGAAGGCTTCGTCCGCACGCAGTAGGTGAGCCGATTTCGCCGCTCCTGCGTCCGATGCAGTCGGAAACATACAGCCTCCTCGCCGAGATAAAGGAACTGGTTACACGTCCGCGGTCATCGTGGCACGCAAGTAGGCAGCCAGGTCCGGTCCCGCCGGGTTGACGAGCACCGACTCGAGCCACGCGGCGCGTTCGAAACCGATCACGGCAAGGTCCCAGGCACAAGCGATCGCACCGTCGGGGGAGACCGGCGCGAGCGAGTCGGGGTCGGGTCCACTGAACGCGTGGTGGTGCAGCTCGTTGTCGTCCGCCCACCAGTCGATGAAGGCGAAGCACCCTCCGCGCGCATCGTGGGCTCCCACGAACGCCACACCGTAACGACGGTCCGTCACGGCGGGGCTCGGGAGCACGGCTTCCGCAAGCCGCCGGACGGCCTCCACCAGCTCTTTACGGGCCCCGGGACGGCCGTCGGCGATCCCGTACTGCTTGACCTGCCAGCCGTGGCGTTGCCAGAGGCCGAGAGGTCGAATCGGCCGGGTGCCGTAGGGCCGCTGTAGCGAGATGGTGGTCGTCATGACCGCTCCTCCTCCAGAGCACGGCGGCCCTGCTCGAGCTGGTAGAGAACTGACACGAAGATCGCGTCCCAGGCATGGCGGGTCTGCACCGCGCGCGCATACTTTAGCCAGCCGAACAGTGCGTTCGCCGCGCCGATGTGCAGTCGCGCGCGCCATCTCTCGCCGAGGATCTTCGGATCGGTCTCGCGTTCTACCCAGGTCAGGAAGCTCTCTTCGAGCGGGTTGCCCGCGACCAGTAGGACGCCTTGCTGCACCCGTCCGTCCGCGGAGAGCACGAGGAGCCGGTCGGACTCACCCTCCTCGACGGCGTGCAGGATCGCCGACATCACGTGCAGGCTGTGGAGCAGCGTTGCAAGGTCGTACATCGGATCGCAGAAACCAGGGTCACCGACGTCCTTGCCGTCCCACACCACGCGTGGATCGATCAGGACGACGTCATTGCCGTCCGCGGAGGGCAGCATGTTTGGCAGGTGAAGGTCGCCGTGGACGTATGCACCGATGGGCTCGCACAGGTCGTCGATGTGCCCGGCGAGGAACGCCATCTGCTCGTTGAAGGAGCGACAAGAGGTCCCGTCAGGAAGGAGAACCGGGGTGGCGAGGACCTCTGCGATGTCGCAGCCTGCCTTCAGCGTGGTGAAGGCACCGCGGAAGTCCTCACGACGCACTATGGCCAGGAAACGCTCGTAATAGTGGTACCTACTCACGGCGGGCGTCTCCGCGCGGAACGTCAGGTCGTACAGCGCCGCCATCTTGCGGATTGCCAATTCCACCATTGCAGTTCCCCACGACGACAGTGCCGTACGGTCGCGGTCGGTGAACGCCGTCCGGTCGAGGGTGACTGGGTCAGCGGCCTCCATCAGGTACCACCCGGGCTGCTCGTCGGTGCAGACCCCGACCACGATCGGGAAGATGGGCGGCCGGCCGGCGTCGGCCATCACGGAGTTGATCCGCTCGATGTAGCCGGCCTCTTGCGCGATGATGGCCGGGTCAGCCATCTTGGCGACGAGCTCGCAGCGCAGCTGCACGCGTGAGATCGCGACGGAGTCTGCGCCGTTTGCCAGCACCCCATGGGCCTCCATCACAGTGCGGGCAGCGCCGCTACGGCGCAGGTGGTCCAGCGACGCTTCGCGGAACCTGGCGAGCCGCCGGTCGGTCACGACGCTCAGGCACTTTCGGGCGTGGGCGACGACGTCGGTGACAGATCCGATGCGTTCACCGGTCCCGTCCGGGTAGACGAGGTAGCTGGCGCGCACCGCGAACCGCTGCTCCCCCTTGTCGACGTACGTCAAGGGGGAGACGATCTCCTCCTGCGGAAGGAGGCCGACGGGGAACGGGATGGCGATGCAGCCAGGCGGCGGCTCCACCGGCTCCGTCGACAGCCCGACGACCTGGACGCCATGCTTGTGGAAAACAGCAGACTCCTCGATGAACGCGCAGACCTCCCGGGTGCACCCGGCTAGCTCGGGATAGACGTCGCCGACTCCCATTCCGGGGAAGGCGAACACGACCGTCGTTCGGCCGGCGAGCGCTATGTGCGGCAGCCCGCTTGCTGCCATCACCTGCTGGAGCGCCGCCACGTCGCCTTGCGTCAGGGGCTCGCGTTCGGCGCCGCCAGGGTCGTTCCGGTCGAGAACTGTTAACCCGTCCATAGTTCCCTCCTCGAAAGGCAAGGCGTGAGAACGGGCGTCACGATTGTGAAGAGGCGCGTCACTCATGTCCGCCACGTGACGGGCACGCGAGGATCGGGGTCGTAGACGCAGTAGGTCCCCGTCCGCACGGTGCTCGCTAGATGACGGGCCAGCGCCGGACTCTCGGCGGCGATCCTTTCTGCAGCGGCCTTGATCGCCTTCGTCACCGACTGGCGGGCACGCTCGGCCGGCGACGCCATCTGCCGGGTCCGCCCACCGAGCCCGACCACAGAACGTAGCGCCTGCACGAGCGCCTCGATCTCACCCTCGGCTCGCGCGAGCCGCTCGGCGTCGCCGAATTGTTCAGCCTCGTCGGCCTCCGCGCGCAGGTCGTCGAGGCGCTGCTCGAAGGCCGTCCGAGCCTTCGCGTCGATGACGTCCTCGCCGTCACCGGGAATGAAAAGGCGCAGACCGTCCTCGCTCCGCACGCGACCGGCCGCCGACGGCGCACCTGGCCGGCCGTCCCCCGACACAAGCTGCAGCGCCAGCATCTCTCGCCCGGGGTTCGCCAGCAGAGCCGCGAGACAGCGCACGCCTTTCGTGTCGCGCAGGCGCATGACGTCCCCCTCGAACATGATCAGCCAGTACTCGCCCTCGCGCCGGAACACGCTCGGCGACACCGCATGCCGGTGCGCGCGGGTCTCGCTCGCCCGGTCCGGTACGAAGCGCAGGCCGCAACCGGGGCAGCGAACAGGCTCATCACCGAACGGTTCCACCGAGGCATCGTCTCCAGCCGAAGCCAACCTGGCAAAAGCCGTCTGTCCGATCAGCAGCGGTCATAGGACAGAAACAATTGTTGGGGAACTCGGTCAAGAAATCGACGGTAGACCCTGACGATGGACGTCGCGCTCCACCGCAGGGAAGTGGGGAGTCCTCGCTCGGACGGCCCTACCCGTTCAAGGGCCGGCTGAGGACGAGGACGTCGCTCATCTCATAGCCGAGTGCTTCGTAGAAGGTGACGACGCCGGAGTTCGTGGTGCGCACCATCAACTGGACCTTCGGTACGTCGCGTTCAATGAGCCACTTCTCGCACTCTCGCACCAGTCGTCGTCCGACCCCGGTCCGACGTCGATCTAGGCGTACCGCGACGTAGTAGACCCAGCCGCGGTGCCCGTCATGACCCACCATCGCCGTGCCCGCAAGAACTCCGGCGTCATCTACAGCAGCGAGAACCGTGGAGCTCGGGCCGTCCAGCGCTCGCCTCAGGTCGGCGTGCGGGTCGTTCCATGGGCGTGTTAGGCCGCTCTGATGCCAGAGCGTCACCGCGTCGGTGACAAGTTCAACAGGCAGGTCGGTAATGCGCATAGAGGAGGAGGCTAGTGCCAGTAGCCCTCTCACGATGTCCGGCCACCCAGGCGAGATAGAGCACCGCCACGCCGCTAGCTTTGCCAGGTATGCGACGGTGAGCGCGCGGCCAGCGTTGCCGCGGCGAGGGCGATGCCGGCCGCCCAAGCCCACCCAACGGGGCGAAAGGCGGGCCACCGATGCAGCCCCGCTGCAGGGGCGGCGAGCGCTACGCGCACCATTGGCCCGCGAAGACTCCCGGGCGCGTTCACCTTTCTCGCCAGTGGCTTCCGCCCGAGGTCACGGCCCACCCGTCAAACGCGGCACCAGTGCGAACGAGAACGTGCTGCGGCTAGGAGGCGTCGAGCACGAAGTCGTAGGTGGCGCTCTTGCCCCCGTCGATCTCGACCGGGTGAAGCACTAGCTCGTCCTTGACGGCGCTGGCCACGTCGTTGCTGAGGAACTTGCCGCCGTCGAAGTACAGCTGCGAGGTCAGCTGCCGGTGCCCGGCGCTGCTGACGAGCACGTGCAGGTGGGCCGGGCGGAAAGCGCTCCAGCCGGCGGCCGCGATGAGCTGCCCGCACGGGCCGCCCTTGGGGATTTCGTACGGCGCCGGCAGGATGGTGTGGATCTCGTAGCGGCCCTGCTCGTCGGCGACGACTTGGGCGCGCAGCGTGCCTGCGGGGCCGTCGAGCCCGAAGCCGCCGTACAGCCCGTCGGCGTCGGCCTGCCAGATGTCCACCATCGCGCCGGCCAGCGGTTGACCGCTCATGGAACGCACCTGGCCGGTGAGCACGAGGACCTCGCCTGCCTCTCCGTCGCGCATCGGCAGCGTCGCCGGGCTGCTCATCCGGACCTGGTCCGGCAGGTAGAAGGGGCCGAGGATGGCGCCCTTGCTTCCGGGCCGCTCCGCGGTGACGACCTGTTCGACCGTGGACTCAAACCACACATCGAGGAAAAGCGGCCACTCTCCGGCCTCGCCGACCGAAATCAGCCACTGCTTGGCCGCTGCGTATTCCTCGTAGGTCACCTGCTGGTCGACCATGACCTGGCGCAGCGCCTCCATGGCGGCCCCCACGAACGTGTCCACGCGCTGCTGCTGCGCGGTGCGCTGCTGGGGCAGGGCGGGGGCGATGGCAGTGCTGCTGGCGAGCG
>JBKJUS010000199.1:0-10478 GCA_046590575.1 Mycobacteriales bacterium | reverse complement strand
GGGCCCGACGTCGTGGTGATGCCCAGCATGCCGGAGTCGGCGCAGCCATCGGCGCGTCGTACGGCGGCATGCTGGGCATCACCACGACGTCGGGCCCGGGTGTGGCGCTCAAGTCCGAGGCGATCGGTCTCGCGGTCGCACTCGAGCTGCCGCTCGTCATCGTCGACGTGCAGCGTGGCGGTCCCTCGACCGGCCTGCCCACCAAGACCGAGCAGAGCGACCTGCTGCAGGCGCTCTACGGTCGCCACGGCGAGTCGCCGGTGCCGATCGTGGCGGCCTACTCCCCGTCGCACTGCTTCACTGCGGCGTTGGAGGCGGCGCGCATCGCCACGAAGTACCGCACGCCGGTCTTCCTGCTGACCGACGGCTACGTCGCCAACGGCACCGAGCCGTGGCGCCTTCCGTCCTTCGCTGACCTGCCGGATCTGCGGGTCAAATTCGCCGAGGGCTTCAACCACACCAAGGCAGACGGCACCCCCGAGTTCTGGCCGTTCCTGCGCGACCCGGAGACTCTCGCCCGGCCGTGGGCGGTCCCTGGCACCCCCGACTTGATGCACCGCATCGGCGGCATCGAGAAGAGCGACGGGTCGGGCAACATCAGCTACGACCCGGCCAACCACCAGCGCATGTGCGAGCTGCGGGCGGCCAAGGTTGCTGGGATCGCCCATGACATTCCGCCGCTCGAGGTCGACGACCCTGACGACGATGCCGCGCTGCTGGTCCTCGGCTGGGGGTCGAGCTGGGGCCCGATCCGGGCCGCCGTACGCCGAGCGCGCCAAGGCGGGGGCAAGGTTGCGCAGGCGCATTTCACCTACCTCAACCCATTCCCGGCCAACACCGCGGACGTCGTACGCCGCTACGACCGCATCCTGGTCCCGGAGATGAACCTCGGCCAGCTGGTCAAGGTGCTGCGCTCGGAGTTCCTCGTCGACGCTCAGGGCCTCAACAAAGTGCAGGGCCGACCGTTCACCGCGGCGGAGATCGCCGACAAGATCGGAGCGATGCTGTGACCGTCACCGAGGCTGGCGCCGAATCTGTCGCGCTGACCAAGAAGGACTTCACCAGCGATCAGGAGGTGCGCTGGTGCCCGGGATGCGGTGACTACGCGATCCTCGCCGCGGTGCAAGCGGTGATCCCGGAGTTCGCGCGCAAGCCGCAGGACGTCGTCTTCGTCTCCGGCATCGGGTGTTCGAGCCGGTTCCCGTACTACATGAACACCTACGGCTTCCACACGATCCACGGCCGCGCGCCAGCGATCGCGACCGGTCTTGCGGTGTCCCGTCCGGACCTCGACGTGTGGGTCGTGACCGGCGACGGCGACGCGCTCTCCATCGGTGGCAACCACCTCATCCACGCCCTGCGCCGCAACGTCGACCTGACGATCCTGATGTTCAACAACCAGATCTACGGCCTGACCAAGGGCCAGTACTCGCCGACCTCCGAGGCCGGCAAGGTGACCAAGTCGACGCCGTTCGGCTCGGTCGACCACCCCTTCAACCCGGTGTCGCTCGCGCTCGGCGTGGAGGCGTCTTTCGTGGCCCGCACCCTCGACGTTGACCGGCCGCACCTCACCGAGGTGCTTCGCCGGGCACACGCGCACCGCGGTACGTCGTTCGTCGAGATCTACCAGAACTGCAACATCTTCAACGACAACGCGTTCCTCACCATCACCAGCAAGGACACTAAGGAGGACTACCAGATTCGGCTCAAGCACGGTGAGCCGATCCGGTTCGGCCCCGACGGTTCCCGCGGCGTGCGGATGGGCACCGGGGGGAACTGCGAGATCGTCGCGGTCGACGACGTCGGCGTCGATGCGCTGCTGGTGCATGACGAGTACGCCGACAACCCCGGCCTGGCCTTCGCGCTGTCCCGACTCGCCCACGGCCCGTCGTCGCCGACGCCGATCGGCATCTTCCGTGACGTGACGCGACCGGCGTACGGCGAGGGCATCACCGCGCAGATCGACCAGGCGACGGCCGCGAAGGGCGAGGGCGACCTCGACGCCCTGCTCCGCTCCGCCGACACCTGGACCATCGCCTAGCCCTGCCCCGCCGGCCGGGTGCTCGCCTGCACCCCGCATTCGTTGACCGCTGTCGAGCATCGTGCCTAGACTGCCGACCGCTGTACCGTCCACATTTCGGTCGTCCGCGGCCGCGCGCAGGGGAGGTTTGCATGGCCTCGGGCACTCGACCCACTGGAGCGACGCTCAAGCCCGTCCCCAAGGCCAACGACGGCAAGCGCAGCTGCCCCATCTGCCGGGAGCGGATCTCGTCGTACAACCCGGGCCCCAACTGCTGGACGCACACGGTCGGCATCCCATGGCGCGGCCCCACTGCTAAGCCCAATTAGGTGGTCCTTCCCGCGGTGACGGGACTGGCACTCCGCGACAGCACCCGCGAGGTCGCGCTCAACACCGGCCGCTCCGTCTTCGTGGTCCTGCTCGCGGTGCTGGCGGTGGGCTTCTCACGGCGCGCGATCCCGCGTGCGCTACGTCGGTTGGCCAACTCGTCACGGATCGACGAACGTGTCGAGTTGCGTACCCGCACGCTCAGCGGGCTCGTCGTCAGCACCGTCTCCGTGGTCGTGTGGACGCTGGCCACCGTCACGGTGCTCGCCCAGGTCGGGGTCAAGATCGGCCCGCTGCTCGCCGGCGCCGGAGTGGTCGGTCTTGCGGTCGGCTTTGGGGCCCAGCAGCTGGTGCGGGACGTCATCAGCGGCTTCTTCGTCCTCGTCGAGGACCAGTACAGCGTCGGTGACTTCGTCACGGCCGGAGGCATCAGCGGCACCGTGGAGTCGGTGTCTCTGCGGCTGACTCGCGTGCGCGGCGACGACGGGGTGCTCCACCACGTCCGCAACGGCGACCTGCTCGTTGTCTCCAACTTCTCCCGTGGTTACTCCGTGGCGACGGTCAAGGTGGCCGTGCCCATGGACGTGACGTCGACCGAAGCGACCGAGCGGGCGACGGCTGCCATGGCCAAGCTCATCGAGAGCGGCGAGGTTGACGGCATGCTGCTCGCCGACCCACAGGTTCTCGGTGTCACTGAGATCGTGACGCGTCCCGACGGGCACGAGCAGCAGCTGCTCACCATCACCGCCCGCACGACGACTGACGGCCGGCACGAGGTGCGCCGGGTGCTGCTGCGGGAGGCGCTTGCAGCGGTGAGCGCCCCGCCGGCCCGGACCGCACGACCGCGCCGTACGCCGTCGCGGTAACGACAAGTCAGGATCTTCGGCCGCCGAGGCGATACCCTGCGCGCCATGACTACCGTGCTCGTCTACACCGGCAAGCCCGCCGTGCGCGACCAGGTGCGGCTCGCGTTGGGCCGTTCGCCGGGGGTCGGCGTGGACGACGTGACCTACCTGATGGCCGACACGGGCGACCAGGTGGTCCGCGCGGTCGAAGAGGGTCTGGCCGACCTGCTCGTGCTGGACGGTGAGGCCTGGCCTACCGGTGGGCTCGGGCTGTGCCGCGAGTTGAAGAACTCCGACATCGACTGCCCGCCGACGATCGTGCTGATCGCTCGGGCCGATGACCGCTGGCTCGGCCGGTGGTCGCAGGCCGACGTCGTGCTCGCCCACCCGGTAGATCCCTGGGAGCTCGCGCGCACCGCGCTTGCTCTGCTCGTCGGCACCCCGCCGGACCAGTCTGGAGAATCCGCCCCCGGGCGGCAGAAGGAGCACGCGTGAAGCTCGACGGGTGGTGCGGGCACTGCGGTGAGTCGTTCAGCCTCTCGCAGGTGGTTGCCGAAGGGGACGGAGGCCGATGCCCCCGATGCGGGATCGCCTTCAACCACGACTACAACGCTGTCGTGACCAGCTCGATCAACGCACTTCTCGCGGCGTACGCCGACCTGCACGACGCCGCGCAGCGGCTGGCCGACACGGCACCCCAGCTGCATGTCGACCGGGCGGCCCTCTACAAGAGCCTCGACGTCCACCTCGACCGCTAAGCGCTCGCCTCGATGCGACCGCGCCCCTGCCTCCGGCGCCGTGGGTGAGCACCTGGCCAGCCGTCCTCAGCACGCTGCTTGCGGGCGGTGACCTCGATTCCGCCGACGCCCGATGGGCGATGGGTCAGGTCATGGACGGCGAGGCGACGCAGGCGCAGGTCGCCGGCTTCGCAGTCGCTCTGCGCGCCAAGGGCGAAGCGCCGGCCGAGGTGGCCGCACTCGTCGACGCCATGCTCGCTCGCTCGCGCGCCGTTGATGTCTCGGGGCCGCTGGTCGACACCTGCGGGACCGGTGGCGACCGCGCCCACACAGTCAACATCTCGACGATGGCGGCGCTGGTCGTCGCGGGAGCCGGGCACCGTGTCGCCAAACACGGCAACCGCGCCGCGTCGTCCTCATGCGGCAGCGCCGACGTGCTCGAGGAGCTCGGCGTGGTCATTGACCTCGAGCCCGACGACGTCGCCCACTGTGCCGAGCAGGCGGGCATCACCTTCTGCTTCGCTCCGGTCTTTCACCCCGCGCTCCGTCATGCCGCCGCCCCTCGTCGCGAGATTGGGGTGGCCACCGTCTTCAACTTCCTCGGGCCGCTGTGCAACCCCGCTCGGCCGACCGCTCAGGCCGTAGGCGTCTTCGACGCCCGGATGGCGACGGTGATGGCCGAGGTGTTCGCCCTGCGCGGGGTCTCGGCTCTCGTCGTACGCGGTGATGACGGGCTCGACGAGCTGTCGACCTGCACGACGTCGCGTGTCTGGTCGGCGCGCGACGGGGTCGTCACCGAGTCGGTGATCGATCCACAGCGGCTGGGGCTGCCGCAAGCACGACCCGAGGACCTGCGCGGTGGCGACGCGGCCTTCAACGCCGACGTCGTACGTCGACTCGTTGCCGGTGAGCATGGTCCGGTGCGGGACTCAGTGCTTCTCAACGCCGCAGCGGCCCTTGCGGCCGCCGGGCCGGGCGACGCTTCCGTCGAGGAGCTCGTCGCTGCGGGTCTTGGGCGCGGCGCGGAGGCGCTCGACTCGGGTGCCGCAGCGGGTGCACTCGACCGCTGGGTGGCGGTCAGCCAGCAGCTGCGGGGTCCCGGTCCTCGCTAAGCCTCGTCGAAGCCGATCGCGAACGCCGCCTCGAGGTCGTGCTTGGAGTAGGTCCGGAAGGCGATCAACGTCTGCGTCGAGAGGATGCCCGGCACCTTGTTGAGCTGCCCGGCAATCACGTCGGCGAGCTGCTCATGCGCGGTCACCCGCACCATCGCGACGAGGTCGACGTCGCCGGCCACCGAGTAGACCTCGCTGACGCCGTGGATCTGCGAGACCTGCTCAGCGATCTCCGGGATGGAGTCGACGGCGGCGTTGATGAGGACGACGGCGCTAATCACAGTGGCTCCCTCGGCGGACGTGATGGGCGATGCTACCGGCACCTGCGCACGACCGGGCCCAACCACCTCACGGTGCTGGGAGAGGCGGTGGGCAGGCCGTCAGCCCAGGGTCTTCTGCAGGTAGGCGACGTCGAGGAGGCGGCCGAACTTGCGACCGACTTCGCGGAGCCGGCCGACCTCGTCAAAGCCGGCGGAGGTGAACAAGCGCAGGCTGCTGGCGTTCTCCGTGCAGATGACGGCGAGCAGCGCGTGCAGGCCAGCAGCTCGGGCGTGCTCAGCCGCATGGTCGATGGCCTGTCGGCCCAGGCCGCGGCCGGTGTGCTCCGGCGCCAGGTAGACAGAGACCTCTGCGGTGTCGCGGTAGGCGCAGCGTCCTTTGAAGGGCGCGAGTACGACGTAACCGGCGAGGACGTCGTCCACCGAGATGCCGAAGCAGCCGTGCCGAACGTCGGGCAGGTCGACGACTTCGGCGTCGAACGCCTCCGCGGTGAGCGGTTCCTCGTGGAAGGTTGCCGTCGAGGTGTTGATCCAGTGGTTGAAGATGCTCCGCGCGGCCGCGCGCTGGCCGTCGCGCAGCGGCTCCATCGTCGCCAGGGTCGGAGTCGGGTGAGCCGGCGGCAGTGACCGGCGTCTCGTGATCTCCACGGTCGCGATGTCGACCAACCCGCGCATCGGCATGAGGCGTGCCTCGCCGCCGCCGGCCGGTCCAGCAATGACGATGCCCGCGGCGTCCACAACCTTGCCGACTTCGGTGAAGTCGTCGTCGCTGTCGGCGAGGGAAGGCCAGGTCACCCATCGTCGTACGCCGTCCACGAGAACCGCTGCGCCCTGCTCGGTGGTCTTCTTGCCCGGCCAAGACGCCCGGTTCTCGGCCAGGTGCAGCGAGCTGTTGTTGCCGTGTCCCACGCCGAGCAGCAGGACTCTCGCGTCGAGGTCGTAGAGGCGCGCGACCGGCGAACCCTCGCCGAGATCAGCGTCGACGGCGTGCGGAGCGACGACTTCGGCGGCCCGCGGGCCGAGTGCGGCGAAAGAGACCTGCGGGTGCGGCCCCCGCACGACCCCGGGCCACCCGCGGAAGGTCTCGCTGACGGCACCCATGTAGCGCCCCGGCGTGACCGCCGGGTCGAAGGCCGGCATCTGCTCTCTGATCACTGGCCACCAGGAGGGCGGCACCGGCGGGTTCGCCCAGTACGACGGCTCGCTCATGTCGCTGGTGAAGGCCGGCATGACGAGAGTGCCGCCGGGTCCGATGACGTCGAGCAACGCCTGTACGACGGCCACCGGCCCGCCGCAGACCCAGCCGAGAGCGGCCATCGCGGTGTGCACCAGCACGGTGTCCCCTGGAGCGAGTCCGAGCGTGCGTAGGTCATCTCCCAACGACTCCCGCGTCACCGGGCCCGGCCGGTCGGCCACCGCGCGCACCGCGTCGATCTCTGCCATGCATCGACCTTACTGACCGCGACGGCGCCCTACGTCGACGTACAGTGGCAGCCCCCACTCCAGGAGCCTGCCCGTGTCGACGACCCGCAGCCGGCTCCACCTGATGCTGGCGGTCTCCGTTCTGCTCGGCCTTCCCGTGGGAGCCGACCTCGTCTGGCCGGCCAACGCCGCACCGGGACCATTCGCCGGACCGGTGCCTCGGGCTGAGTGCGGCCTTGGGTCATTGCCCGAGACCGGAATGCAGGGTCGGGTCTCGCCTGCCGACCTCGACAGCGGACGCGCCGCTAAGGGCTATACCTGCAACCTCACCCAGGTCGGCCACTTCGCCAGCCGTGCCGGCTGGAAGGTGGACCGCTACCGCGACTGCGCCTACTACAACAGTGATCCCGGGGGCACGGTGCTGACGGCCTTCACCAACCAGAACCCGGGTACCCACGTGATGGACGTGAGCGACCCGACCAACCCGGTGCAGACCGATTACCTGCGTACGCCGGCGATGCAGTCGCCGCACGAGACGATGGCGATTCATGCCGGCCGCGGCCTGCTCGTGGCGGTGCTGAGCACGCTCGCCACCGCGCCCGGGGTGCTCGAGGTATGGGACGTCAAGGCCGACTGCAAGCGCCCAACCCTCCTCTCGAGCCTGCCCAGCGCACTGCTGGGGCATGAGGGCAACTTCTCCGCGGACGGCCTGACCTTCTACACCGGCTCGCTCTACGCGCAGACGCTTACGGCGGTGGACCTCACCAACCCGCTGGCGCCCACCTTGATCGCCGTGGAGAACGTCCAGTCGCACGGCATGTCGACCAACCCTGACGGGACGCGGCTCTACGACACCCTTCGCGGTGACGACGTCGCCGGGCTGATCGTCTACGACACGAGCGAGATCCAGGCGCGCAAGGCGGGCGCGGAGTTCAAGGTCGTCAGCCGCCTCACCTGGCCGGAGAAGAGCACTCCGCAGTTCGCCATGCACGTGACGATCAAGGGCAAGCCCTACGTCATCGAGACCGACGAGTTCGGGGGCACTCCACCCACCCAAGGCGGCCCGATTGGGCCGATCGGCGCCGCCCGGATCATCGACATCTCCGACGAGCAGGTGCCCAAGGTCGTCTCCAACCTGCGGCTCGAGGTGCACATGCCTGGCAACCAGGCGCTCTTCGCCGACGAGGGGGACCCCAAGCCGTTTCTGGGTGGGCCCTATACCGGGCATTACTGCAGCGTGCCGTCCCCCGTCGACCCGGGGATCGTGGCCTGCAGCATGCTGCGCTCCGGCGTGCGGGTCTTCGACATCCGCGATCCGCTGCGGCCGAAAGAGCTCGCGTACTTCAACGCGCCTGGTCCGGCCGGTTTGGACGGGGCCACCGGCAGCGGCGGATTCGGCGCGGGCGCCGACGTGGAGTTCATTCCGGAGCGCGGCGAGATGTGGCTCACCGGCCAGGAGACCGGGTTCCACGTCGTCCGCTTCGCCAAGGGCGTGTGGCCTTTCTCTGCTGCTGCGGCGCCGCCTGCGCCTGTTCGCCCGCCAGTGGCCGCGCCGGCACCTGCGCCGACACCGTTGCCCGCGACCGGGCTCCCGTGGGTCCCGGCTGCCGTCGGTCTGGCCGCGGCGGGCGCCGCGGGGTTCGTCGTACGTCGGCGTCGTGAACGCACCGCCTAATTAGCGCGCGCGGGCCGGGCGGTGTTGGGGCCGCAGGTGGCGCCGGTCGTCGAACGCATGCACCGTCGCGACGCCGTCGTACGCCGTATCGAGTAGCTGGCGGTGTGCGCCGGCGCCGCCCGCCGGTGAGCACCACGTGCCGTCGATCTCCACCAGTCGGGTGCCGGGAGTGGTGAGCCATCGAAGCAGTGCCGTCATCTCCTCGCTGCTGGCGCGCGGCGTCGGACCTGGACCCGGCTCCACCTCTTCGGCGGTAGCGACCAGCGCGTCGATCACTGCTCGTGGGTCGACCCCGCGGGCGGCCGAGCCGGTCGCCGCGAGACGGCCGTAGCGGACGACGACAACCTCCCATCCACCGGTGTCGGTACGACGGGCGGCGACGAGATGTGGGACGGCGGCGAGGGCCAGGAAGCGCTGGGTGCGCTCGGCGGCGCGGACGAAAGCGACGAGCCGGTCCCGGTGCAACGCGGCGTCTTCGAATCGCTGCTGTGCGGTGAGTGCGGCCATTCGGTCACGCAGGGCGGCTACCAGCGCAGAGCCGTCGGCGAGCGCGGCCTGCCGAAAGCTCTCTGCATGCACGGCGTACGACGACTGGTCCTCTCGCTGGGCGCACGGTGCGCCACACCGACGCATCTCGTGCAGAACGCACGGAGCGACCACGGTCTTCGCCGTGATCCGCATCGTGCACTGCCGCAGCGGCATCGCTTCGTGCGCGGCCGCCATGGCCAGCTCGGCGGAGCGGGTTGAGGCGAACGGGCCGAGATAGGTCGCGCCGTCGTCACCGACCTTGCGCACGACAGAGAGCCGCGGAAACCGCTCCGCCGTGAGCTTGAGGAAGACGGCTCGCTCAGGAAAGCGGGAACGTCGGTTGTAGCGCGGCTTGTGTTCGGCGATCAGCCGCAGCTCGCGCACCTGGGCCTCGACTGTCGAGCTGCACACGATGTGGTCGACCCGCTCGGCAAGCTTGACCATCTCGGCCATCCGGGTGCGTGGTTCTGATGCGACGAAGTAGCCGCGCACCCTCGTGCGCAGGTCCTTGCTGGTGCCGACGTAGAGCACTCGACCCTGACCGTCGCGGAAAAGGTAGACACCGGGCGCGTGCGGGATGGCGTCCGCAAGGTGTCGTTTTCGCCGCTGCTCCGGGTCGACCAGCGAGGAGAAGGTGCGCAGCTCCTCCAGCGAGTGGACTCCGAGGTTGCCGAGCCGACCGATGAGGCCGTGCAGCACGTCGACGGTGGCCTGCGCGTCGGCCAGGGCCCGGTGGCACGGCGCCACTGCCGTCCGAAAGAGCCGGGCCAGCGTCGCGAGCTTGCAGTCGGGTGCTTCGTCACGGGTGAGGACGCGGCGGGCCAACCGCGCCGTGTCCAGCGAGTCGAACGCGGGCCACCGGTGGCCGGTGGACGCGCAGGCTGCCTTGAGAAAGCCCAGGTCGAAGGGCGCGTTGTGGGCCACCAGCACGGCGCCGTGGGCGAACTCCAGGAACGCCGGCAGCGCCGCCTCGATGCGCGGCGCGGTGGCGACCATCGAGTCGGTGATGCCGGTCAGGACGGCGATGAAAGGCGGGATCGGCGTACCCGGCTGCACGAGGGTCGCGAAGGTCCCCTCGACCTCGCCCCCGCGCACCCGTACGGCGCCGATCTCGGTGATAGCGCACAGGTGGGGCGAACCGCCGGTCGTCTCAAGGTCGACGACGACGAACGTCGTCTCGCGCAGCGACGTGCCCAGCTCGTCGAACGAGCCCTGCACCGCCGTCACCGTCATGCCTATCGACGTTAGGAGACCGGTCCGACAAATGAGCGGAGACACGCGTGGATGAAGGAGTTCGAGGTGCGACCGGACCGGGGTGTCCGGAATGCACCGAATAGTGTGTGTTTTGGGTATCTGCGGGGTAATAGACGTCTGATGCCGGGGCCGCAGGACCGCGGCTGGAGCGCCAGGAAGTGGAGGAAATGCATGTCACTGTCCTCGATTGCCCGCGCTGCTACCGCTCTGGCGGTCGTAGCCGGGATGGCCGTCGCCGCTCCAGCGACCGCACGGCCCGAGCCGGCTGGCCCGCAGCACG
>JBKJUS010000217.1:0-3258 GCA_046590575.1 Mycobacteriales bacterium | reverse complement strand
ATCACCTTGATGGGCCTGCCAGCGCCGGAAGCCCGCCTCGCGCTGCCGGTCCAAGCGTTCGTCAACGCCAACCAGCGACTGCTCGGCGCCAACCTGGGGCGGCTGCGCCCGCACGTCGACTTCCCGGCGTACTTCCGGCTCTACCTCGCCGGTCGGCTCCCGCTCGACGCCCTGGTCGGTGAGACCGTCGACCTCGAGCGGGTCGTCGACGGGTTCGCCGCCGCGACGCGAGGCACCTCGCTCCGGGTGTTGCTCACCACCAGCGTACCGATCGACTGACCCGCCGGCTCAGAGGATCTCGACCAGTTCGCGGTACGCCGCGAGGCGGGCATCGCGAGGCGACAGGTCCGTGACGAGGACAGCCACCTGGTCCCAGCCGACGGCCGGGGCGATAGCCCGAGAGCCCAGCTTGGATGCATCGACGGCGAGGACGATCTCGCCGGCGACCGCCACCATGGCGCGCTTGACCTCCGCCTCGTCGAGGGTTGCCTCGCTGCTCCCGACCTCGGCGTCGAGAGCAGCGGCCGAGAGGAAGAGCCGGTTGAGCAGCAGGCTCCCCGCGGCTCGGCAGGCAAGTGGACCAACCAGGCTGCCGGTGCGCTCCTCGAGGCTTCCGCCGGTGAGGATCGCAGTGACGCCTGGTTTGGCCTGCAGCGCCGCAAACGTCTCGGCGCCATTCGTCATTACCAGAAGCTCCCGCCCGCTGTCGATGGCGCTGGCGAGTCGTAACAGCGTCGAGGATGCGTCCAGCCCGATGGCCCCCGACGACGGCACCATGGGTCGCAGCTTGGCCGCGATCTTCGCCTTGGCCCGCGCTCGCGAGCGGTGCCGGTCTTCGAAAGAGACCGGGCCGACGGCGACCGCACCGCCGCGCACCCGCCGTGCGACGCCCATCGCCTCAAGCTCGAGCAGGTCGCGGCGGATCGTCATCTCGCTCACGCCGAGCTGGTCCGCGGCGTCAGCGATGCGCACGGAGCCTGAGTTGTCGAGATGAGACCGGAGCCAGGCCAGCCGCTCCTCGGTCGCCAGGTTGCTGGACACGCCCATGGCCGCACAGTACCGGCTGCGTTTGCCCCTGCCATTGAAGGCAGACTTGTAATATCCTGTGAGATCGAACACGTTTCTCCCATGACGCGAACACGGCGTCTTGCCGGCCGCCAGGAGCACGCTGTGAGCGAAGTCAGTCCGGTCGAGGAGCTGATCGGTCGGTCCCGACGGCTCGGTGCCGACCCGCGGGTCACCAACTTTGCCGGCGGCAACACTTCGTGCCAGTCCAGCGCAACGGACCCTGTCACTGGCGAGGCCGTGACGGTGTTGCACGTGAAGGGCAGCGGCGGCGATCTCGGCACTCTGACCGAGTCCGGTCTCGCTGCGCTGGTTCGCGAGCGTCTGGTCGCTCTCAAGGCGGTCTACCGCGGGCCGGAGCACGAAGACGAGATGGTGGGTCTGCTCGAGCACTGCCGGTTCGGCGTGGGCGGCGCAGCACCTTCCATCGACACGGCCATGCACGGGCTGCTTCCCTGCGCGCATGTCGACCATCTGCACCCGGACTCGGTGATCGCGCTGGCCACGGCGCTCGACGGTGAGCAGCTGACCAAGGAGTGCTTCGGCGAGGAGATCGCCTGGGTGCCCTGGCGCCGGCCTGGCTTCGAGCTGGCCCTGCAGATCGAGGAGCTGCAAGCCAACCGCCCCGGCCTGCGCGGCGCGGTGCTCGGCGGTCACGGCTTGACCACGTGGGCCGACACCTCGCAGGAATGCGAAGCCACCTCGCTCGAGGTGATCGCCCGCGCCGAGACCTTCCTCGCCGAGAAGGGCAGAGCGGTTCCCTTCGGCCCGCCTCGGACCGGGTTCGAGGCGCTGCCTGAGGACGTCCGGCGTCGCCGGGCCGCTGAGCTGGCGCCGGTGCTGCGCGGCCTCTGCTCGACCGACCACCGCGCGGTCGGTCACTTCGTCGACTCGCCCGTCGTGCTCGACTTCTTGGCGGGTGAAGAAGCGCCCCGCCTTGTCGCGTTGGGCACCTCGTGTCCCGACCACTTCCTGCGCACCAAGGTCCGCCCGATGCTGCTGGATCTGCCGAGCGAGGCGTCGTACGACGACCAGGTCGCGCGCCTTGTCGAGCTGCACGCCGACTACCGGGCGAACTACACCGCCTACTACGAGCGCTACGCGACGCCCGACTCGCCGGCGATGCGCGGCGCCGACCCCGCGGTGGTGCTGCTGCCGGGGATCGGCATGTGGACGTTCGCCGCCGACGCGCAGACCGCCCGCGTCGCGGGAGAGTTCTACGTGAACGCGATCAACGTCATGCGGGGCGCCGAGTCCGTGTCGACGTACGAACCGATCTCCGAGTCAGAGAAGTTCGCCATCGAGTACTGGGCGCTTGAGGAAGCCAAGCTCGCGCGCCGGCCGGCACCGAAGCCGCTCGCCGGTCGCGTCGCGTTCGTCACCGGCGGCGGTTCTGGCATCGGCCGGGCGATCGCCCGGCGCCTGGGCGCCGAGGGCGCTGTCGTGGTGGTGACCGACATCGACGAGGCCGCCGCCCGCAGCGTGGCCGAGGAGATCGGTGGAGCTGACCGCGCGGTCGCGCTTGCGGCCGACGTCTCTGACGAGACGTCGGTCGACGAGGCGCTGCTGGCGGCCTGTCTCGCCTTCGGTGGCGTCGACCTTGTGGTGAACAACGCGGGTCTCTCCTTGTCGAAGCCACTGCTCGAGACGACTGCAGCGGACTGGGACCGCCAGCACGACGTGATGGCCAAGGGATCCTTCCTGGTCAGTCGAGCTGCCGCGAAGGTGATGATCGCGCAGCGCGGAGTCACCGCAGACATCGTCTACATCGCCAGCAAGAACGCCGTGTTCGCCGGCCCGGAGAACATCGCCTACAGCGCGGCCAAGGCCAACCAGGCGCACCAGGTGCGGCTGCTGGCGACCGAGCTCGGCCCGCACGGCATCCGGGTCAACGGCGTCAACCCCGACGGTGTCGTGCGCGGCTCGGGCATCTTCGCCAACGGCTGGGGAGCCAAGCGCGCAGCGGTCTACGGCGTACCCGTCGAAGAGCTGGGCGAGTTCTACGCGGCGCGCACCTTGCTCAAGAGTGAGGTTCTGCCTGAGCATGTCGCGGCGGCGGTCTTCGCCCTCGTCGGTGGTGACCTGTCCCTCACGACTGGCACGCTGGTGCCCGTCGACGGCGGCGTACCTGTCGCATTCCTTCGCTAGGAGCCTGCCGTGCCTCAGCTCGAGCCGAGCCGTATCCAGGAGGCC
>JBKJUS010000214.1:0-66566 GCA_046590575.1 Mycobacteriales bacterium | reverse complement strand
CCTCTGGTGTGACAGTTGTCGTGCCAACGGCACTGCTGTTTAGCTACGTTCGGCAGGGATAACCGCTGAAAGCATCTAAGCGGGAAGCTCGCTTCAAGATGAGGTCTCCCACAGGGTCAACCTGGTAAGGCCCCCGACTAGACCATCGGGTTGATAGGCCGGAAGTGGAAGACGGGTAACCGTTGTAGCTGACCGGTACTAATAGGCCGAGGACTTGACCACAAATATGCTACGCGTCCACTGTGCGGTTCCCGAGTGACGGTCGGCTTTTGCCACCTGTCAACTCCATAGAGTTTCGGCGACCATAGCGAGAGGGAAACGCCCGGTCCCATTCCGAACCCGGAAGCTAAGCCTCTCAGCGCCGATGGTACTGCACTCGTGAGGGTGTGGGAGAGTAGGACGTCGCCGGACATTCTTAGTTGATGAGGGTCACCCGATTATCGGGTGGCCCTCATCACCTTGTGCGCTGTCAGTCGATCCAGAGGAGCAGGCGTGCCCGCACCGCATAGTGATTCCTCCCGCTCGGCGAGTTCTCGCGGCGGAGGTCCGCGAAAGCCGGCCAGCCAGGCCACCCGTGGCGGCGCATCCTCGACATCGGGGCGGGCACCCCGTCGCGGCGATGGCAGCCAGGATCCGCGCCAGGCGGCGTCCGGGCAGGGCCGTCCTACGGCGTCCGGGCAGGGCCGGCCTACGTCCGCTACCGCCCGTTCGGGCGGCGCCCCGAGCAGTGCACCACGCGCCGGCGAGCGACAGACGACCCGGTCGTCCTACCCGCCGCCTGCTGAGTCCAGGACGACCTCAGGACCCCGGACCCCCGCTGGACCGCGGTCGTCCACAGGTCGACCGGCCCGTGACGGTGGCGCTACCCCTGAGCGTTCCCGACGGCCGCGGGCTCCGCAGCTGGAAGTCCCGGCGGCGGCCGATCCCGCGCTGCTCGATCCCGCCGTGCGCCGTGAGCTGCGCTCGCTTGCCCAGCCCGACGTGATAGCCGGGCATCTGGTCGCAGCCGGCCTCCTGCTCGAGGAGGATCCGTCCCGCGCCTACGCCCATGCCATGGTCGCGAAGGCGATGGCCGGCCGCAGCGGCGCCGTGCGCGAAGCCGTGGGGGTCACGGCGTACGCCGCCGGCGACTACGCGGTCGCGCTGGCTGAGCTGCGGGCGGCCCGTCGGATCACCGGGAGTGCGGAGCACCTGCCGCTGCTCGCCGACTGCGAGCGCGGACTGGGCCGTCCGGACCGCGCGCTAGCCGTGGCGGCCGAGCCCGAGGCGAAGCGACTGGACCGCGCAGGGAAGGTCGAGCTGGCCATTGTCGTCTCTGGCGCCCGCCGTGATCTGGGCCAGTTCGACGCTGCTGTGCTCGCCCTCCAGGGCGCGGAGCTCGACAGCGACGAGGTCAACGACTGGACACCACGTCTTTGGTACGCCTATGCCGACGCGCTGCTCGCCGCCGGGCGGGTCGCCGACGCGCGGAAGTGGTTCGGCGCCACGGTGACCGTCGACGACGACGACATGACTGATGCGGTCGTCCGCCTCGAATCCCTGCCCAACCCGTAGGACGAGACCGCGGTTTTCACGCTTGCGGCGGCGGGTGGCCCGTCGCGGCGGCAGCATCGCCGAGCTCGTAGGCCGTGCCCTCGACCCGGTCGAGCCATCTGTTGATGCCCACCAGGTTGGCCGCGACCGAGTTGAGACCTTCGAACTTCGCGGCGACTTCAGGCTGCAGCCGTACGGCGGCGTACCGCTCGGCAGTGCGCGCCGCCACCATCGCGACCGCGTGATCGAGGTCGAGCTGGTCGCCACGTGCCTGCCGGGTGAGCTCGATCCAGAGTCGGAGTTCGTCCTCGCTGCGCGCCAGCGTCGCCGCGACGTCAGCGACTGGTCCGTAGTGACTGAAGAGGAGCCGAGTCGGAGCGAACTCGGCGAACAGGTGCAGGGATGCCACGGCGGCGTCGAGGTCGAAGTCCGGTGGTGGAGTAGCGGGCTGCAGCACGTCGGCTTCCGGGACATAGATGCCGACCGCGTCGCCGACGTAGAGGTCGCCGGAGTCGGAGTCGAGCAGTCCAATGTGGTGCTTGGCGTGCCCCGGGGAGTAGTGAGTCGAGAGGCTGCGTCCAGCACCGAGGTCGATCGTCGCTGCGCCGTCCACTGCACGCACTCGGGCCTCTGCCGTCGGCACGAGCTCTCCGAAGACCTCATCGAGCGCGGTGCCGTAGACCCGACGTGCACTGCCCATCAGTCGACTTGGGTCGACGAGGTGGCGAGCGCCGGCCTCGTGGACGACGATCTCCGCCCGTGGGTACGCCGCCGCGATGTCGCCGACACCACCGGCATGGTCGAGGTGGATGTGAGTCACCACCACTGTGGCGAGGTCGCTGGGTCCGACGCCGAGCTCGGACAGCGCAGCGACAACGGTAGGCGCCGACCGTGCCGTCCCGGTCTCCACCAGGCATGGCCGGTCACCGAGAACGACATAACCGGCGGTGATGCCTGAGTACCCAGACATGAGCGTGTCGATGACGTGGACGCCTCGACCGAGATCCACGGTCGATGCGCTCATCGAGGTCCTGTCCACAGTTGCGTCGCCAGGCCCCCACGCCCGCCGACCGTCGTCGCATCCTAGGTCGCGGAGCACTTCGGCTACGAACGCGGGAGGACCGGATGGCTGCAGAGCGACGTGAGCAGGGCGCGGAGGCGACGCTGGCGCCTGGACGAAACGAAGTTCGGCTGGTCGGGCGGCTGGCGGCGGTCGCGCTGGAGCGTGAGTTGCCGAGTGGGGACCGGCTGATGACCTGGCGGCTCGTGGTGCGTCGGCCACCGTCGAGCCGCTCAGGAGCGCCGACCGTCGACACGATCGAGTGCGCCGCCTACCGCGGCGATGTGCGCCGAGCCGCAGCTCGCTGGGCCGCAGATGATCTCCTCGAGGTCGACGGCGCTCTACGCCGCCGCTTCTGGCGCACGGGTGGGGGAGCGGCAAGCCGGACCGAGGTCGAGGTGAGTGCCGCTCGCCGGGTCGGACGCGGCTAGGGCGCCAGGTGCCGGCTGCGATGCCGGGTCAGAGCGCGTCCCTCAGCTGGTCGGCGGTGGGATCAGCTGGAGGGCGCCCAGCTCGACGCGTTGTCCGTCGGCGCTGCCGTGATCATGTTTTCCGGCGAAGAGAGCCAGCAGCCGGGTGAAGCCCGGCTCGGCCAGGGCGAGGTGCATGGAGTCCTGGCAAGGCTCGCAGGTCACGACCATCTCGCGGTCGGTCATGTTGGTCGTCACTCGGAATTCGCCAGCCATGGATCCATGGTGGCGCGCGCGGGCGACCGCTGCGGCGGATTCGCGAAAATGAACCCTCAGAATCCTCGCAGGATCAGGCCGGTACGTGGCTTCGGCGTGAAGAAGGTCGACTTCCGGGGCATTCGCTCTCCAGCGGTCGCTACGGCGATCAGCGCATCGACAGGCGTCGGATTGAGCAACAGTGCCGTCCCGCCGTGCCGCACCGCCTTCTCCGCCGCATCGGGATCGTGTTGGTAGCCGACGGTGTGCTCGTCGTCCGTGATCGACCAGAGCTGTTCGATCAGCGCGAGGTGCGCGACGGTGACATCGAGCTCCCGCCAGGATCTCGTGTGGTCGACAGGAATGTGCGCGGCCACCCAAGCGGGGTCTGGCTCACTCAGTAGCCAGCGGCGCGCTCCGTCGGTCACGACGAAGGCGTGACCCAACCTCCCCGCTACCGACAGCGCCTCGATGGCAACGTCGAGATCGCCGCTGAGGGGTCGGACCGTGAAGATCGAACTGGCCCGGGCGACCGCCTCGTCGACGTCGAGTGTGGGTACGACGCGGTGAATCGCGTGCACCTGCGGACCGAACGCTGTGGCGTCGACCAAGAGAGCTAGTCCGAAGTCCCAGGCACCTGGGCCGTCCCCGGCCGCGTGCCGATCGGCTTGGTGCTGCCGGAAGTTGGCGTAGCGGTGATGGCCGTCGGCGATCACCGCACGACGGGTCAGCAGGTCTCCAGCGATGCCGGCCAGCAGGTCCGGGTCAGTGATCGCCCATATCCGGTGGGTGACCCCGTCCTCGGTGGTCGCCTCAGCCAGCGGTGGATGATGGCTAACGTCGGCGACCACGGCAGACGCGAAGCCGCCGCCGTCGTAGATCAGGAAGATCGGCTCGGTGTTGGCCTGAGTGGCCTCGGTGAGCAGAAGTCGGTCGCTGACCGGACCGGCCATGACGTTCTCGTGCGGCAGGATCACGCCGTCCCCAGGATCACAGAGCGCGACGGCCCCGACGAGGCCGCGCTGCACATGCTCGCCATCCTGCATCTCGTAGACGTAGAGGGTCGGCTGGTCTTCGAGGCGGAGCACGCCTGCGCTGCGCCACTGCTCGAGCAATGTGGCGGCGCGGCGATATCGACTCTGCGGCCCAGCCTCGTCACCCCGTGGCAGGATGACCCGGACGATGTTGTGGCTGCTCGCTCGCTCGTAGGCGGCGACCCCGGCGTCGTCGATGACGTCGTACGGTGGACACAGCAGTGAGGCCAACGGGCCGGCAACGGTCTCGTCGAAACGCAGCGCACGGAAGGGAGCGAGGACCAACCCTGGCGGGACGGGTACGCCGGACGCCGTCTCACCTGTAGACGTGGTCCGACTGGAAGACACGGTCATGTGCTCGATCGTAGTGAGATCCGGCGAGTGCGGTGACCCGACCAAGGCGAGGAGGTGGGCGAGTGGCCTACGACGACGACGACGAGATGAACAGCCCGCCACACCCGTACGCCGACCTTGAGCCGCCGCCCCCGGATGTGCTCCCGCAGGGTGAGGCCTACGACTGGTTCCAGCGCGCCGTCGAGCTCATTGACGCGGGCAGCCCGCACCCAGCCATCGAGTTGCTCAAGCGAGTCGTGAGTGACGAGCCTGAGTCCCGCAGCGTGCGCGAAGCCCTCGCTCGGGCGCAGTTCGACGCCGGCATGTACGCCGAGGCTCGCGACACGTTCGAATGGATCATCGGGGTGAACCCAGCCGACGACTATGCGCAGTTCGGTCTCGGCCTCTCCGCCGCCCGCACGGACGACCTGGCCAAGGCGGTCGAGCACCTCGCGCTCGCCGCAGCGATGCGACCTGACATCAGCCACTACGCACAAGCACTGCGCGGCGCCCGCGCGACCCTTGCCGCGCAGAAGTGAGCCGGCGCCCGGCACTGCCGGGGCCTGGCTACGCGGCTGCCAGACCGCGCTGGCCACGGCGTACGACGCCGGCCTGCTCGACCTCGACGGCGTGCTCTATATCGGCCCGAAAGCGGTAAGCGGGGCACCGGAGGCACTCTCCGCAGCTCGCGCGCTCGGGATGCGGATGGCGTTCGTGACGAACAACGCGTCGCGCACCCCGGAGGCGGTCGCCACGCACCTGTGCGCGATCGGCGTCCCCGCGGTTGCCACGGAGATCGCCACGGCCGCACAGGCGGCGGCCCGGGTGCTGGGAGAGCGGCTGCCGCCAGGGTCGAGCGTGCTGGTGGTTGGCGGTGAAGGACTGCACTCCGCTGTCATGGGAGCCGGGTTCCACGTCGTGCGAAGCGCCGATGACCGGCCGGCTGCGGTGGCGCAGGGTTATCTTGCGACGATGACCTATGCCGACCTCGCCGAGGCGACGCTGGCAGTCCGCGCAGGTGCGCTGTGGGTTGCTTCGAACCTTGACGCCACCCTGCCGACGCCGCGCGGCCAAGTGCCCGGCAACGGGGCCCTCGTCGCCCTTGTCGCCAAGGCGACCGGACAACAGCCGGTGGTGGCCGGCAAACCCGAACGAGCACTGCACAGCGAGGCGCTGATGCGGGTGAACGCACGAGCGCCTCTGGTGGTCGGCGATCGTCTTGACACGGACATCGCCGGCGCGTCAGCTGTCTCCTGCGACAGCCTGTTGGTGCTCAGTGGGGTGACTAGCCTCCAGAATCTGCGGACAGCGCCGCCGGGGCATCGCCCGACGTACCTCTCGGCTGACCTTGGGGGACTCCTGCAACCACACCCGCAGGTGCTTGTCGACGGCCGGGGAGCCCGATGCGTGCGCGCCGACGGAGATGTCGATGACGGGCTGGACGGTGCCCGGGCAAACGTAGCAGCGGCGTGGGCACGCGCTGACTTCACGTCCGGTCCACGGTGAAGCTCGCTACAGCAGGGTGCGGAGCTTCAGCAGGTCGGTGATGCTGGCGTCGACCCGCAGTTTGCCGGTCGCCCAGGCCGCGGGAAACGACATGCGTCCTTCGATCAGCGCGACGAGGTCGTCGCTAGAAACCTTGAGCGAGATCTGTGCACCGGAGGCATCGCCGACCCGGATGTCGTGCAGTTCGCCGTCTCGAAGTTCGCCACGGAAGGTGGTGTTGAGGTCGCGGACGGTGCAGGCGACGGACCGGTCGAGCACGTGCTTGCGGCGGGAGTCGGCGTCAACGGAGGACAGCAGGGAGCCGAGGCGACGCAGAGCCTGTTCGCACTCCTCGACGGTGGCCACGACCTCCCCTTCCGGCGTGTGTGGCGATGGCGGGCGACGCTACCAGCGCGCGCGTGGCTACGGCGGCGTTTGACGTGACCGCGGTAGCGTGGCCGCTAACACTGTGACCGGATGAAGGAGACCTGCGGTGCGCGATGCGCTCAAGAACTACCTTGCACTGGCCAACGGCCTCACTGAGGTGACGAGGCAGCGGGCCGAAGCTGCCGCCCGAGCGCTGGTGGCTCAAGGGGAGGCGGCCGCCGAGCAGGTGAGCACGCTGGCCGAGGACCTCCTTGCCGCCAGCCGGGCGAACCGGGAGACCGTCTCGAACCTCGTGCGCACGGAGGTCGACAAGGCATTGAGCCGCGTGGGGCTGGTCACGGCGGACGAGGTGGCTCGGTTGCAGCGTCGACTCCAGGCAGTTGAGTCCACTGTGCGCGGTGTCGGGGCGACGACGTCGGCCTTCGCGACCACCGCGGCGCGGAAGGCGACCAGCAAGTCGGCCGGTCGTCGGGCCGCACCGTTCCGGGTCGGCTCCGGTGGCGCTGCCCAGACTTCGTCAGCGGCAACCACGACAGTGACCAAGCCGGCCGTGAAGAAGCCGGCCGTGAAGAAGCCGGCCGTGAAGAAGCCGGCCGTGAAGAAGCCCGCTGTGAAGAAGCCCGCCAAGAAGTCGGGCTGAGGTGCCGGACATCTCCGCTGATCTCGACCCGGCGGGCCGGGAGGCCGTCGTCGCCGTCGAGGCCGCCCGCGGGCGCATCGACCGCATCGGGGAGCTACCGGTGGCGGCCCACGTCGAGGTCTTCGATCAGGTACACGACGTGCTTCAGGCGACGTTGGCCGGGCTTTCCGAGCGTTAGCCGAGGTGGCCGTCGTGGTGCGCCGAGGACGGCTTGACGCCGAGCTTGTCCGCCGGGGTCTTGCGCGCAGTCGAGAGCAGGCTTCCACGGCGATCGCGGCGGGCCGAGTGCGAGTCGGCGGGATCGTGGCCACCAAGGCCTCGACAGGGGTTGACGAGACCACGTCGCTGGTGGTGGAGGACGGCGGGGAGGCGACGTACGCTTCCCGAGGCGGTCACAAGCTGGTCGGCGCTCTGGACGTCTTCGCCGAGCTCTCCATCGCCGGACGGCGGTGCCTCGACGCTGGTGCGTCGACAGGTGGTTTCACGGACGTGCTTCTCCGCCGCGGGGCGGCACAGGTGGTAGCCGCGGATGTCGGCTACGGCCAGCTCGCGTGGGGGCTTCGGACCGACGAACGGGTCGTCGTGATGGACCGGACCAACGTCCGCGAGATCACCGCCGAGATCATCGGAGGCTTCGTCGACCTCGTGGTCGCAGACCTTTCTTTCATCTCCCTCGGCACCGTCTTGCCCAACCTGGTCGCGGTGACTGCTGCCGACGGGGACCTCCTGCTGATGGTCAAGC
Source organism: Mycobacteriales bacterium (assembly GCA_046590575.1). Taxonomy (GTDB): domain Bacteria; phylum Actinomycetota; class Actinomycetes; order BP-191; family BP-191; genus DATLNF01. The sequence goes on along the minus strand of JBKJUS010000214.1, from coordinate 58,687 downwards.
CGCAGTTCGAAGTGGGTCGGTCCCGGCTTCCGCACGGCGCTGTGGTCCGTGACCCGGGGCTGCGAGCCGAAGCGGTGACCGGCGTGGCAGGTCGATCCCAAGCACTCGGCTGGGGCGTCGCCGGAGTCACGGCGAGCCCCCTGCCCGGGCCGGCCGGTAATGTCGAGTACTTCCTGTGGCTGCGCAGGGCTGCGGCGCCGTTGCGCCAGGCGGACGTCGAACGCGCCGTCCGAGAGGGGCCACAGTGACCAGAACCATGCTGCTCGTTACGCACGCAGGCCGCGACGAGGCACGAGCTGCTGCTGTGGATGTCGCGCGGGTGTTGCGCGAGCATGCCGTGCAGGTCAGCGTGCTAGTGGGGGAGGTGGGCGACCTCGATCCGCGCTCCGTGCAGGCGGTTTCCGTCGATTCGGCGGCCATGGGGGTGGAGCTGGTCATCGTTCTCGGCGGCGACGGCACCTTGCTGCGCGCCGCTGAACTGGCCCGTCCGGTCGGTGTTCCGGTGCTCGGCATCAACCTCGGTCACATGGGCTTCCTGGCGGAGAGTGAGCCGGACCGATTGGAGACCACGCTCGACCACATCCTGCGTGGTGACTACACCGTGACCGAGCGGATGACGGTCGACGCGGTCGTGCGACTCGACGGCGTAGTGACCTGGAAGAGTTGGGCGCTCAATGAGGTCTCGGTCGAGAAGTCCGCTCGGGACCGGATGATCGAGATCGTCGCGGAGGTCGACGGTCGGCCGCTTTCCCGGTACGGCTGCGATGGTCTAGTCGTGTCGACGCCGACCGGGTCAACTGCCTACGCGTTCTCCGCAGGAGGCCCAGTCGTCTGGCCCGATGTAGCAGCTCTGGTGATGGCGCCGATCAGCGCCCACGCTCTCTTCGCCCGCCCGCTCGTGCTGTCACCGACGTCAGAGGTGGCTGTCGAGTTGCTCGCGCACAGCCCGGCCGCGGTGGTGACCTGCGACGGTCGGCGTACGGCGTCCGTACCGCCGGGCGCCCGCGTCGAGGTCTCCGCCGGTAGCTTGCCCGTCCGGCTGGCCCACATCCACCCGGTGTCGTTCACCGAGCGGCTAGTGGCGAAGTTCGCCCTACCGGTCGAGGGCTGGCGGGGTCGAACACCTTGACGGCGACCCTTGACCAGCACCGGCTCTACGATCGCTGACATGCTCGAGGAAATTCGTATCCGCGGTCTGGGCGTGATCGATGACGCGGTGCTCGAGCTCGGTCCCGGCCTCACCGTCGTCACCGGCGAGACCGGGGCTGGCAAGACCATGGTGGTCCACGGGCTTGCGCTGCTTGCCGGCGGTCGCGGGGATCCGGGATTGGTTCGCCCAGGTAACGACCGCGCAATCGTCGAGGGGCGCTTGCAGGTCCAGCCTGGCGGGCCGGCGGCGGTTCTTGCCGCCGAAGCCGGGGCCGACCTTGATGACGGAGTCCTCCTCGTGTCCCGCACGCTAGCCGCGGAGGGAGGGCGCTCCCGCTCACACGTCGGCGGCCGATCCGTACCGCTGGGCGTCCTCGCTGAAGTGACGTCGTCGTTGGTCGCACTGCACGGTCAGCATGACCAGCAGCGCCTGGTGCTCGCCGCCGAGCAGCTGGCGATGCTCGACCGATACGCCGGAGATGACGTCGGGCAGCCCCTCGCTGCCTACCGGTTGGCTTGGGCTCGGTGGCATGCGGTGATCGGCGAGTTGACCGAGATCACTCACCGTCGGCGTGAGCGGGCGCAAGAAGCGGACCTGCTGCGGTTGGGCGTTGCGGAGATCGCAGCTGCTGCGCCGCTGGTCGGTGAGGATGCGGAGTTAGCCATTCTGGTCGCTCGGCTGGCCCACGCTGACCTTCTGAGTGGTGCTGCCAACACTGCGCACGACGCCTTGACCGGTGATCCCAGCGATCACCAAGGGGTTGACGCGCTCGGCCTCGTCGCGGCGGCCCGGCTGGCGCTGTCGCCTGCCACCGGTCTGGACACCGAGCTCGATTCGCTGGAGACCCGTCTGAGAGAGCTCTTTCACTTGCTCGCCGACTGTGCCTCTGATCTCGGTTCCTATGCCACGGCCGTCGACGTGGATCCACAACGCCTCGAGCTAGCTCAGCAGCGGCAGGCGACGCTGGCAGCACTCACCCGTAAGTATGCAGATGATCTAGAGGGCGTTCTCGCGTGGAGTGACCGAGCGTCAGCACGCCTCATGGACCTCGATGGCGACGACGACCGGCTCGAGGAACTGCGGGTGGCGGAGGTGTCCTCGCAGTCCGAGCTGGCCATCCTGGCGGCTCACGTCAGCCACTGTCGCCACGTGGCCGCGACTCGGCTGGCTGGTCAGGTCACTCGCGAGCTGACCGACCTCGCTCTGCCGCACGCGGTGTTCGACGTGGCCGTCACCACATCAGGCACAGTCGAGGGGGGCCTGATTGTCGAAGGGCGAAGGGTGGCAGCTACTCGCGACGGGATCGACGACGTCGAACTCCGGCTCGCGGCGCATCCCGGTGCACCGAGCCGGCCAATCGCGCGAGGGGCCTCCGGAGGTGAGTTGTCACGCGTGATGCTCGGCTTGGAGGTTGTGTTGGCAGGAGCCGACCCCGTGCCGACGATGGTCTTCGACGAGGTGGACGCCGGAGTCGGGGGTCGAGCTGCGGTGGAGGTGGGTCGCCGACTGGCCAGGCTGGCCCGCAGCCATCAAGTCGTCGTCGTGACGCACTTGCCCCAGGTTGCGGCGTTCGCCGACCGCCATCTCCTGGTCGTCAAGTCCGACGACGGACGGGTGACCGCGAGCGACGTCACAGTCCTGTCCGATCAGGACCGGGTGCGCGAGCTGTCCCGGATGCTCGCCGGCCTTGAGGACACCGACGCGGCCCGCGGTCACGTCGAGGAGCTCTTAGCAGTAGCTGCCGCAGCCAAGTCCGAAATGCTGGCCTGAGCGATACGCCGCCGGCGGTCAACGGGGCCGTGGGTCTGGCAGACTCCAGGTCGTGCGGAAGGCAGCTCTGCGACGCAGCAGGGGCGTTGCTGCGTCCGGTATCGCGGGGGTAGTTCGGCTCGACCGGAGCACCAAGAGCCTCACCAAGCGGCTCAAACCAGGTGACATCGCGATCATCGACCATGTCGACATCGATCGGGTCAGTGCAGAGGCGCTGGTCGCCTGTGGAGTGCGCGTGGTCGTGAACACCGCGCCCAGTATTTCCGGGCGGTATCCCAACCTGGGACCTGAGATTCTCGTGGCCGCCGGCGTCACGCTCATCGACGACGTGGACCCAGAGGTGTTCGCGCGGGTGCGCGAGGGAGAGCCCATGCGAGTCGACGGGGACACGCTTCTCCGGGGTGACCAGATCGTCGCGAAGGGTGTGTTGCACACACCAGAGTCAGTCGAAGCGCTGATGGTCGAAGCGCGAGCCGGCCTCTCGGTGCAGCTCGAAGCGTTTGCAGCCAACACCATGGAGTACGTCCGCAAGGAACGTGACCTGCTTTTCGACGGCGTAGGAGTACCCGAGCTGCGCACGTCAATGCTGGGCCGGCATGCGCTCATCGTCGTACGCGGCTACCACTACCGCGAGGATCTCGCCTCCTTGCGTCCGTACATCCGCGAGTACCGCCCGGTCCTCATCGGCGTCGACGGAGGCGCTGACGCGCTCGTCGAGGAGGGGTATCGACCTGATGTGATCATCGGCGACCTCGACTCGGTGACCAACGCGACCTTGTCTGGTGGTGCAGAGATCGTCGTGCACGCCTACGCCGACGGCCGGGCGCCCGGTCTCCAACGGGTCGAGCAGTTGGGGTTGCAGGCCGCCATCTTTCCGATGGCCGGAACCAGCGAGGACGCCGCGATGCTCCTCGCCGACGAGCTTGGCGCGGAGCTCATCGTGGCGGTCGGCAGCCACGCCACGTTGGTGGAGTTCCTCGACAAGGGACGCGCAGGTATGGCGTCGACCTTTCTCACTCGCCTTCGGGTGGGCGGCAAGCTGGTCGACGCAAAAGGAGTGAGCCGTCTCTACCGCAGCCGGATCAAGGGCAGCTCGTTGATCCTGCTCGTCGCGGCGGCCCTGGTGACCATGGTCGTGGCGCTGGCCATCTCGCCGGTTGCCGATCTTTACGGTGACTTCATCGCCGATGGCTGGAACGATTTCACCTTCTGGGTACGGGGACTGCGATGAGCCGGACCTCCCGTGTCGCGACGGATAGGCCGAGCGTCGGTCGGTAGTCTTAGCGGGTGGCTATGTGCATTGATCTCGAAGTTCAGGCGTCCCGTTCGACGACCGGTCTGGCAGCCCCGCGATGATCGACTTTCGATACCACGTCGTATCGATCATCGCCGTCTTCTTGGCCCTCGGCACCGGCATCGTGCTCGGGAGCACTGCGCTGGATCGACCGATCATCGATGACCTCAAGCGACGCACATCTGGTCTTGCGGAGGACAAGGCGCGTCTTCAGGAGCGCATCGAGAACCTTGAAGAGACGGTGGACGACGACGATGCCTTTGCGACTGCACTGGGAGGGCTGGTGCTGCCCGGCCGCCTTACCGGACAACGGATCACGGTGATCAGCACCCCGGCAGCCTCCGGTGACGTTCGGGATTCCGTGGTCGATGCCATTCGTAGAGCTGGTGGTCGGGTAACCGGTCAGCTGAGGCTCCTTCCTCGACTCATTGATCCCGAAGCCGCGGAGGAGATCGACGACCTCGTCACGGTCTTGGCCACTGGCATCGCCCCTCCGAGCGGCACTGTGCCGCGTGCTGCTGCGGAGCTGGCCGCCGCGCTGGACGCCGAGGACAAGCCCGATGGCGAGGCGGTGCCCGCCAAGACCACGCGTCTGATCAGCGGATATCGAGAAGCCGGACTACTGGACGTCGACGGCAAGGCCGCAGTGCGCCCTGGTGACCTGGTCGTGATGGTGCTGGGTCCGCCGGACGTCGACGGACCGGACAAGGCCGCTGCGGACCAGGCCATGCGTTCCATGATCGAGGTCATCACAGCCTTTGCCGGACGGGGGGCGGTGGTGCTGGCTGCGCCACCGACCGCGTCCGGAGATGGCAGTCTGCTCAAGGCGGTCCGCGACGATGGTGGACTCGCGGCCAAGCTCTCCTCTGTGGACACTGCTGGCACGCCGAACGGAACCATCGCCACCGTGCTGGCACTGGCCGACGCTGTCGGCCGGGTCTTTGGTCAATACGGCAGTGGGCCCGGAGCAGAGGCGCCTCTGCCCGTTCTGGAGCCGGCTGCCGCGTGACGGGTGCGCCCGGCTGGCGGCTGCTGGTGCTCGTGGCCGGGACTCTCGTGACGGCTGGCGGCTGGCTGGCCTGCCGGCGTGCTACTCGCGGGCGGGCGAGGTGGACCCGGATGAACTTCCGCGGCTCGGCGGTCGGGCTGGCTGGCGGCCTCACGGCTGTCCTCGTCCTCGTCGTCGGGTCGTTGGAGAAGCTCGGTGCGGCAAGCCGATGGATCGACGACTCGTTGACGGTCGGAATACGCCGCAGCGCTCTCGCGATGTTGATCGCCACGTCCGCGGCAGGTGCGGTGGGTCTCTATGACGACCTCTACGGCGATCCGGGCGCCAAGGGTTTTCGTGGCCACCTCGTGGCACTGACCCGGGGCCAGGTGACGTCCGGGATCGTGAAGGTCGCCGTGATCTGTGCAGCGGCGGTAGTCGCGGCCGTGGCCCTGAGCGGCGGGGAAGCGGGTCCCCAGCAGCTTGTTGATGCTGGAGTCATCGCTGGCGGCGCGAACCTCGCGAACCTGCTCGACCTCCGGCCCGGCCGAGCGCTCAAGGTGCTGCTCCTTGTCGCAGTGCCACTGACCTTCACTGTCGGGCCGGCTGTGGGGCTCGTTGTAGCCTGGCCGGCCGGGGCAGCTTTGGCTCTTCTGGTCCCTGACCTCCGGGAGGTGTCGATGCTTGGGGATGGCGGCGCTAACGCGTTGGGCGCGGCCGTCGGTGTCGGGGTTGCGGCAGCGGGTGGACTCGCGACCTCGGCGGTCGCGCTCACTGCTCTGGTGGGCATCACTGCGCTCAGCGAGGTGCTGAGCTTTTCGGCGTTGATCGAGCGCAGCCCACCGTTGCGTTGGGTGGACCACCTCGGGCGGCGGCCGTGACACACAGCACGTCGATCGCGAGGGTCGCCGTGTCCGTCGCTCTGGTCACCGTGGCGGCTCGCGTCGTCGGTCTAGTGCGGATGGTGGTGCTGGCGGCCACGGTGGGAGACAGTGGGTTTCTCGGCAATACCTATGCTTCGGCCAACCTGCTGCCTAACGTGATTTTCGAAGTCGTTGCGGGCGGCGCGCTGGCCAGCCTCGTCATCCCCGTGCTGGCCGGTCCGCTTGAGCGGGGCGACTCAGTGATGGCCGAGCGCACGGCCTCGAGTCTGCTCACCCGGGTCGTCGTGATCTTGGTGCCGGCAAGTATCGCCGGCGTGGTGTTGGCGCGACCACTGATGAGCGTGCTCTCCTCCGGTGTCGACGACCCGGCGCTACGGGAGGCTCAGGTCGACCTCGGCGCTCGGATGCTGGTCGTCTTCATGCCGCAAGTTGTCCTCTACGGCGTCGGCATCGTCCTCGTTGGACTGCTGCAGTCTCACCGCAAGTTCCTCGGTCCCGCCGTGGCGCCGCTGCTGTCGAGCCTTGTCGTCATTGGCGCCTACGTCCTCTACGCGCAAGGGTCCGGCTCAGATCTGCCCGGCGAGGTCAGCCATCGGGATGAGCTGGTGCTCTCCATCGGCACGACGCTCGGTGTCGTCGTGCTCTCCCTGTCGTTGTTGGTGCCGACGTCGCGACTTCGTCTACGTCTTCGGCCGACCTGGCGACTGCCGGACGGCGTCGGCACCCGCGTCCGGCGGCTGGCTGTGGCTGGCGCGGCAGGTGTAGTCGCCCAACAGGGCGCACTTCTCATCGCAACCGTCGTCGCCAACGCACAGCCCGGCGCAGTGATCGCCTACCAGCTCTCGTACGCCGTCTTCCTTCTACCCTGGGGAGTGCTTGCCGTCCCCCTCGCCACGAGTGCCTTTCCGACGTTGGCGTCCAACGCCGAGGAGGAGCGGGTCCCCGTCTACTCGTCGACGCTGGCGGCTGCGGTTCGGGCCATGGTGGTGGTCTGCGCCGGGGCCAGTGCGGTCCTCTGGGCCGTCCACCGCCCGCTGGCGCGGCTACTCCCATTCATGCCGGAAGGCGTGGGCGGAGTCGTCGGACGCGAGTCCGTGGGGGATGGCATCAAGCTCTTTGTCATCGGGCTCCTTCCCTACGGGCTGCTGGCGCTGCTGACCCGCGCCCTCTTCGCGCGTGGGCGCGCCGCGGCCGCTGGCATGGCTACCGTGACGGGTTTTGTGGTGACCGGCGCTGCGTGCGTCCTCGGCGCAGCCGTGTTGCCGGCTGACCCGGTCGCGGTCATCGGCTTCGCCCACTCACTCGGCATGGCGGTTGCCGCCCTGCTGCTCGTCGCTGCCGTGTGGCGCGACACAGGCGTCGCTTCACTAGCCGGCGCGGCTCGCGCGGCTGCGGTGGCGATGCCAGCGGCCGCAGTTGCCGCTGTCGTCGGCGAAGTCGTCGCCGATCAGTTCGGATCCCACGCGTCCCGCCCCGCGCTGTTGACCGTGTGCGCCCTGTCGTCAGTCGCGGCGTCGCTCGTCTACGTCGGCGTCCTCACAGCCGCGCGGTCACCGGAGCTTAAGAGTTTCAGAACTGCACTTTCAAGGCGGGTGAGTCATGGCTGAGGTCCCGCTGGAGGGACGCCGACTCGGACTGGTCCTCGGCACGAGTGCTGGTGGCGTAGGCCGTCACCTTCGCGCGGAGGCAGCTTCGGCGATCGCCCAGGGCGCAGCGGTCGTCGTCGCCGGTCCGGATGCCACTGAGCGAGCATTCGACTTCAGCGCAGTCGGCTGCGACTTCAGGTCAGTGGAGATCGCTGCGGGTCCCCGGCCGCTCGCGGACCTGCGGGCTGGCTGGTCGTTGCGGCATGCGATGCAGGACCGTGAGGTGGTGCACGCGCATGGGCTGCGGGCCGGTCTATTGGCCGGATTCGCCACCCGGCGAGGTGTACCTCTCGTCGTCACGTGGCATAACGCGGTACTCGCGAAGGGAGCGCTGCGCCGTCTTTATGCGGTCCTCGAGCGGCGAACAGCCCGACGCGCAGACGTCACGTTGTGCGTGAGCGGCGATCTGGTGGCTCGAGCTCAAGCGTTGGGCGGCCGCGACGTCCGGCTGTCCCCAGTCGGCTCCAGCCAGCCAACTAGGACATCCCGATCGGTCGTCGACATTCGTCGGGAGCTCCAGGCGCCGGAAGGCACCGCGCTGGTGCTCGCCATTGGGCGGCTCGACCCCCAGAAGGGCTTCGACGTACTCGTCCGCGCGGCATCGCTGCTCCGTGCGCGCACCCCGCCGCCAGTGCTGGTTGTCGCTGGAGACGGACCGTCCCGTGTCCCGCTGACGGTGCTCATCGACGAGCTGGATGCGCCGGTCCGCCTGCTGGGCTGGCGGGATGACACCGGTGACTTGCTCGCCGCTGCTGACCTCGTCGTCATGCCCAGCCGATGGGAGGGCAGTCCGTTGGCTGCACACGAGACGTTGCTAGCCGGTCGGCCACTTGTCGCGACATCCGTTGGCGGGCTACCGGAGCTCCTCGGTGACGGCGCCGCCCTTCTCGTAGCGAGTGACGATCCTGGTTCCCTCGCGGGCGCCATCGACGACCTGCTTGACCATCCGGACCGACGCATGTCGCTTGCTCTCGCGGGCCAGCGACGTGGGGCCAACTGGCCCGACAGTGCGGCCGCCGCTCACGCAGCAACGGCAGTTGTCGCGTCGATGCTCGGCTCTCGACAGTGAGGCATCGACAGTGCGACGGCTGACAGCGACGGCAGTGGCGCTGATGGCGTTCGTCATCGGCTGCTCTCCTGTCGTGGCGAACGCCCAGACTTCCCGGCCCCGCGTCATCGTCGTCGGCGTGCCAGGGCTAGCGTGGGAACACGTCACGACTGGGCGCATGCCTACGCTTGCCGACCTGGCCTCGCGCGGGTCCGTCGCTTCGCTGTCCGTGCGGGCTGCGTCGGCGGTCACTCGACGGTACGACGGCTGGGTCACGCTGTCTGCGGGAAACCGCGCACGGGCCCGGACCAGCGCTAAAGGCGAAAAGGTCGACCTACCGCCAGAGGGCCAAGAGACCTTCCCCGAGCCGCTGCTGCTTCCCGACGGGTCGAGCCGGGACCCGGCGGTCGGCCTCATCCAAACCAACAACGACCGACTTTCCTTCGACACGGAGCTCGGCGCGCTCGGCGCTGCGCTCCACGATGCTGGTCTACGAACGGCGGCTTTTGGGCGAGGCGCCCTGCTCGGCGCTGCCGACTACGGCGGTCTGGTCGACGTGGTCGCGTCAACAGCCGTCGACGCTCTCAGGAGCAGCGCAGACGTCGTGCTCGTCGAGTCCCTGGACGTCTACGAGTCCCTGGTCCATCTCGAGTCCGTAGATGGTCTTGTGGCTTCGGCCGTCACTTCCCAGCGGCCAGGGGACCTGCTTCTCGTCCTCGGCGTGAGCCACGGCCGGTTGGAGGACCCGAGACTGCAGGTGGCCATCGCCGTAGGGGGCGACTTCGGCGGAGGCCGCCTGAGGTCAGCATCGACCCGGCGCTCCGGTTTCGTGCAGCTCATCGACGCAGCACCGACGGTGCTCGACCATCTCGCGGTCGGCGTTCCGTCCGCGATGGTGGGACAGCGTTTCCAGCGCGTCGGCGGCCGTGCTTCGGCCGACCTCGGTCGTCTCGTCGACGACGACCGCGCTGCCTCAGCCCAGCGGCGTTACGTTCCACCCTTCTTCTTCTTGCTAGTGCTCGCTCAAGTGCTGTTGTACGGCTATGCCTGGTGGGCACTTCGCCGTCGTGCCGCTGAGGCTCGCTACGCCATCCGCTCAGTAACCCGGCAAGCCTCGCTGGCGTTTGCCGCCGTACCGGCGGCGACCTACCTCGCGAATCTGGTGCCGTGGTGGCGTCATGGCCTGGGCTATCTGCTCGGGGTCGTCGGGGTCGTTGTCGCCGCGATCACCCTTGTCGCGTCCTGGGGACCGTGGCGGGGTCGGATCCTCGGGCCCCCCGGAGCCGTCGCCGGGATCACCGCGCTGGTCATTGCCGCCGACCTCATCACTGGTGCACGCCTACAGCTGTCGAGTCTCGCGGGGTACTCGCCCATAGTCGCCGGCCGATTCGCTGGAGTCGGCAATGTCGCCTTCGCCGTCTTCGCCACGAGTGCCCTCCTGGCGACTGCGGCGCTGTGCGACGGGCGCAGCCGCCGCACGACGCTGCTCGTCGTGGCGGCGATCGGGCTCGGCGCCGTGATGGTTGATGGAAACCCGTCCTGGGGAAGCGACTTTGGTGGTGTCATCGCACTGGTACCTGGTTTCGCGGTGCTCGGCCTGCAGCTGACCGGGCGGCGGGTGTCGTGGCGAACGGCGATCGTCATCGGAGCCGGCGCCGTCGCACTCGTCGCGGCCTTCGCACTGTTCGACTACAGCCGGCCACCCGACGCGCGTTCTCACCTTGGGCGCTTCGTGGCGCAGATCCGGGACGGCGGCGCGACCACGATCGTTCGCCGCAAAGCACAGGCCAACGTGCGGCTTCTCACCCACAGCGTGCTGACCCTGGTCGTGCCGATCGCCACCGCGTTTCTTGCGTTCGTGCTGCTGAAGCCTTGGGGGGGACTGCGTCGGGCTCTCGTCCGGACCCCAGCACTTCGCGCCGGGCTGGTCTCCGTCCTCGTCATGGCCGGCGTCGGGTTCGCGGCCAACGACTCCGGAGTCGCTGTTCCCGCTCTGGCGCTGACCCTGGCGGTCCCCATCGCGCTCACGGTGTCGGTCCGCACCGCGGAGATCGAAGCAGCCGAGCGGCTGGTTCCATGAACGACGCCGAGGCGGGCCTCTACGTCTTGGACCCGGATACCTTTACGAACGCGCGAGACGCGTTAGCGCGTCAGAGGAAGGCTGACGGCGACCTGGTCGGTGCCGCTGCGGTCACGAGGTTGCGCCGACCTACGGTGGCCGCCTGGCTGCTCAACCTGACCGCGCTTCAACGTCCCGCCCTCGTCAGCGAGGTCGTCGACCTGGCGGCGCGGCTGCGCAGCACTCAGTCGGACGCGGTCGCCGGCCGGGGCGGCGGTGGCCTTCGTGCGCTCACGGTGGAGCGCCGTGACGTTGTGCGCCGGACCGTGCAGGTGGCCACGGAAATCGGGCAGAACCGCGGTCGCACCGTCTCGACGTCGCACATCGACGAGATGACCCGTACCGTCGAGGCAGCGCTCGCTGACGAAGAGCTCGCCGGCCGATGGAGCGCTGGCCAGCTGGCGGCTGCCGCGCAGGCTGCTGGGTTCGCCTTCGCTGACGTCGACGCGGCCGTCGTGGTCACGAAGGCCCCGGCCAGGTCAGGTCGTTCAGTCGTCGACCCCTCCCGCCCCGCTGCCCGTACCTCGATCAGCCTTCCCGATGGCCGTTCCGCCGTACTCCTGGAGGCCCGGCAGCAGGAGCTGATGAGCGCGCGTACCGCGGTCGCTGCGGCGCACGCGGAGGTCGAGCGCGTTCGGGAGATCTCGGCGAGCGCGGACCGGGCTGCCAGAGCAGCTCGACAGGCTCTGAAGGAGGCGTGCCGGGTCGCAGCGAGGGCCGAGTTGATGGCGGCGACGGCGGAGCAGGCCGTCTGGGAGCTGGGCGACCGCTCCCGGCGTGAGTAGTGACGCTCGAGGGTGAAGATCCAGGACACCGCGGCTTTCCGTGTTCAGCCGCCAGTTGCCTGGGTATCCCTCGCAAAGCAAGCTCCCGTGCGAGTCCGTAGGAGGACACCGTGTTCGGCTTCATCATCGCCTTGATCGTCATTGGTCTCATTGCCGGCTTCATCGCCCGGGCACTGGTTCCCGGAGATGACTCGATGAGCATCGGCGCGACGATTCTGCTCGGCATCGTCGGCTCGTTCGTCGGCGGCTTCCTCGGCGCTCTCCTTTTCGGCAAGGACGCCGACGAGAACCTCCTGGCGCCGGCAGGCCTCATCGGCTCAGTCATTGGTGCCGTCATCGCTCTGCTGGTCTACAACGCGACTGCGGGTAAGCGCTCGCGCATCTGATCTGGCTGCACCCCGAAGCCCGTCGACCCCGAAGCCCGTCGACCCCGTGGGGCGGCGGGCTCCGGCGCGTCGCGGTCCGGGCCGCGGCCCTCACTACGGTATCCTTGACTCCCGTGGACCTACGGGCACCTTCCCCGAGGCGCACCCATCGACCTTCGCCGATGTGACAACAGACCACGGGAGCCGCCGCAGTGACCAAGCACCTCTTCGTCACCGGAGGCGTCGCCTCCAGCCTCGGTAAAGGTCTCACCGCCGCGAGTCTCGGACGTGTCCTCACCTCGCGAGGCATCCGGGTGACGATGCAGAAGCTCGACCCCTACCTCAATGTCGACCCCGGCACGATGAACCCGTTCCAGCACGGTGAGGTCTTCGTCACCGACGATGGCGCGGAGTGCGACCTCGACATCGGGCACTACGAGCGGTTCCTAGACACCGAGCTGCACGGCAGCGCGAATGTGACGACTGGGCAGGTGTACAGCCAGGTCATCGCCAAGGAGCGCCGCGGCGAGTATCTGGGTGACACCGTGCAGGTGATCCCGCACATCACCAACGAGATCAAGGCGCGCATCCGTCGGCTGTCCGGCGACGACGTCGATCTGGTCATCACCGAAGTCGGTGGCACCGTCGGGGACATTGAGTCGCTGCCATTTCTCGAGGCGATCCGCCAGATCCGGCACGACGTCGGTCGCGACAACGTCTTCTACCTGCACGTATCCCTGATTCCCTACCTCGGCCCGTCGGGAGAGCTCAAGACCAAGCCCACCCAGCATTCAGTTGCCGCACTGCGCTCTATCGGCATCCAGCCTGATGCGATCGTGTGTCGCAGTGACCGACCGATCAACAGCAACCTCAAGCGCAAGATCAGCCTCATGTGCGACGTCGACGTAGAGGCGGTCATCTCCGCCGTCGATGCGCCGTCGATCTACGACATTCCCAAGGTGATCGCGGCGGAAGGTCTAGACGACTACGTCGTACGCCGGTTGGCGCTGCCGGCCCGCGAATGCGACTGGACGCAGTGGGACGCTCTGCTCCAGCGGGTACATCACCCGAAGCGCTCAGTGCGCATCGCGATCGTGGGCAAGTACGTCGACCTGCCGGATGCTTACCTGTCTGTCAGCGAGGCGCTTCGCGCCGGGGGCTTCGCCAACGACGCGAAGGTCGAGATCGTCTGGGTCACCTCCGACGACTGCACCACCGAACACGTCAACGCTGTGCTAGGCGACGTCGACGGCGTTCTCGTCCCGGGGGGCTTCGGCGTACGGGGCATTGAGGGCAAGATCGACGCCGTCCGCTGGGCCCGTGAGCACGGTGTTCCCGTGCTGGGTATCTGCCTCGGCCTGCAGTGCATGACGATTGAAGTCGCGCGGCACCTGGGTGGTCTCGCGGGGGCGAACTCCGCGGAATTCGACGAGGCCACGCCGCATCCAGTGATCGCGACGATGGCTGACCAGCGCGATGTGGTCGCCGGAGAGCGCGACATGGGTGGCACCATGCGCTTGGGCCTCTACCCGTGCAAGCTCCTCTCCGGCACGCAAGCTGCACACGCGTACGGCGAGGCGTATGTCGACGAGCGGCATCGGCACCGCTACGAGGTCAACAACGTCTACCGCCGGCAGCTGGAGGACGCGGGCCTCGTCTTTTCTGGCACCTCCCCAGATGGACGTCTCGTGGAGATCGTCGAGCTGCCGCGGGACGTGCACCGGTTCTTCGTCGGCGCGCAGTTCCACCCGGAGTTCCGCTCCCGACCGACGCGTGCTCATCCACTCTTCGTGGCTTTTGTGGCGGCTGCGGTCGGCTGGGCCGAGGACCGGTCCGGTCGGCTGCCGATCGATGTACCGGAGAGCGTCAGCAGCGATCCGGCGGTGATCCGGCTGTGAGGATTCCCGGGATCCGGCGCCTTCTCGCAGTCGTCGCCTCACTTGGTCTGGCCGCCGGCATGGTTGTTGGTCCAGCCGCAGAGGCGCAGCAAGCAAGCGGGTTGCGCACCGCCACCGGGCGCAGCGAGCCCATCTACACCGAGCATGTGCAGCAGCCGTTTCGCGTGCCCACTCGGCACGGCACTCTCTTCGGCTTCGTGGACCGTCCTGTAGTGCCAGAGGGCGTGAAGGTGCCCGTCATCCTCACCTACTCGCCGTACAACTCATTGGGCTGCCCCAGCAATGCCGGTTGCGACGTCCACGATTCGTTCTATGTCCCGCGCGGCTACGCGCGCGCCGTCTTCGACGTCGTCGGCACTCGGGAGTCGAGCGGCTGCTACGACTACGGCGGCATCCGCGAGCGGGAGACCGGCTTCGATCTCATCGAGTTCCTCGGCACCCAGCCGTGGAGCAACGGCAAGGTCGGCATGATCGGCGGGTCCTACGACGGCACGACGCAGATCGCTGCCGCCGTGGAGGCACCGCCTCACCTCACCACGATCATCCCGCAGGTAGCCATCGACCGGTGGTACGACTATGCCTACGGCCAGGGCGTCCGCTATTTCCTCAACTCGGAGAACACCACCGACGAGGGCTTCGACACGCCGCTCGCCTTCGACTTCGGGTTCGGCCTGCTGCCCCCCGCCGATCCCTCCGATCCCGGCGCATTCGCCGCGGCGCTGGCTGACCGGATCACCCCGTGCGACCAGATCTCGCACACCGAGCACGGATATGACCCGGACCCGGTCTACGACGACTTCTGGGTCGAGCGTGACTACCGTGCGCTGGCCCACAAGGTGACGTCGAGTGTCCTCATCGAGGGCGGTTGGCTGGACCACAACGTCAAGCACTGGGACTCCACCCGTTTCTTCCAAGCACTACCCGCCAACCACCCCAAGAAGCTGGTGATGGGCCAGTGGAACCACAGCGCGTCACGGTTCGACGATGCGCGTGACATCCGGCACGCCTGGTTCGACTTCTGGCTCCTCGGCCTCAACACCGGCGTCATGGACCTCCCGGCGGTGGACACGGAGCCCGGGGGTGCGGGCGAGCGCGTGCAGGAGTCGACCTGGCCGCCGGTCGGCACCTCTGCGGTGAGGCTCCCGCTGGCCGCGCAGGAGTCGGCCGCTGCGGGAGTACTCGGCCTGACAAGTGCCGACGCGACCTTCACCGACTCCAACAAGGCCCTCACCGAAGAAGACATGTTCGCGGGTGACGGCGGTGACGCGTATCTCACATTCCTCAGCGCGCCGCTCGAGCGCGCCGTGCGCATCTCGGGACCGCCGCAGCTCGACCTCGACGCGACCACTGACGCCGCATCGACGCACCTGACCCCCGTGCTCTTCGAGGACAACCCGGAGACCGGGCCGGCGATCATCACTCGCGGGTTCCTCAACTCCCGCAACCGTGACGGGCTGCAGTCCTCTACTGATCTGCCGCCAGGTTCACCGTGGTCGCCTCTGGTCGACTTGTGGGACACCGACTACGTCGTGGCAGCCGGCAGTCGGATCGGGTTGCTGGTGTCGTCGAGCAACGCGGTGTGGTCACTGCCCGACACGACCCGCGCCACGACGACGGTGCACCTCGCCGACGGCGTCGGCACGTCGACGCTAGTGCTGCCGGTCAGTGCCGGGCATGCGGCGGTGGGTGGCCGAGCTGCCGGCCCGGCTCCTGCCCGGCCGGGCCCGCGGCCGGCTTCGTCTGCGGCTCCCGCTCCGGCTCAGCGACCCGCGCCGCTGCCGGCCACAGGCGCTGGTGCACTGGCCTGGTGGGCGATGGGCGTCGGGGCCATCGCAGTGCTGGCTCGTCGGCGTCGCGTTCGCCGCACCGGATGACGGATCGGCATGCGTACGACGTCCTCTCCTCAGAACGGCTCTTCTCGGGTCGTGTCATCGCGGTGCGGGTGGACCAGGTCTCGATGCCGGGCGGCACGGTGGCGCGACGCGACATCGTCGAGCACCCCGGCGCGGTCGGCGTCGTCGTGCTCGACGCGGACGACCGGGTGCTGTTGATCCGGCAGTACCGGCACAGCGTCGCCGAAGTCTTGTGGGAGATCCCGGCCGGCATCCGCGACATCGCCGGTGAGCCGCTCGTCGAGACCGCAGCCCGGGAGCTGGTCGAGGAAGCCGGCCTGCGGGCCGGCAGGTGGCACGTGCTCTGCGACGTGCTGAGCTCGCCGGGCATGAGTGACGAGGCCTACCGCGT
This sequence comes from Mycobacteriales bacterium, assembly GCA_046590575.1. Taxonomy (GTDB): domain Bacteria; phylum Actinomycetota; class Actinomycetes; order BP-191; family BP-191; genus DATLNF01. The sequence continues at coordinate 42,496 of JBKJUS010000214.1, read as the reverse complement.
CTTCCTCGCCCGCGAGCCGGTGTCGATTCCGGCCGATGAGCGCCCGGCGCTGCACGACGAGGAGCTCGACCTCGACCCGACGTGGGTCGACCTCGACGAGGCGGTGGCGATGGTCTTCCTCGGTGAGATCCGCAATGCGATGTGCGTCATCGGGGTCCTGGCGGCAGCTGAGGCCCGTCGTACGTCGTACGCCCGCCTCCTCAGCTCCTGACCTGGCTGACGGCGCGAACCTGTCCCGCGCGGGCACAAGGAGTCGGTCGCCAGGTAGCGAATGGGTAAGAATCGGACAGGTCCACCGCCATGCCTAGGAGCCTCCCAGTGCGCCGCTCGATCCGCCTGCTCGCTGTTGCGTCGTTGCTTGCTTCTGCCGCTGCTCTGCCCGCGCTGACCGCGGTGGCTGAGGGTGAGGACGGTGAATACAAGACCACCACAGGTAAGACCGAGCCGATCTACACCGAGTCGGTGCTCGAGGAGTATCGAGTCCCGACCAAGCACGGCACCATCTACGGCGTGGTGGAGCGACCGGTTGTGCCTGAGGGCGTGAAGGTGCCGGTCATCCTCACCTACTCGCCGTACAACGTGCTCCGTCGACCGATCGGGACCGCTCCACAGGTTGAGGCGACGGCTGATGGCACCGGCGACTTCTTCATCCCGCGCGGCTACGCCCGGGCCGAGTTCGACCTCGTCGGTACCCGCGAGTCGGCCGGCTGCTACGACCACGGCGGCATCCGCGAGCAGGAGACTGGCTACGACGTCGTGGAGTTCCTCGCTGCACAGGAGTGGAGCAGCGGCAAGATCGGCATGATCGGTGGTTCGTACGACGGCACCACGCAGTGGGCCGCCGCGATCAAGACGCCACCCCACCTGACCACGATCGTGCCCCAGGTCGCCATCGGCCGTTGGTACGACTACGCCTATGGACAGGGCGTGCGCTTCGCATCTGGCAGCGGCACTCCGGTGCTCTTCGACTTCGGGTTCGGCTTCGCTCCTCCGACGAATGTGCAGGGTGGCGTTGACTGGGCGCAAGCCGTGGCCGACCACGCCAACCCCTGCGAGCGGATAGAGCACAACGACCGCGCCTTCCTGCCCGACCCGGTGTACGACGAGTTCTGGGATGAGCGCGACTACCTGCAGCAAATCGCCAAGGTCAAGGCGAGCGTTCTGCTGGTGGGCAGCTGGCAGGACTACAACGTCCACCCGATCAACAGCTACGAGATGTGGCGAGCACTACCGGCGGCCCTTCCGAAGAAGCTGATCATGGGCCAGGCCGGCCACAGTGGCACGCAGGTCGAGGACACCAAGGACCTCTACCACGCGTGGTTCGACAAGTGGCTGATGGGCATTGAGACCGGGATCATGTCCCTGCCGCAGAGCGACAGTGAGGTCAACGACCGTGAGCGGTTCCAGGACGCGTCCTGGCCGCCGCCCTCGACGCAGGACATCCCGCTGAACCTCGCCCTTGGCACTGCCGAGAAAGGTGCGATTGGCCTCGCCGACCTTGAGATCGCCGAGTGGACCGACGACAATCCGCAGCTCGGGGAGGGCGATGTGCTCGGCGGCGACGCTGACGGGTCGGCGCTGCTCTTCGTCAGCCCTGAGGTGGCGAAGCGTGTGCGCATCTCCGGCGTACCCGTTCTCGACGCGATGGTCACGACGAGTGCCGAGTCCACCCACCTCACCCCGATCCTCTTCGATGAGGCTCCGGACGGCGGTCGGGTGCGAATCACCCGAGGGCTCCTGAACTCTCGCAACCGCGACTCTCTGCGGGAGTCGGCACCCCTCGCTCCGGGATCCACCTGGCGTGCGCGGGTGGAGTTCCAGCCGGTCGACTGGGTGCTCGACGAGGGCCACAAGCTCGGCCTCGCCGTGATGTCGATGAACACCAATGAGGCGCTCTACGGAGACACGACCCAGGCCACCAACGAGCTCTCGCTGGACGGTACGTCGCGGCTCATTGTGCCCACCAGCTTCGGCGGTGACCAGCTCGGCCAGGCGGCGACTCGTCCCGCGCCCCGGCCGGTGCCTGCGCCGCCCGTCGCGGCGGCACCGGCCGCCGGGTCCCGGCCTGCTCCACTGCCCGCCACTGGCGGTGGCGTAGCGACCTGGCTGGCTGGCCCCGCCCTGGTAGGTCTCGCTGCCGTGCTACACCGTCGGCGTCGTACCGTGGGCGGCTGATCCGGTCGAGCGCGCGTCCGCACTAGACTCACCGCCGGTCCGGTGCAACTGCGCGCCGGCGCGAGCCTAGGCGCGAGGTCTCCACGGTGAAGGTCGGCATCCCGAGCGAGCTCAAGGACAACGAGTACCGGGTCGCGATCACGCCGGCGGGCGTGCGTGAGCTTTCCGCGGCTGGCCACGAGGTCCTCGTTGAGCACGATGCGGGCGTTGGTTCCTCGATCACCGACGACGAGTTCAGAGCGGCGGGTGCCCGCATCCTGCCGAGCGCGGACGACGTATGGGGCACTGCGGACCTGGTCCTGAAGGTCAAGGAGCCCATCGCTGAGGAGTACCACCGGATGCGGCGGGACCAGGTGCTCTTCACCTACCTGCATCTTGCCGCCTCGCTCGAGTGCACCCAGGCGCTCGTCGACTCCGGCATCACGGCCGTGGCGTACGAAACGGTCGAGCTGCCGGACCGGTCGCTGCCGCTGCTTGCGCCGATGAGCGAGGTGGCGGGACGAATGGCGCCGCAGGCGGGAGCTCACTTCCTCGAGCGCGCGCAGGGCGGCCGTGGCGTGCTGATGGGTGGTGCGCCGGGGGTCTACCCGGCTCGCGTGGTCGTGCTCGGTGGCGGCATCTCCGGATCCAACGCCGCGTGGATCGCCCAAGGGATGGAGGCGGAGGTCCTCCTCCTCGATCGCAACATCGCCAAACTCCGCGAGGTCGACCGCATTCACAAGGGACGAATTCAGACGATCGCGTCGAACACCTTTGAGATCGAGAAGGCGGTCGTCGAGGCAGACCTGGTCATCGGCGCGGTGCTGGTGCCGGGAGCCAAGGCGCCAACCCTGGTCACCGACGAGATGGTGGCCGCGATGAAGCCCGGCTCGGTGCTCGTCGACATCTCGGTCGACCAGGGTGGATGTTTCGAGTCGACTCGCCCGACGACGCACTCCAAGCCGACCTACCAAGTACACAACTCGATCTTCTACTGCGTGGCCAACATGCCGGGAGCCGTCCCGCACACCTCGACCTATGCGCTGACCAACGTGACGCTGCCCTACGCGGTGGAGATCGCCAACCGCGGCATCCGCGCGGCCTGCGCCGTTGACCAAGCGCTCGCGCTCGGGGTCAACGTCGTCGGTGGGCAGATCACGTATCCACCGGTCGCCGAGGCGCATGGCCTCGCGTCCGTTCCGGTCGCCGAGGCGCTCGGCGCGGCGTGAGCCGGACCCAACCCGCCACCGGATGACCACCCTGACGGTGGAGTCCGCGGCATCCCGCTACCTCGACCACCTCGCAGTGGAACGGGGTCTCGCTCAGAACACCTTGGAGTCCTACCGCCGCGACCTCCGCCGCTACGCCGCCGTCCTGGCTGCCACCGGCGTTCTGTCTCTTTCCGAGGTCACGGAGTCGTCGGTCGCCGAGTTCGTCGCGACGCTGCGCGAAGGCTCGCCTGACCATCCTCCGGCGAAAGCCTCCTCCGCCGCGCGCGCACTCGTGGCGGTGCGGGGGCTGCACCGGTTCGCCGTACGCGAGGGTCTCGTGGGCCTCGATGTCGCACGAGAGGTCCGCCCGCCCGTCCTTCCGCGCTCGTTGCCGAAGGCCATCTCGGTCGAATCGGTGGCCGCGCTGATTGATGCGGCTGGATTCGACCAGACCGCCCTCGCTCTGCGCGACCGAGCCTTGCTCGAGGTGCTCTACGGCTCTGGCGCGAGGATCTCCGAAGCGGTGGGTCTCGACCTGGACGCACTGGACCTGGACAGCGGCGTGGTCCGGCTGCTCGGCAAAGGCACCAAGGAGCGTGTCGTCCCAATCGGGCGGATGGCGCGTAGCGCGGTCGAGGCTTATCTCGTCCGGGCTCGGCCGACGCTGGCCAGCGGCAGCACCGGCGGCGGATCGGCGGTCTTCCTCAACTCCCGCGGAGGACGCCTGTCCCGGCAGTCGGCCTGGGCCGTGTTGCGAGCAGCGGCTGAGAAGGCAGGTGTGACCGGAGAGGTGTCGCCCCACACCTTGCGCCACTCGTTCGCCACCCATCTGCTGGATGGGGGAGCCGACGTCCGGGTCGTGCAGGAGCTGCTCGGGCATGCTTCGGTGACGACGACGCAGATCTACACCCTGGTCACGGTCGACCGGCTACGCGAGGTCTACGCCGCCGCACACCCGCGCGCTCGGGCCAGCCGAGGACCGGCTCGGCCGCCGGCCTTGCCAGACTGGGTGTCCGGGACCTAGCATTCGCCGCCTGTCGTCAAGGCGCCTTCTCGCCGTATCGCGACAGAGGTACGACGACAGGGAGCCAAACAGATATGTCGATTTACGGGCCCGGTGGTCCTCTCGGCAGCGACCTGCCCGACGACAGACCGCCTGTCGACGGGCAACCCGCCGACAGCCCGGTAGCACCGGGGGTGGCTCCTCCGGCGGATTCGTGGCCCGGCGCTGCCAACGCACTGCTCGCACTGGAAGCGCCCCACTTCGGCGCAGACCTTCGAGCGGAGATGCCGGTCACCACGCCCACCGAGGAGCCGCCGACCGCCGAGCCGCCGATCGAGCCCCCGGCCGACCCCCCGGCGGAGCAGTTAGGTCCCACCCTGCGGCCGATCAAGTTCCTGCCCGAGCCGCCGCTGCTGGAGCGGCACGGTCCGGCTCGCATCTTGTCGATGTGCAACCAGAAGGGCGGGGTCGGCAAAACCACGAGCACCATCAACCTTGGCGCGGCCCTCGCGGAGTACGGCCGGCGGGTGCTGCTCGTGGACTGTGATCCGCAAGGGGCGCTCAGTGTCGGGCTCGGGGTGAACCCGCTTCAGCTCGACCGTACGCTCTACAACCTCCTGATGGATCGCACCGTCACCATCGATGACGTGATGTTGAAGACCCATATCCCGGGGTTGGACCTGCTGCCCAGCAACATTGACCTCTCAGCTGCCGAAGTCCAACTCGTCGGGGAGGTCGCCCGTGAGCAGGTGCTCCTTCGGGTCCTTCAGCCCGTGTTGGACGACTACGACGTCGTCCTCATCGACTGCCAGCCCAGCCTTGGCCTGCTGACCGTCAATGCGCTGACGGCATCGCACGGAGTGATCATCCCGCTGGAATGCGAGTTCTTTGCCCTACGTGGCGTCGCACTCTTGATCGAAACGATAGACAAGGTGCGAGAGAGGCTTAACCCTCAACTCGAACTTGAGGGAATTCTGGCCACGATGTTCGACGGGAGAACACTGCATGGACGAGAAGTTCTTGCCCGGGTCGTGGAGGCCTTTGGGGAAAAGGTGTTCCACACCGTGATTGCTCGCACCGTGAAGTTCCCGGAGACCACCGTCGCCGGCGAGCCGATCACCACGTATGCCTCTCATTCCGCCGGTGCCAAGGCGTACCGGGACCTCGCCAAGGAGGTGCTCGCCTCATGAGCGGCCGACGAATCGCGCTGCCCGGCGCTAATGAGCTCTTCCGCTCGACCGGCTCGGCCGACGCACCGGCCGACCTGGAACCTGACAACGTCACCACGCTGAGTCCGACACCTTCACCTGTCGTGAGCCGCCCACAACTCGCCGACCTTCTCGACGGGGAGAGCGCCGGCGAAGAGCGGGATGCGTCGGTCGTGGTCCGGCGTCGACCCCGTTCCGGTGAGCGACGACCGACCGGGCGGGAGAGACACGACGAGAAGATCACGGTCTATGTCTCTGCTGAGGAGCTCATCGACCTCGAGCGGGCCCGACTGACCCTGCGCGGTGATCATGGTCTTGCGGTCGACCGAGGCCGGATCGTGCGTGAGGCGTTGTCGATGGTGCTCGCTGACCTCGAAGGCAAAGGCGACCAGAGCTACTTGGTGCGCCGCCTCCGAGGTCGCTGACCGTGCTTGTTCGGCTGCTTCAGGGTGCGCTGTTCTTTCTCGACCGGGCCGGTCCGCTGCTCGGAATCCTCCTTGGATTCGTCGTCGGGGTGACGATCCACTCGCTCAGCCAGGCGCTGCTGGCGGACCGGTTCGGCGACCGGCAGGCGCGGGTAGCCGGCCGCGTGTCGCTCGACCCGCGGCGCCATCTCGACGCCTTCGGGGTCGTCGCCGTGCTCATCGCCGGGGTCGGGTGGGGAAAGCCGGTGCCGTTCGACGAGCGACGGCTAGGGCGCGGTCGGTATCTGCTCCTGCTTGCAGTCGGGCCGCTGAGCCAGGTGCTTCTCGCCTTGGCCGCTTGTGGAGGGATCGCGTTGGTGACGGGCGACGAGGCCGGCACCCGCCCGCTGGTCGTCGAGTTGTTCCTCTTCTTCGCTCTCGTCAACGCCGGGAGCGCGGTGCTCGCGCTGACCCCGCTTCCGCCACTCGAGGGCAACCGGCTCCTCTGGTCCCTGGCTCCGCCAACCCCTGGTTGGCAACGCGCTCGGTACTACTCGGAGGAGCAGAACTATGGCCAGGCGGCTCTGATCGTGCTCCTGTTGCCGATCTTCAGTGGGGTAGGCCTGCTCATGCGGCTCGTATATGCGGTGTCCGCCCCGCTCGTCGACCTGCTGTTCTCCCTCGTCGGCATCTAAGCGCTACATCCATAAATTGATTTATCAGGAATTTCGGCGAGCCGTCATCGTTCCGCTGCCGGTGCACACTGCGCCACCTGCTACCGTCGCGCCATGACGTCGGGCAGCGGCCCCGCGGTGGCCGGCCGAGCGCCGTTCGAAGTCCACCTGGGCAACTTCGAGGGCCCGTTCGACCTCCTGCTCAGCCTCATTGCCAAGCACCAGCTCGATGTCACCGAGGTCGCGCTGTCTCAGGTCACTGACGAGTTCATCGCGTATATCCGCCGCGCTGGCGACATGTGGGATCTGGGGCAGGCGACTGACTTCCTCGTCGTCGCCGCCACGCTGCTCGACCTGAAGGCTGCCCGCCTGCTGCCGGCCGGCGAGGTCGACGACGAGGACGACGTCGCCCTCCTGGAGGCGCGCGATCTGCTCTTCGCCCGGCTGCTGCAGTATCGGGCGTACAAGGAGGCGTGCAGCATCATCGCTGGCCTGATGCTCCGCGAAGACCGCCGGCACGCACGCGAGGTGACGCTCGAGCCGCGCTTCGCCGCGGCGGTGCCGGAGGTGCTGCTCGGCCTCGGTGTCGAGCAGTTCGCCGCCCTCGCGGCACGCGCCCTGGCGCCCACTCCACCGCCACCTGGTGTCTCCACCGACCACGTGCACGTCACCAAGGTCTCGGTCCGGGAGCGGGCCATTCTCCTGGCTGGTCGGCTGGCGGGGCTGGGGGCGGCCTCCTTCCGGACCCTCGTCTCCGACTGCACGGAGACGGTGGAGGTGGTCGCCTCCTTTCTCGCCCTCCTCGAGCTCTACCGGGAGGGCCATGTCACCTTCGAGCAGGTCACTCCTCTCGGCGACCTTCAAGTGCGCTGGACGGGTGCGCTGGCCCATGCGGGTCTATCGACTTATCTATCTGTCGAGGAGTACGACGAACCTGGTCCGAGCGACGGCAGCGCAGCGTCGGGTGAGGCGGACACCGGACCCTCAGATTCCCCACACAGCCGCATTCCAACGACTTCAGACGGTCCCGAGAGGGAGGCCCCATGACCGAGGACCCGGCGCCCTCGCCGGTGGAAATGAGCCGAGACGAGGCGTGGTCTAGACCCTCAGACACATCGTCAGTGCTTGACATAACGTCCGGGCCGCCGTTGAGCAGGATCTTGGAGGCCATCCTGCTGGTCGTCGATGAGCCTGTTGCGGAGGGTTTGCTTGCCCAGGTGACGGAGCAGTCGCGTGTCGACATCGCCGCAGAGCTTCACCGGATGAGCTCATCGTTCCGGGAGGAGGGGAGGGGCTTCGACCTCAGGCAGGTAGGGGAGGGTTGGCGGCTGTTCACTGCGGAGGACTGCGCTCCTTACGTCGAACGCTTCGTGCTCGACGGTCAGAGTGCGCGGTTGACCCAGGCGGCGCTGGAAACCTTGGCCGTAGTGGCGTATCGCCAGCCGGTGAGCCGGCAGTCGATAGCGGCGATCCGCGGAGTGGGTGTCGACGGGGTGGTGCGTACCCTGCTCAGCCGCGGGCTGATCTGCGAAGTCCGCCAGGACGAGTCCAGCGGTGCCCATCTCTACGGCACCACCACCTACTTCCTCGAGCGTCTCGGTCTGTCTTCGGTGGACCAGCTGCCTTCGCTCGCGCCGCTGCTCCCGGTCGACCTCGACGAGTTCGACGCGGACCTCTAGATGTCGGCCGGGCAAATCCTCGTTGTCAACGTTAGCCATATGAGTCGTATTCGTCTCACGCTTTGGTGGAGTTATGGCTGATCGAGAGGGCATACGTTTGCAGAAGGTGCTCGCCGAGGCAGGCGTCGCCTCACGGCGGGCCTGTGAGCAACTCATCGAGGAAGGGCGGGTCGCCGTCAACGGTGCCGTGGTGCGGGTACAGGGCATGCGGGTCGACCCCGCCTCGGCAGTCGTCACCGTGGACGGAATGCGGGTGGTGACCTCGCCGGACCGGACTTACCTCGCCTTGAACAAGCCGCGAGGCGTCGTCACGACCATGGACGACGACCGGGGACGGCCCACGGTCGCCGACCTCATCGCCAACCGGGCTGATCGTCTCTTCCACGTCGGCCGGCTTGACGCGGACACCGAAGGGCTTCTCCTGCTCACCAACGACGGCGAGCTCGCCAACGTGTTGACCCATCCGTCGCACGCCGTACCCAAGACGTATCTCATCGAGGTCACGGGCACGGTCGGCAAGGACACCCTACGAGCGCTCCGTCGCGGCGTGGAGCTCGATGACGGTCCGGCCCACGTCGACGCAGTCCGGGTCGTCGGGTCGGGTGAAGGACGGACCCTGCTGGAGATGGTGATCCACGAAGGCCGCAATCGCATCGTCCGTCGCCTCTGCGAGGCTGCCGGGCATCCAGTTCGCCGCCTGGTGCGCACCCACGTCGGTCCGGTCGCTCTTGGCGCGCTCAAGCCGGGTAAGACAAGACGGCTGACCGCTGCCGAGATCGCGGGTCTCTACGACGCGGGTACCGATACAACGACACACTAGTTTCCCGCTTCAGAGCTAAGTCGCTAAAACAACTCAGCTGTAGAGCGCTGGCAAGACAGAATGACTTGTCGCGCCGCCCGAGGTCTGGCCGCGGATTTCTAAATCGGTATATCGACCTGCACAGACGCAACTACCTACCAGGGGATCAGCTGAGATCGTCGAGAGTCCTTAAGTAAATGAACGCCTTTGTCAGTAAACCGTTAAGCAGTCATCACGGTGAAACTATGCATCGGTATGTCGCATAGCCGATGAAGCAAGGGAGCGCTATGGTGCTCCATCGATGTCGGCTGGCGCCTCGAACTGAGCAGGAGTGGCTCGTGACGGTCAGAGCGATTCGCGGTGCGATCCAGGTGTCCGCTGATGAGCGGGACGAAATTCTTGGCGCCGCCGCTGAGCTGATCCTCGCAGTGCTCGAGCGCAACGAGATCGAGCCGGGTGACCTGATCAGCGTCATCTTCACCGCGACGCCTGACCTCAAGGCCGACTTTCCGGCCTACGCAGCCCGTCAGCTCGGCATCACCGACGTGCCCCTGCTCTGCGCCGCCGAGATTGACGTGCCCGGCGCGATGCCTCGCGTCATCCGACTTCTCGCCCATGTGAACACCGACCAACGGCGTGCAGACATTCGCCACGTCTACCTGCGCGGCGCTCAGCAGTTGCGCACGGATCTGCCCCAGTGAGCTTAGGGCAGGTCGGTGTCGTCGGGACCGGTCTGATCGGCACTTCGATCGGGCTGGCGTTGGCTCGGGCCGGGCGCTCAGCCCTCCTCGTGGATCAGTCGGCCGGCCGGGCCGCGGCCGCCGCAGCGCTGGGTGCCGGCCGGGCCGTCGAGCTAGCCGATTTGGCAGACTGTGAGCACGTCGTGCTGGCAGTGCCGCCTGAGGCGATCATCGGGTGCATTGTTGCCTTAGAAGGTCTCAATATCAGATCAACTATGAGCGATGTGGCCTCCGCTAAGTCTCACGTCCTTCATGAGATCGAGGCTTTGGCGTTCGATACGTCCAGAATCTGCGGAGGACATCCGATCGCCGGACGAGAGCGTGGTGGACCGGGAGCAGCGCAGCCCGAGTTGTTCGACCACGCGGTGTGGGCGGTCACGCCACATCGGACCTCCACGACGGAGGCCATCGACGATGTCACGTCGCTGGCCGAACTCTGTGGCGCACGACCGGTGAAGGTGTCAGCAACCGAGCATGACGCCATCCTCGCGGTCGTCTCGCATGCGCCTCAGCTGACGGCCTCGGCGCTCGCGTCGGCGCTCGCCACCACCGGGCCACTCGGTCCGATCCTGGCGGGCACCGGATTCAGGGACACGACGCGACTGGCGGACAGCGACCCCGACCTCTGGAGCGACATCGCCACCGCCAACGCGGCCAGTCTGGCCGGCGTACTCCACGAGCTCGCCAGCCAGCTCGCCGCGGTAGCCAACGCCTTGGCGGAGGGCAACCGGTCCGCGGTACGCGCCCTGCTCGTAGACGGCAATACGGCCCGAGCGCTGCTTCCCGGCAAGGTCAACTCCGCCCGGCGCCCGGACTGGGCCCGGGTCGGTGTCGTGCTCGCCGACCGCCCTGGGGAGCTGGCCCGCCTGCTCACTGCAGCGGGGGCGGCCGGAGTCAACGTGGAGGATCTGATGATCGAGCACGCGGCGGACCATCCTGTGGGGTTCGTCGACCTTGAGGTGCGGGGCGACCAGGTGGCCACCCTCCTGGGCGCGCTTGAGGCAGCCGGGTGGGCAGCTCACCGGACCCGATAGAAGTCACGGATCTTTATCGTTAAATCTGTTTAATAATATAGTGCGATGTGGGTTCGTGGCTACGACGTCGGGCACCGCCCCCCGGCGCATGGGATCTTCCAGGCCGCGGCGGATAGGCTGACCCGCAACTCCCCGCACGAGCGCCGTGACACCCTCATGCGCACGCGGGACACCGACCGTTCGGAGGCGACCGGCACCATGGACATGGCCGCCGCGCGGCCCGGACCGAACGCGCACCCCGGTCCGGAGCACCCGCCAGCGAGCGCGGTGTCCCGGGTTGCCGCCGCCGGGCCCCGGGTCGCGCTCGACCGGCTGGTGATCGCCATCGACGGACCGTCCGGATCGGGCAAGAGCACGGTGGCTCGCCGGGTCGCGCAGCGGCTCGGTCTCCGCTACCTCGACACCGGCGCCATGTACCGAGCGGTCACCTGGCAAGCACTCGAGGAGGATCTCGACCTCGCCCGCGCTGACCAGCTCGAGTCGCTGGCGTCGCGGATCATCCTGGGCGTCGGGACCAGCCCACGCCGGCCGCGGATCGCGGTGGACGGCGTCGACGTCAGCGGTCCGATTCGCTCTCGCGCGGTGACCAACGCGGTGTCTGCCGTTTCCGCCTCGCCGGCGATCCGGGCCCGACTGCTGGCCGAGCAGCGGGCGGTGATCGGCCGCGGCGGCATCGTGGTTGAGGGCCGCGATATCGGCACCACGGTGGCACCTGATGCACCGGTGAAGGTGTTTCTGACGGCTTCGGGTGATGCCCGAGCGACCCGCCGGCATCGCCAGATGTCTCGACAGGAGCCCGATGCCGGACTGGACCGAACCCGAGACGAGCTGGTGAGACGCGACCTGCGCGACTCGAGCCGGGTAGCGAGCCCGCTGGTCCAAGCCGCTGATGCCGTCGAGATTGACTCGACCGAACTGCCGATCGGCGAAGTCGTTGCGGCGGTGCTAGACCGGTGTCGGGCTGCGGGAGTCGACGTACGGCGACCGCGGAAAGCGGCTGGACCATGACCGACTGGGTGGCGACGACGGGTACGCCGAAACCGTGGCTGTACGCCGCCGCACGCGCCGGTGGTCGGCTGCTGATTCGCCTTATCCTCAACGTGAGGGTGAGTGGGTCTGAGCATGTCCCTGCTCGGGGTGGGGTGATTGTCGGGGGTAACCATCGGGGGATTATCGACGGTCCGGTGGTGGCCACCTTCCTGCCCCGGCCGGCGACCTTCCTGGTGAAGTCCGAGATGTTCGTGGGGCCGTTGGTTCGTGCCCTCGGCTGGCTGGGACAGATCCCGGTGCACCGGGGCCGGCCCGACCGCGAAGCCCTGCGGCAAGCGCGCGCGGTGCTGGAGCGAGGAGAGGTTCTCGGCGTGTTCCCCGAGGGCACTCGGGGGAGCGGCTCGTTGGAGCAGGTACAGCACGGCATCGCCTACCTGGCCCTGCGAGCCCCGGACTGCCCGATCGTGCCGGTGGCCTGCCTCGGCACCGAACGGGCGTTGCCCCGTGGCGCCCGGTGGCCTCGCTGGCGGTCCCGGATCGATGTCGTCTTCGGCCCGTCGTTCTTGGTCACTCCGGCCGCCGACCCGCGGTCTCGGCGCGCCGTCGCCGCCGCGGCTGAGGAGATCCGGATCGCGCTCGCCGCCCACGTCCGCACCGCTGAGGAGACTTTGCGATGACCGATCCGCAACCCACCGGGGCGCTGCCCACCGGGGATGATCCAGAAGCAGCAGACAGTCGCACCCCGCTGCCTGTGCTCGCCGTCGTGGGCCGGCCGAACGTGGGCAAGTCGACGCTCGTCAACCGGTTTCTCGGCCGCCGGGAGGCGGTGGTCGAGGACGTGCCCGGGGTGACGCGGGACCGCGTGCCGTATGACGCGACCTGGAATGGCCGGGCTTTCACGGTGGTCGACACGGGAGGCTGGGATCCCGACGCCGATGGCATGTCGGCACGGATCGCCGCGCAGGCGGAGATCGCGGTGATGGCCGCGGATGCAGTCCTGTTCGTCGTGGACGCGACCGTCGGGGCGACTGAGGCAGACCGGGTAGTCGCCAAGGTGCTCCAGCGCTCCGGCCGGCCCGTCGTCCTGGCGGCCAACAAGGTGGACGACGCACGAACCGAGAGCGACGCGGCCGAGCTGTGGAACCTCGGGCTGGGGGAGCCGTTGCCGGTGAGTGCGCTGCACGGACGCGGGAGCGGCGACCTGCTCGACGCCGTGCTGGCGGCCCTGCCGACGGCCCCGCCCGTGGACCACGAGCCGCCCGGCGGTCCACGCCGGGTGGCCCTCATCGGACGTCCTAATGTCGGTAAGTCGTCATTGTTGAATCGACTTCTCGGTGAAGACCGTGTGCTGGTTGACCCCGTTGCGGGCACCACGCGTGATCCGGTCGACTCGTTGGTGGAACTCGGTGGGTCGACCTGGAGATTTGTCGATACAGCGGGCTTGCGTCGTAGGGTGCGCGAGGCGACCGGTGCGGAGTACTACAGCAGCGTCCGCACGATCGGGGCGCTTGAAGCGGCCGAGGTTGCCGTTGTCCTGGTGGATGCCAGCATCCCCCTGACCGAGCAGGACCAGCGAGTGATCTCCACCGTGATCGATGCCGGTCGGGCGCTCGTGCTCGCCCTCAACAAGTGGGACCTCGTCGACGAGGACCGGCGCTACGACCTCGAGCGAGAGCTGCTGAGCGACCTCGAGCGGGTGCCGTGGGCGTCGCGGGTCAACATCAGCGCGAAGACCGGGCGCAGCGTGGACAAGCTCGCGCCGCACTTGGAACGCGCGCTGGCGTCCTGGGATCGCCGAGTGCCGACCGGGAAGCTCAACAACTGGCTCGGGGAGGTCGTCGCCCGAACTCCGCCGCCCCCTCGAGGCGGGAAAGCTCCGCGAATCCTCTTCGCGACCCAGGCCGGCACCCGTCCACCGCGATTCGTGCTGTTCACCACCGGCTTTCTGGAGCCGGCGTACCGGCGCTTCATCGAACGCCGGCTGCGCGAGGACTTCGGCTTCGAAGGCTCGCCGATCGAGATCGGCGTCAAGGTGAAGGAGAAGCGCACCGGTCGGTGACCGCGTTTCACGGACCGCGAAGGCTGGTAAGGTCACCGCGCCCGGAAGCGTGGACCCACCGGGTGGCGGGATGTGGCGCAGCTTGGTAGCGCACTTGACTGGGGGTCAAGGGGTCGCAGGTTCAAATCCTGTCATCCCGACAGGCACGGCTCTACGGGAGGGTCGCGGGTGACCGACGGTCGCGCGCGGCGGGGAGTGGTCGCCGGATCTCCCGCGTCGCTCCTCCCGACGACGGATCGCGTGTTGACGGTGCCGAACGTGCTCAGCGCGCTCCGGCTCGTCGGTGTGCCGGTCTTCCTGTACTGCCTGTTGGGACCAGAAGCCGACGGCTGGGCACTCGGCATCCTCATGATCAGCGGCTGGACCGACTACTTCGACGGAAAGATCGCCCGGAAGTACGGCCTGACCAGTCGAGTGGGGCAACTGCTCGATCCCCTCGCGGATCGGCTGTACGTCGTGACGACGCTCGTCGCCTTCACGCTGCGGGACATCGTCCCGCTCTGGGTGACCGCAGCAGTTCTCGCGCGTGACGTGTTCATCACAGCGCTGCTGCCGGTCCTCCGGCGGCACGGCTATGGCCCGCTCCCGGTCAACTTCCTCGGTAAGGCCGCCACCTTCAACCTGCTCTACGCCTTCCCGCTGCTGCTGGCGGCCACCTTCGACAACGTGGTTGGCACGGTGTCGCGCCCATTGGGTTGGGCGTTTGTGCTCTGGGGCATTGCTCTGTACTGGTGGGCGGGCGCGCTTTACGCCCTCCAGACCCGCCAGCTGACGCGGACAGCAGAAGGAGCAGCGTGAAGGCGGTCGTCATGGCCGGCGGGGAGGGCACCCGCCTACGGCCGATGACGGCCAACCAGCCGAAACCGCTGCTCCCCGTGGTCAACAAGCCGATCATGGCGCACGTCCTCACGCTCCTGCGCAGGCATGGGTTCACCGAAACCGTGGTGACGGTGCAATTCCTCGCCAGCCTCGTGCGCAACTACTTCGGTGACGGCGACGAGTTCGGCATGGCTCTGGACTACGCCACCGAGGAGTCACCTCTCGGCACCGCGGGCAGCGTCAAGAACGCCGAGGACGCGTTGCGGGATTCCTCCTTCCTGGTGATCTCCGGGGACGCGCTCACCGACGTCGACCTCAGTGCGATGGTCGACTTCCACCGAGCCAAGGGGGCGCTGGTCACCGTCGGGCTCAAGCGGATGACCAACCCACTGGAGTTCGGGATCGTGATCACGGACGACGAGGGTCGGATCGAGCGATTCCACGAGAAGCCGACGTGGGGCCAGGTCTTCTCCGACACGGTCAACACCGGCATCTACGTCATGGACCCGGAGATCTTCGACCACATCGCGCCAAAAGAGTCCGTCGACTTCTCGGCCGACGTGTTTCCGGCGCTGCTCGCGACCGGCGGGCCACTCTATGGGCACGTGTTCGACGGCTACTGGGAGGACGTCGGCACCCACGAGAGCTACCTCCGGGTCCAGGCGGATGTTCTCAACCGTGACGTTGACGTCGAGATCGATGGATTCGAGATGTCTCCCGGTGTGTGGGTGGGCGAGGGTGCCGAGGTCGACCCTGACGCCGTGCTCCGAGGTCCGCTGTACATCGGGGACTACGCGAAGGTCGAGGCCGGTGCAGAGCTGCGGGAGTACACCGTCCTCGGCAGCAACGTCGTGGTCAAAGAAGGCGCTTTCCTCCATCGCGCGGTCGTGCACGACAATGCGTTCATCGGCGCCGGAGTCAACCTTCGCGGCTGCGTGATCGGCAAGAACACCGACATCATGCGCAGCGCCCGGGTCGAAGAAGGCGCGATCATCGGGGACGAGTGCCTTGTCGAGGAGCAGGCCTACGTCTCCCACACGGTGAAGGTGTACCCGTACAAGACGATCGAGGCTGGCGCGGTCGTCAACACCAACGTTGTCTGGGAGTCCCGCGGGCAGCGCTCGCTCTTCGGCTCACGGGGTGTCTCGGGACTGGTCAACGTCGAGATCACGCCTGAGCTCGCCGTGCGCCTGGCGAGTGCGTATGCGACGACGCTGAAGAAGGGCTCGGTCGTCACCACCAGCCGCGACGCCTCGCGGGCCGCGCGTGCGCTGAAACGAGCGGTGATCAGCGCACTGACGGCGAGCGCAATCGATGTCCGGGACCTTGAGGTGGCGCCGACGCCGGTGACCCGCTTCGACGTCAGCGTCACCGAGGCGGTGGGCGGGATCAGCCTACGGACCACCCACGGCGATCCGCAGAGCCTCGACATCGTCTTCTTCGATGCCACCGGCGCCGACCTGTCTCCCGCAGCGCAGCGCAAGCTCGAGCGGGTCTTCTACCGGCAGGAGTTCCGGCGGGCCTTCCCGGGTGAGATCGCCGAGCTGAGCTTCCCGCCGCGGGCCATGGAGCAGTACACGCATGAGGTGCTGCACCGGGTGGACACCACGGGCATCCGGGAGGCCGGCCTCAAGGTGGTGGTGGACACAGCCGGCGGTACGGCGTCGCTCGTGCTCCCCACGCTCCTCGGCCGCCTCGGCATCGACGTGCTCACGGTGAACGGTCGCCTCGACGAGACCCAGACCACGGAGAGCCTGGCCGACCACATGTCCGGCATCGAGCGGCTGGGTGAGCTTGTCGCGTCCTCGAAAGCCGCCTTCGGTGTGCGGTTCGACCACGGCGCAGAGCGAATAGCCATGGTCGACGAGCTAGGCCACCTCGTGCACGACGACCGGGCCCTGCTGGTCCTGCTTGACCTGGTCGCCGCCGAACGCCGCGGCGGCACGGTGGCGTTACCTGTCACGACGACGCGAATCGCCGAACAGGTGACCCGCTTCCACGGCGTGCAGGTGCAGTGGACTCCGCTTTCCGGGGCCGAGCTGATGGCTGCCGCTGCTGCGCCGGACGTGATCTTCGCCGGCGACGGGCGCGGCGGCATGATCATCCCGGAGTTCGCCGCCTCGATCGACGCCATCGCGTCGTTCGTTCGGCTGGTCGGGCTGGTCGCGCGCACCCACCTCACGCTCAGTCACATCGACTCCCGGATCCCGCTCGCGCATGTACTCCGTCGCGCCGTCCCGACTCCGTGGGCGGCCAAGGGTTCGGTCATGCGCTCCGTGGTCGAGGCGGCAGCCGACCGGTTGGTCGACACCACCGACGGTGTAAGGGTCGTCGAACCGAACGGCGACTGGGCTCTCGTCCTACCTGACCCCGCTGAGGCAGTCACCCACCTGTGGGCCGAGGGCGCCGACGCCGGACGGGCGCTCGCGCTGCTCGAACAATGGAGCTCCGTGGTCGAGCAGGCCCGGACCACGCACTGACGCTGTCAGCACGGCAGAATGTCCGACATGGATGAGCAGCCGCCGCGGGGTGCGGGGAAGCGACGCTCTGCGTCGGACGGCGGTCTCGGCTCGTCGCTCTTCCTCGACGTCACGACGATCACTGTCGACCCGGCGTACCTCCAGGCAGCGGCATCCCGTGCGCAATCCGGTGTCACGCGGCCGAACGGCGGCGTGACGTTGCTCGTCCCGCTCGTACTTCTCGGTCTCCTGATGACCGTCGCCGCCCGCCAGACCCGGTTGTCTGCGCCCGCGGCGAGCCGGGCCCGCGCTGCCCTGATCGCGGATGCTCGCGCCCGCACCGAACAGTCCGACCAGTTGCAAGCTCGCCTCGAGTCGTTGCGGTCCGAAGCCGACGGGGTCCGGGACCGCGCACTGCGGACCTCCGGCGAGGGCCAGGATCTAGCCGACCGACTCGGCCGGCTCGAGCTCATCGTCGGTTCGGTCGCGGTGCGCGGCCCCGGCCTGGAGGTCACTCTCAAGGACGCCGCTGAGGTCGATGGTGAGGAAGACCTGGCGGGCGACGGCACTGTGCGTGACCGTGACCTGCAGGAGGTGGTCAACGCCTTGTGGTCGGCCGGCGCGGAGGCAATTGCCATCAACGGGCAGCGGCTGAGCACGCTGACGGCCATCCGCGAGGCGGGGGAGGCGATCCTGGTCGACTATCGCCCGGTCAGCCCGCCGTACCGCATCACCGCAGTGGGGGATCCGGACCAGTTGGAGCCCGCATTCACCGACAGCAACGTGGCTGCGGCGTTTCGCACCCTGCGCGACCTCTATGGAATCGGCTTCGATGTACGCCGTCGTGACCGGCTGTCGCTTCCCCCTGCCGTCACTCGCTTACGCCACGCGGCAGTGCCGGCCGCGAAGGCTCCGGACCCCGGAGCGAGCGAATGATCCCTGCCCTCGCTCTCGCCGTCGGGGTCATCCTCGGGCTGCTCGTGCAGCCCTCGGTCCCGGTCGCCGTGCAGCCGTATCTGCCGATCGCCGTGGTCGCTGCCCTCGATGCGATGTTCGGTGGCGTGCGGGCGCTCCTCGATGGCATCTTCGACGACAAGGTCTTCGTCGTCTCGTTTGTCTCCAATGCTCTCGTCGCTGCGATCATGGTCTTCCTCGGCGACCAGCTCGGGGTCGGTGGCCAGCTCTCGACCGCAGTCATCGTGGTGCTGGGCATCCGGATCTTCCAGAATCTCGCCGCGATCCGTCGTCACCTCTTCCGAGCCTGACGAGCCACCCGTGACCGCCAGACGCGTGTTCGGCCAGTGGCCACCCACCCGCTCGACGCTGCTCGTCGGGCTGTTGGCCGGCATCCTCGGCTTTGCTCTTGTCATCCAGGTCCGCAGCCGACAGGACGTCGACACGTTCGTCGGCGCACGCCAGGAGGACCTCGCTGAGATCCTCGACGACCTCAACGCGCGGGAGGAGCGGCTGCGACTGGACATCGACGAGCTAGAGCGCACGCGGGACCGCCTCACCAACAGCGCCGGTCGTGACGAGGCTGCCCTGGTTGAGGCGCGGCGACGCGCCGAGGTCCTGGGCATCCTGGCGGGGACCCTGCCGGCGACCGGGCCGGGTCTGCGACTGACCATCGAAGATCCGGCGGGAACCGTGACAGCCGAGGTGCTCCTCGACGCGATTCAGGAGCTTCGTGACGCCGGCGCGGAGGTGATGATGCTCAATGGCGTGCGTCTCGTCGCTGCCAGCTTCGTGGTGCGGGACGGCGACGGAGTGGCGGTGGACGGCATCGCGATCTCGGCGCCCTACCGGTTCGTCGCCATCGGCGAGGCCCAGACCATGGCCGCGGCCATGGAGATCCCTGGTGGCGTCGTGGACGTCGTGGCGTCTCTCGCTGACGCGCGGGTCGTCGTCGACCCGCGTCCGACAGTGCTCATCGATGCCTTGCGGCCGCTTCGACCTCCCGTCTACGCTCGGCCGTCACAGCCCGAGTAGACGGAAGGTCAATCGGTGTTCCCCGAGGACTGCAGGTACACAGCCGAGCATGAGTGGGTCCGCCCGACCGCCGACGGGCGGACAGTACGGATCGGCATCACCGACTACGCCCAGAAGGCGCTCGGCGACATCGTCTACGTCAGCCTGCCAGAGAGCGGCGCTGCAGTGACCTCGGGACAGCCGTTCGGGGAGATCGAGTCGACCAAGAGCGTCTCCGATGTCTTCGCGCCGGTCGCCGGCACGGTCACCGGCCGCAACGAGCGGCTCGACACCGAGCCGGAGTTGGTCAACTCCGATCCGTACGGCGACGGCTGGATCGTCGAGGTGACCCTGGCCGAGGACGTCGACCTCGCGAGCCTCCTCGACGCTGCGGCGTACCAGGCCCTCGTCGAGAGTGACTGAACGACGCAGGCTCGACCTCCAGTCGAGGCTCATTGAGTTGGGTTCTGGGTAGGTCGGCATGTCTGGTTGACCCTTGGGCCAGCCGTTGGCTAGGGTCCGCACTTCGACGACCGCGCGGACGCAGGACTGTCGCGGCGTCGCGTGCCCGGGAGGCGACTCGTCGCGTGTTCTGTACCCAGTGCGGCCAGAGCAATCCGGCAGACAGCCACTTCTGCGGTCGGTGCGGCACCCCGCTCGCCGGTCCGGAGTCGGCCGCCGAACAGACTTCGACCATCGCCCTGGTGCCCCTGGATGCGGACCTGCACGAGGAGGAGGGCAGCGCGGAGGAGCCGGGCGTCGATGGGCTCGCCCCGGGTACCGCGCTGCTCGTCGTCAAGCGTGGGCCCAACGCTGGGAGCAGGTTCCTCCTCGACCGGGACGTCACGACAGTGGGCCGCCACCCGGAGAGTGACATCTTCCTCGACGACGTCACAGTGTCCCGCCGCCATGCCGAGCTGCGGCGCGCGACCCCTGCTGGATTCGCCGTGCACGACGTAGGCAGCCTCAACGGCAGCTACCTCAACCGCGAGCGCATCGAGCAGAGTCTCCTCACCGGCGGAGACGAGGTGCAGATCGGCAAGTTCCGGCTGGTGTTCTTCGCGGGCCCACGCGGCGAGGCGACGGGAGCGTGACCGGCGCCCGCAAGGCCTTCATGAGCATCGGCGAGGTGTTGGCTCAGCTCCGTGGGGACTTCCCCGACGTGACGATCTCGAAGATCCGATTTCTGGAGGCCGAGGGCCTGATCGAGCCTGAGCGCACCAGCTCCGGGTACCGGAAGTTCTCCCGTGACGACGTGGCCCGGCTGCGCTACGTGCTGGCCGCTCAGCGTGACCGCTATCTGCCGCTGCGCGTGATCAAGACGCACCTTGAGGCGCTTGACCGTGGACTCGAGCCGCCGAAGGATGCGGCGACCGGGCCGCAGGTCCCACGCGGCATCGCGGGGACGGATGGGCTGCCGGGTCCTGAGGCATTCATCCGGGACGTCTCCGACGTACGCCTGACCAGAGACGAGCTGGCCCAGGCCGCGGGATTGACCGCCGACCAGTTGAGCGCCCTTGAGCAGTACGGAATGGTTACTCTGCGGCCCGGCGGCTCCTACTTCGACGGCGACGCGTTGCTCATCGCCAAGACGGTGGCCGAGATGAGCCGCTACGGCATCGAGGCCCGGCATCTCCGGCCGTTCAAAAGCGCCGCAGATCGGGAGATCGGACTCTTCGAGCAGGTAGTGACGCCCCTCGTCCGCCAGCGCAACCCGGAAGCACGGGCGCGCAGCGAAGAAGTCGTCCGCGAGCTCGCCGCCCTCTCCATCCGACTGCACTCGGCGCTGGTGCGGGCCGGCCTGCGCCCCGGACTCACCCGCTGACCCTGGTGTAGTTTTCGTCCTCCCCCCTGACGCGCGACGGGGGAGGAGCCAGGAGGAGCGGTGCACGAGGTCTCGGTGGTCGGCGTACGCGTCGAACTGCCCAACAACCAACCCATCGTCTTGCTCAAGGAAGTCGATGGCGACCGCTACCTGCCGATCTGGATCGGAGCCGTCGAGGCGACAGCGATTGCCTTCGCCCAGCAGCAGATCATCACCGCCAGGCCGATGACGCATGACCTCATGAAGGACCTGCTCGACGCCGCGGAGATCGACGTCACCGCCGTCCACATCACCCACCTGGCGGAGGGGGTGTTTTACGCCAACCTGATCCTCGGCTCGGGGGTCGAGGTATCGGCTCGCCCCTCGGACGCTATCGCGCTAGCCATGCGCATGGGTGTCACGATCTTCGTGGCCGAAACCGTCCTCGATGAGGCCGGCATTCCGATCGCGGACGAGCAGGAGACGGAGGTGGAGAAGTTCCGCGAGTTCCTCGACGGGATCTCACCGGATGACTTCAACAACACGACGTCCTGAGCGGTGTCGAGGACCGGCTGGGAGACGGCACCGGAGGCAAACAGGCCTCGATCTGAAGTCCAGGGTGAGAGTGGGGACACACCCTCGACAGTCGTTGTGGCCCGGCCTTGAGAGTCCCTAGTGTGGGGTACAGAGGCAACGACGAGGGGCGGACGGCGTGAGCGACAAGAAGACCGACCAGCCCGATCCGGTCGGCACCAGCCGCCAGGGCGCGCTCTTCGCTGACGGTTTGCCCGAGGCGCCACCGGATGATGTCGGCTACCGCGGCCCCACAGCGTGCAGCGTGGCCGGGATCACCTATCGGCAACTCGACTACTGGGCGCGCACCAATCTGGTGATACCCAGCGTCCGGGACGCCTCCGGCTCGGGCACCCAACGGCTCTACTCCTTTCGCGACATCCTCGTGCTGAAAGTCGTGCGGCGGCTGCTGGCCACCGGCGTCTCCCTGCAGAACATCCGGGCCGCCGTCGAACATCTGCGGCAGCACGGTGTGGATGACCTCACCGACGTCACGCTCATGTCCGACGGCACGACGGTGTACGGATGTACGTCGTCCGACGAGGTCATCGACCTGCTGCAGGGCGGTCAGGGAGTTTTCGGGATCGCGATCGGCAAGATCGTCCGAGAGGTCGAGGGCTCACTCGCCGAGCTGCCAGGGGAACGGGCCGCTGAACCGACGTCGGTCCCGGGTTCCGGCACCGACGAGCTGTCCCGCCGCCGTACCAAGCGCGACACCGCCTAGCCTGACCTGACGCTGTGCCCCTCGGCTGGTAACCTCGGCGGTGGCTGACCATCCCATGCGGAAGAGCTCCGTCGCACGCCAGCGACGGACGCCGAAGGAGCAACCCTCCCCGGAATCTCTCAGGCCGACAGACCGCGCGGGACAGGCCACTCTGGAAAGTGGCGCGTTCGAGGCGTGCCCACCGACGGTGCAAGCCGCGTCCACCCTTGTGCGGGGACGAGGTGAAGCTCTCAGGTCCCATGACAGAGGGGAGGCGACCACCGGCGTGCGCCGGTGCCGACGCCTGGAGGCCCTGTGCCGGACCGCATCGACCACACCACGCTCGGGGCACTGGAGCGCGCCGCTCCGTTCACCGACCGGCACATCGGTCCGTCGGAGGACGAGCTGGCGAAGATGCTCGCCGTGGTCGGCTACGGCTCCCTGGACGAGCTGACCGGCGAAGCAGTGCCCGACGCGATCCGCATGATCGAGCGGCTCGAACTGCCGCCCGCCGCGTCTGAAGCGGAGATGCTGCGTGAGCTGAGGTCGCTCGCCGAACGCAATCGCGTGCTGACCCCCATGATCGGCCTGGGGTACCACGGCACCCATACGCCCGCGGTGATCCGACGCAATATCCTGGAGAACCCCGCCTGGTACACCGCCTACACCCCCTACCAGCCTGAGATCAGCCAAGGTCGGCTCGAGGCCTTGCTCACCTTTCAGACGATGGTGGCCGACCTGACCGGTGTCCCGGTCGCCAACGCCAGCCTGCTCGACGAAGGCAGCGCAGCTGCCGAGGCGATGACTCTGTGCCGGCGGGCCAGCCGGGCGTCGGCAAGCGCCGCCTTCGTGGTCGACGCCGACTGCCACCCGCAGACCATCGCGGTTATCCGAACCCGGGCCGAACCGCTGGGTATCTCGGTCGTGGTGGCCGACATGGCCGAGTCGCTGCCCGACGGCGACATGTTCGGCATCCTGCTGCAATACCCCGGCTCGAGCGGCGCGGTGCTCGACCACACCGACGTGATTTCCGCCGCGCACACGCGCGGGGCGCTCGTCGCGGTCGCCGCCGACCTGCTCGCGCTCACCGTGCTCAAGCCACCCGGTGAGATCGGCGCCGACGTTGTCGTCGGCACGACGCAGCGGTTCGGCGTTCCGCTGGGCTTTGGGGGTCCGCACGCCGGCTACCTGGCGGTCAGCGAGGCCCTGCAGCGGTCCATCCCGGGGCGTCTGGTCGGGGTCAGCGTGGACGCCGACGGCGCACCGGCGTACCGGCTCGCGCTGCAAACCCGCGAGCAGCACATCCGCCGGGAGAAGGCGACCAGCAACATCTGCACCGCGCAGGTGCTGCTCGCTGTGATCGCCGGGATGTACGCCGTTCACCATGGTCCGGAGGGTCTAGGAGATATCGCCCGTCGGACCCACCGATACGCCGCGATCCTGGCCGCCGGTCTGCGTCGGGGTGGCGTGCGTGTCGTTCACGACCACTTCTTCGACACAGTGACCGCCCAGGTCCCCGGCGGCGCGGCACAGGTCGTGGCCGACGCTTGTGCCGACGGGGTCAACCTGCGCCTCGTCGACGCGGACACCGTCGGGATCTCCTGCGATGAGACGACGACGCGCGCCGAGCTCGCGGCGGTCTGGGGTGCCTTCGGCTTGCCCTGGGCCGACATCGACACGCTCGACGCGGAGACGGCGGATGCGATCCCCGAGAGTCTGCGGCGCACGTCCGCCTACCTCACCCACCCGGTGTTCACCGCTCACCGCAGCGAGACTGCTCTGCTTCGCTACGTGCGGCGGCTGGCGGATGCGGACCTGGCGCTCGATCGCACGATGATCCCGCTGGGATCGTGCACGATGAAGCTCAACGCCGCCGCCGAGATGGAGCCGATCACCTGGCCGGAGCTGGGTGGGATCCACCCCTTCGCGCCGCTCGACCAGGCCGCGGGCTACGTCGAGCTGATCCACGACCTGCAGCGATGGCTGGCCGAGATCACTGGCTACGACGCGGTCAGCCTGCAGCCCAACGCGGGCTCGCAGGGTGAGCTCGCCGGTCTCCTGGCGATCCGGGCCTGGCACCGCGCGCAGGGGCAGTCGCACCGCGACGTCTGCCTGATCCCGAGCAGCGCCCACGGCACCAACGCGGCGAGCGCGGTGATGGCCGGGATGAAAGTGGTGGTCGTCGCCTGCGACGATGCCGGCAACGTCGACCTCGCGGACCTCCACAGCAAGGTCGACGAGCACTCCGACGACCTGGCCGCCCTGATGGTGACCTATCCGAGCACGCATGGCGTCTTCGAGGAGTCCATCGCCGAAGTCTGCGCCACCGTGCACGACCACGGCGGGCAGGTCTACGTCGACGGCGCCAATCTCAACGCTCTCGTCGGCCTGGCCCGGCCCGGTCGATTCGGTGCAGACGTCAGTCACCTGAACCTGCACAAGACCTTCTGCATCCCGCACGGCGGGGGCGGCCCGGGCGTCGGTCCGGTCGCCGTTCGCTCGCACCTCGCGCCGTACCTGCCCAACCACCCGCTACAACCGGCGGCCGGCCCGGCGAGCGGGTGCGGCCCGGTCAGCGCCGCGCCGTGGGGGAGTGCGGGCATTCTGCCGATCTCGTGGGCCTACGTGCGCCTCATGGGTGGCGACGGACTTCGGCGAGCCACTCAGGTCGCCATCCTCAACGCCAACTACGTCGCCGTTCGCCTCGCCCCGCACTACCCGGTGCTGTACACCGGGCGCGGGGGACTCGTCGCCCACGAGTGCATCGTGGACCTACGTCGTATGACCAGGGACACCGGAGTCACGGTCGACGACGTCGCCAAACGGCTCATCGACTACGGCTTTCACGCCCCGACGATGTCGTTCCCCGTGGCGGGAACGCTGATGATCGAGCCGACGGAGAGTGAGCACACGGCTGAGCTTGACCGCTTCTGTGACGCGATGATCGCCATCCGCGGCGAGATCACGAAGGTCGGTGCTGGTGAGTGGCCGGTCGAGGACAACCCGTTGCGCAACGCCCCGCACACGGCGTCGTCTGTCCTGGGTGAGTGGTCGCACCCGTACTCCCGCGAGGAGGCAGCCTTCCCGACCGGTGTCTCACGGCGGTCGAAATACTGGCCACCGGTACGCCGCATCGACGGCGCGTTCGGCGACCGGAACCTGGTCTGCTCCTGCCCGCCAGTCAGCGACTACGAGGCCTGAGCGAGACGCCCGCAGCGGAGCTAAGCCGCCCGTCGGGGCAGCGAGCGGTGCGGTCCCTCGACCCGGCCGTCGGGCAGGATCTCCCCGGTGTCGTCGAAGACGACCACCCCGTTGCACAGCAAGCTCCACCCCTGTTCAGGGTGGCTGGCCACTATCCGGGCGGCATCATGGTCGACGGCTTCAGCGGGCGGGCAGTCTGGGTCGTGCGCACACATGTCGAGCTCTCCTCGTCCAGCCGTCACTCTGTCGTCGATCAAGTCTTCGGCAGGACCCTGGCTTTCGTGAAGATCCTTGCCTGACCCTTATTGGACACCCGCCAGCACCCGAACGTGCTGTGATCCGGCAAATCGGTGCACGAACGTCATATGACAGGTTCGCCAACTATGGTCGCCGCTGTGATCCGCGCTCCCGGCCAACCCCACGTACCAGGTTCCTCCTGGCGAGAGCTCGACCGCTGGGAGTGGCGCTGGACGCCGGAAGCGTCAGCGCCCTTCGTCGAGCTCGAGGGCTTTCTCGCCGCGGCTGGCCTCCCCGTGCAAGATCTCGGCGAACCGGCGGCGCCGTCGTACGCCGACCGAGGTGCAGTGCTGCTCATCGGCGGTGGGTGGCCCGTGTCAGCGGCCGGTGGCGCGGCGTCGCCCAGCCCGGCAGTGCCTGACCTTGCCGCGATCGTGGTCGAGCACGGCACGCTCGAGCCGCCGCCGCCGACCGCGGCCGAGCCCTTCGAGGTCGGCCCGTGGCAGGCCTCATGGTCCGACCTCGAGCACCAGGCGGCGGTCGAGGGTGTCCGGCACTCGATCGCGCGCGGTGACGTCTATCAGGCGAATGTGGTCGGGCACCGGTCGGCGGAGTTCGCCGGCCACCCGGCTGACATCGGGCGGCGGCTCGCTGCCGTCCGCGACGCGCCGTGGTCTGGTGGGGTCCTCGGCGACGGCTGGGCCGTCCACGCTGCCTCACCGGAGCTCTTCGTCGAGGTCGTCGCCGGACGGGTGCACACCCGGCCGATCAAGGGCACCGCGGCTCGGTCCGATGACGCTGCCGCGGACGCCGCGGCGTACGAAGGGTTGCGGACGTCGGCCAAGGACCGCGCCGAACACGTGATGATCGTCGACCTCGAGCGCAATGACCTCGCTCGGTTGGCGAGGACCGGCGAGGTCGAGGTCACCGAGCTGTACGTCGTACGGTCGCTCGCCGGGCTCTGGCACGCCGAGTCCGCCGTGTCGGCCCGCCTGCGTCCTGGTGTCGGCTTGGGCGAGCTGCTGAGTGCGACGTTCCCGGGGGGATCGGTCACCGGTGCGCCGAAGCTCGCCGCCCTCGCCGAGATCGCCCGGGCGGAGCGAGTGGGGCGTGGTCCGTCGATGGGGGCGCTGGGTTGGGTCGACGCGACTGGGGCCGTGCGGCTCGGCCTGACGATCCGAACCGTCGCCGCTGTCGCCGGTCGACTTCACCTGTGGACCGGGGGTGGCGTGACCTGGTCGAGCGATCCGGCGGCCGAGGTGGCCGAGGCCGCCGCGAAGGCGGCACCGCTCCTCGCTGCGCTCGGTGGTGCACCGTCAGGGGACGATGTTCACGTCCGGCCGTCAGACTCCTGGGCTTGACGCAACGTCCGGGTGTGGGGGAGCCAGGTGGCCAGCTCGACCGGCCAGCCCTGCTCGTGCAACGCCGCTACCACCTCAGGGTCGTCGTCGAGCACCAGCACCACGGCACGGTCCCGTGCCAGCCGACGCAGCGTCTCGCTCTTCGTCTGCCGGGCCGGCCGGCGGTCACCTCGCCGACGCATGTGCAGCTCGGTGCCGGTGAGGTCGTGCGCGGCGAGCCAGCGCTCGGTGTCGACCCGCATCCACTCCGGGCGGCCCGTGAGGTACACCACGTCATGGTCCGCGCGCAGCTCCTGAACCCGACGCGCACCCTCGGCCAGCGGTGGGTCGTCGACCGCTGCGCCGAAGAACGAGCCCCAGTCCTTCGGTCGGGTGTCCAAGAAGTGCAGCCGATGGGTGACGTCAGCGACCACCCCGTCGATGTCGACGACCGCGATCGGCCTCATGGTGCGTCCAATGGTTCGACAAGCAGCAGGTGCGGTCGATTCTGGCGACGTACCAGCTCGCCAGCGAGCCCGGCGTGCTGCGCGCGAGCGAGCAGTGCGCCCGGATCGTCGGTCGGATCGAGGACCAACGCCCGGGTAAACCGGCCTTTGGCGGCCTTGTTGAAGTGGCTGACCGGCTGGCGTACGACGCGACCGCCGACTCGTCGCTCGGCGAGCACCGTCACCCCGACCGTACGCTGGGCCAGCTCACCGGACGGCCGCCACGCCACGGCGTACGGCGCGCTGCGCAGATCGACCACGAGCCCGGAGCCCGCCGCCACCGCCAGCGGCTCGGCGAGCATCGTGCGCCACAGTGCGGCCAGCGGCGCGCCGATGCTGGCGCTGATCGGCACCTTGTAGTGGGGGAGTGAATCGGTCAGCCGCACTGCCCCCCACAGACCTGAGAAGACGATCACGCTCCGGTCAGCTTGCCGCCGAGCCTTGGCGGGCAGCGTGGCGTACTCGAGAGCGTCGTACACCACGCCTGTGTAGAGCTCGGCCGCCGGCAGCGTCGCCGCCCGGCGGAGGCAGCGGTTGTAGGTCAGGGCGTCGCTCTGGGAAGGTCCGAGCTTCAGCGCCCGCCGGGCCACGTCGGGATCGGCCCGGCAGAGCGCGGCGACGTCTCGGATGAGGCCACGGCGAGCACGGGTCAGCGTCGGAAAGCTCAGCGCGGCCAGGTCCAGCCGCGGACCGTCCGTCGGCATCGCCTTGCCCTCGGACGGCGGCAGCAGAACGAGCATCTCGGGGATGCTAGCGGGCCGCCTCGACACGGGCGATGGCCATAGGGAAGCATGGGCTGATGGGCCTCTGGACTACTCACGTCGTACCCCGGCTAGCGGACTGCTTTCTGGGGATGAAGGGACCCACCGAGGCGCGGGCGCGCGTGTGCGCCGGGCTTGCCGGAGACGTCGTCGAGGTGGGGTTCGGGTCTGGCCGCAACGTGACGCACTACCCAGCTGCCGTCACCGGCGTATGGGCGGTCGAGCCTTCCGAGGTCGCCCGACGGCTGGCCTCGCCGCGGATCGAGCAAGGCACCACACCGGTGACCTGGGCCGGTCTGGACGGCCAGCACCTGGACCTGCCAGACAACCGGTTCGACGCCGCCCTCTCGACGTGGACGTTGTGCACTATCCCGAACGTCGAGGCCGCGCTGGGCGAGTTGCGCCGGGTGCTCAAACCCGGTGCCGTCTTCCACTTCGTCGAGCACGGCCGGTCACCCGATCCGGCTGTCCACCGGTGGCAGCAACGGCTGCAGCCCCTCAACGGCCGGATCGCCGGAGGTTGCCACCTCGAGCGACCCATCGCCGACCTGGTGTCCGGCGCCGGCTTCGAGGTGGAGGAGCTCACGACGGCCTACGCCGCCGGCGACCCTAAGCCCTTCGGGTACACGTTCGAAGGTCGTGCGCGGGCCTGACCCACCTGCGCATCGTTCGTTATGACAAACGAGACAGGACAGCTTTCAGGTCATCGATCGTCGGCACGCCGGCCAGGCCGTTCGGCGTGGAATAGAGCCGACAGCTGAAGGCCGGGGCCAGACCGGGGCTGCCGAAGAGGTCGGCACCGTTCGCGAAGAACGACGGCGAGCCGGCGAAGCCGAGTCGTCGGGCGTCGGCCTCGTCGGTCACCTCGCGAGTCACGACAGAGGTTCCCTGCCTGCCGAGGTCGTCAAGAGCCGCCCGGACGAGCGCCGCTGCAGGGGAGGAGTGGGGGCATCCCGGGATGCCGAGCACGGTCACTTCCACCCTGGCACTCTTTCTTCATAATGACATAATGTTGATTATCGGCGTACGTTAGCTTACTCAGCCGGTGATGCGGGCGAAGCGCACCGTCTCGCTGCTGAAGACGCGCCGACGGCTGACCTTCTTGAGCACCTTCGACGCGTCGACCATCTCACCGTTGCCGACGTAGATGCCGACGTGGACGGCCGGCATGCCATAGAAAACGAGATCGCCTATGGTCAGGCCGGCCAGCGCGATCGGTTTGGTCCGACGTTCCAGCGCGGTCAGATCAGCGGGCAGCACGTTCGCCGTGGCCCTCCACCAGGCCATCCGGACCAAGCCCGCGGCATCGTACGTCGGACCGCTGCGGCCGTCTTGGTAGGCCGCGCCGACAGCTTCCTGAGCCGCCGCGGCGAACGTGGCGGCGGTCTTGCCGGGTTGCGCCGACGGACGGTGGCCCGGCGCCGGGACAGGACGGGGTGGGCCCGCGGAGGGCGTCGCGGACGGTCTCGCGGACGGTGTCGCGGAGGCTGCGTGGACGGTTCGGGGCGCGCTCGACGTGCTGGGCCGCGCGGACCCGCTCGCCGTGACTCGGCCTGGACTTGGGGTAGAGCGTGGGCTGGGGGTGACGCTCGGGCTCGAAGCGCTGGGGCTGGCTCCGGAGCTCGCTGCGGACGACCCAGCCGTGGCAGACGCCGCCGCGGTCGGTGAACCAGACCTGGCAGGCGTGGGCTCGACCGGTCGCGACGCCGGCGCTGTGCGCCGCGGCACCCGGCCGTAGCGCACGAGATCGGAAGTCCAGACGGCTCGCTCAACGACCGACTTTCGCGAGCTCGAGGCATCGATGATCCGGCCGTCGCCGATATAGAGGCTGACGTGGCTCACCGGCTCACCGAAGAAGACGAGGTCGCCGGGCAGCGCGTCCTCGGGACGTATCGGCGTCGCCCATGCCTGCTGCTGGCGCGAGGTGCGCGGGATCGTGGCGACTTCGCCGGCAGTGCGCCAGAGCACCGACGTGAGTCCGGAGCAGTCCCAGACATCCGGCCCGACGCCGGCCCACTCGTACGTGTCGCCGATCTGCTCGCGAGCCGCGGCGAGGACGGCGGCGGCCGCTCGGTCAGGTGCGCGCGGCGGCCCGGCGGGTCCGGTGGCCGCGACCAGTCCGGAGCCGGCGAGGCCAGCGAGGACGAGCGACAGCCCAGCGAGGCGAGCAGGACGCAGCGCGAGCACGAACCCTCCGGTGGTCGATGTGACGAAAGTGCTTCACAGGGACCATCGGGACGGGAGGGGTGCGGCTTGACCCCTTATGCCGGGTACGCCGCGGCAACCGGCGCCCCGGTCGCCGAGGTGGCTGAGGTGGCTGAGACCAGATCGTCGAACAAGCGCAGGTGCTCGTCGACCATTCGCTCGGCGCAGAAGTACTCCTCGACCGCCTGGCGACACGCTCCCCGGTCCAGGTCGTCCAGCCGGCCGATGGCGGAGACCATCGCCGCATCGTCAGCACACAGGTGACCCGTGACGTTGTCCTCGACCACTTCCGGTGCTGCCCCTTCGGGAAAGGCCAACACGGGTGTACCGCAGGCAAGTGACTCGATCATGACGAGGCCGAACGGTTCGGCCCAACGGATCGGGAAGAGCAGTGAGCGCGCGCCGCCGAGCAGCGCCACCTTGTCGTCGTGGCCGAGTTCGCCGACGTACTCGACGTCGGGCCCCAGCAAGGGCTCGATCTGCTCGGCGAAGTACCGCTTCTCGGCCGGTTCGGCGATCTTGCCGGCCAGCTTGATCGGCTCCCCCGCTGCCTGCGCAATTCGGATGGCCCGGTGGGCCCCCTTGGCCGGGCACATCCGCCCGAGGAATGCGTGGTAGCCGCCCCTCCCCTCCCCCACGGGAAAGCGCGCGGTCTCCACGCCGTGGTGGATGACCCGCGCGATCGGCAGCAAAGGAGTCGGTCGGATCTGGGAGTGAGAGATCGCGACGAGGTGTGCGCCGCGGGCCGCTCGGTAGACGTCCGCAAGCTCACCCCGGAGGTCACCGTGCATCGTGGCAACCAGCGGCGTGCCGGCCGGCAGACGCTCGGCCAGCAGTGGTCCGACGAGGGTGTGGTCGTGCACCACGTCGAACCCGGCGAGCCGCTCGTGTGCGTGCAGTACGTGCTGGAGCTCGACGAGGGACTCGCCCAGGCGGGACCAGTCTGCGCGTTCCATCGACGACGACGTGGGGACCGGACAGGTGCTGTCCGCAGTGGCGAAAAGAGTGACATCGTGCCCGGCGGCGACGAGACCGCGGGCCAGCAAGTCGACGACGAGCTCGATGCCGCCGTAGCGGGGCGGCGGGACGGGAGCCCACGGCGGAGCGATCATGGCAATGCGCATCCTGCGAACGACCCTTTCGTGGTGCCGGCAGGGGCGATCTGCCCCGAATCCGTGTCACCTATCGGCCGCATCTACCTTCCGGACGGCGCGCCGCCCGCGGCAGCCGCCCCGACGGACGACCTCGTCACGCGTGCGGCCTACCCCGCACTCTACGCGACAGGCAGGCCGACATCGACCGGGGCACCGTGCACGCGCAGGCCACGGACTTCGAGCGTGACGACGCCGTCGGGCAGGTGTGGAGCGCAGACCAGCGAGCCGTCATGGACGTCGAGGCCGAGCATGGTGCGCAGCGCGAGCAGCGCGGCTCCGGCCGACCAGGCCTGGGGCCGAGATGCAGTCGGGTACTCGACCGGCATGATCGTCTCCGCCCGCGGGAACCCGGCGAAGACCTCGGGCAGCCGGTAGCTGAACTCACTCGCCGCCTCGACGATCGCGAACGCGACAGTCGACGCCGCGTCACGGTGTCCGTAGCGGCGCAGCCCTTCGGCGACCAGACCTGAATCGTGCGGCCACACAGTGCCGATGTGATAGCCGATCGGGTTGTACGCCGAGTCGGCGGAGGACATCGTGCGCACCCCCCACCCGCTCCACATGTCCGGCGCCATCAGTCGCTCGGCGCACAGCGCGGCCCGCTCGTCGTCAACGATGCCACTCCACAGCAGGTGACCGACGTTGGACGACATCGCGTCGACGCGCTTCTTGTCCCGGTCCAGAGCCAAGGCGAAGTGGTTGCGCTCCGGGCACCAGAAGTCGTCGTTGAACCGCAGGCGCAGGGCGGCCGCGTCGACCTCGAGCTGGTCCGCGAGGGCGTCGTCGCCCCACACGAGTCGGGCGAGACGGGCGGTGCGCCGGCGGGCGTCGTACGCGTAGCCCTGGATCTCGCTCGAGGCGATCGGCGCGGCGGCCAGTCGGCCGTCCGCGAACACCATGGAGTCGTGTGAGTCCCGCCAGCTCTGGTTGGCCAGCCCCTTGGGTGAGCGACAGTGCCACTCGAGGTAGCCGTCGCCGTCGAGGTCACCGTCGTGCTCGACCCACTCGAGCGCCCGGCGTGCCGCCGGCTCGAGCTCACTTACCAGGGCGCGATCGCCGGTCCAACGCTCGTACTCGTCGAGCAGGACCAGAAAGAGCGGCGTCGCGTCGTGGGTGCCGTAGTACGGGTCGAACGGCATCTGGCCAAGAGTGGCGAGACGGCCCCGGCGCAGCTCGTGCGGGATCTTGCCCGGTTCGGCATCGCGGTAGGGATCGTCGTGGGTCGCTTGCAACCGGGCGAGGGAGCGCAGTGTGCCGGCCGCCAGCTCGGGCATGAAAGGCAGCGCCTGGTACGACGCGATGAGGCTGTCGCGGCCGAACAGCGCCATGAACCACGGCTGCCCGGCCGCGGGGACAACCCAGTCGGCGTCCGGCCAAGGGCGGAAGCACAGCGCGGCCAGGTCGGTGAGGCTCTGCCGGTAGGTGTGGCCGATCGGATCGGCATTGCTGGTGATCACCGGCGCGTCCTGTAGCCAGTCTGCGTAAACGGTCTGCACCGTGCCAGACATTCCGGCCCCACTGCAGTCCACCAGCGGCGGTCGCTCCTGGCCGTCGACGACCACGGTGACTGACACACAGCACTTCCACGTCGCGCGCGGCTCGAGCCGCACGTCGAAGCGAGCACTGCCCGGGAGGAGGGTGAGGCAGCCGTACGTCTCGTCGAAGTCGATGATCGTGGCCCGTTCGAAGCCGGGCTCCTGCGCCGAGATCGTCAGCCGGTGTCCGTCGACGACGGCGCTTCCCCGCCCCGCGGACACTGTGCCGTCCTTGACCTCGAAGAGGTCGGCGAAGTCGGCGCCGATCTCGAGGTCCAGCACGATCGATGCCGGTCGCTCGCTGTTGTTCGTGACGACGAGATCCTCATGCATCCCGCCGGCGACCCTGCGGTCGCGGCGGATCGACAGGGCCGGGTTGTCGCCGATCTGCGCGCGGGGCAGCGTCCCGAAGATATGGGCCGTGTGATGCGCCGAGAGGCGGCTGGTGAGCAGCCGCAGCGGGGCTCCATCGACGAGCAGCCGCCACAGGCTCAGGTGGCGAACGTCGTCGTGGAAAAGGCCCTCGGTCATCCGGCCGTCGGCGTCGCCCACGGCGTAGGACACGAAGAAGGTGCTGCCGTTGATTACGACGAGATCGGTCATCGCGTCGATACTGCCACTCGCCACCTATCCGAGTCCCGGCAGCCGTCGCCGCCCGCGCTGAGGAGTCGACATGTCCCGCTTCGTCCAGGTCCGTGCGCCGCTGCCGGACCTCTACTCCGGCGACCCCGTGTTGCGGGCCACTCTCGACCGGCTGCTTGGTGAGGTTGGGCACAAGGACGCCGCGCCGCTGCTCGAGCGAATGGCGGTCGAAGCGGCCGGTCCCCTGCACGCCGCCGCGCTCGATGCTGAACGGAACCCGCCGCAGCTGGAGCAGTACGACGGGTGGGGCGCCCGGGTGGACCGCATCCGCACCGCGGCCGGTTGGGAGACGTTGCGGCAAGCCGCGGCCCGGCATGGCCTCATCTCGCTTCCGTACGAGGCCGCCGCCCGGGCGACCTGGGGGTCCGGCGCACGCCTCGTCCAGCTAGCCCTGATCCACCTGTACGGTCCGTCGTCAGCAACCTTCTCCTGCCCGGTCGCGATGAGCGACGGCGCGGCCACCGTACTGCTCGCCGATGGCGTCGACCCGGCGCTGCGCGACCAGCTCGTCCCCCGCTTGCTCTCCCGGGACCCCGACGTCGCCTGGACCTCCGGGCAGTGGATGACCGAGACTGAGGGCGGCAGCGACGTCGGCCGCGCGACGACCCGAGCGGAGCTCGACGCCGAAGGTGTGTGGCGGCTCACCGGCGAGAAGTGGTTCTGCTCGTCGACCACGTCGGAGTTCGCGGTCGCCCTGGCCCGCCCTAGCGGCGCAGCAGTCGGCAGCCGCGGACTCGCGACCTTCATTGTCCCTCGGTACGACGACGGCACACTCGCCGCAGCCGACCGCGCCGAACGCCGTACCGCTCCGGGGGTGTTGGTGCATCGGCTCAAGGACAAGCTCGGCACCCGGGCAGTACCTTCGGCCGAAGTGGGTCTCGACGGTGCGCTCGCCTGGCCGGTCGGTGACCCGGCTGAGCCGGGACTCAAGCGGATGCTCGGCCTGGTGCAGATCACCCGCCTGCACAACACTGCCGCCGCGGCGGCTGGGATGCGCCGTGGCCTGATGATGGCCCGCACCTACGCGCAGACCCGCGAGGTTTTCGGCGCACCCTTGTGGCAGCAGCCGCTGCATCGGGAGACGTTGACCTGGTTGGCCGTCGACGCCGACGCAGCCTTCGCCCTGGGCGCGCTGTGCTTCGACCTGCTCGGCCGGGCCGAGGTCGATGAGGACACCGCGGCGTCCAGGTTGTTGCGCCTTGCGGCCACTCTGGCCAAAGCGTCTACCGGGCGGCTCGCTGTCGCCAGTGCGAGTGAGTACGTAGAGGCCTTCGGTGGGCCCGGCTACATCGAGGACACCGAGGTGCCCCGGCTGCTCCGCGACTCACAGGTGCTGCCGATCTGGGAAGGCACCACCAACGTGCTCTCCCTCGACGTGCTGCGCGCGCTCACCCGCGACGACGCGCTGACCGACTACCTCGCCCGCGTCGACAGCGCGCTTGAGTCCGCGGCCCCCGCCCTGCCGGAGCTGGTAGCCATGCTCCAACCCCTGCGCGACCGGGTGGCCGACGACGCACGGTCGGCGGCGACGGCGCCCGGCACCTCGGCGCAGGCGGGCGCGCGGGCGCTGATGACCCGTCTCGCCCACCTGCTCGCGGCGGTGGCGCTGCTCGAGCAGGCGACGTGGGAGACCGAGCGGGGCAACAGCCGGGCCGCACTCGTCACCGGGCTGTGGATCCGTCGTCGTCTGCTCGGCGAGGACTGCGCGGGTGAAGGCGATGCGGCCTTCGACCGCGTGGTCGACCACCGCTGACGGTCAGCGCGCCGCGCGCGTCAAGCCCCGGTAGGCCTGCAACTCGCTCGCAGTGCCGAGAGCGGCGAATGCGGCGATCGCCAGCGTCTTGGCCGGCTTGGCGTGGCCTCTGACGACAGCAGCAGTGAATGCCGCCGCGTCCATGGCATCGGCGGCGGCTTGTGCCAGCAGCCACGGCCGGGCATCCTCGCCACGTCGCGCAGCGTGCACCAAACCCCAGCCCAGC
Source organism: Mycobacteriales bacterium (assembly GCA_046590575.1). GTDB lineage: Bacteria > Actinomycetota > Actinomycetes > BP-191 > BP-191 > DATLNF01. Next base: position 6,655 of record JBKJUS010000214.1, on the reverse strand, counting down.
GCGATGTCCCGCACGCCGACCATGCTGCCCAACCAGCTGACTCTCGCGGCGGTGACCGAGTCGACGCCCACCGTTGTGGCGAGATTTGTCGGTCTGGCGACGAGGGTCGCGCCCAGCCCCATGCGAAAAATGCCCGCTCCGACCAGCCCGGACCGAGTCCACCAGATTCGCGTCATGGAGCCATCTCATCGGGCGGTCCGCCGTACTGCAAACGACCGGCATCCATCGAAAGAAGTCTCGCGCACCCATCCACGGAAGGCGCCCGGAGCGAAGAGTCAGTGGGAATCATTGCCGGACCTCGTCCGTTGAACCGGTTGACCTGATCCACTTGAGACTCTAGGAGGCCCGGATGAGTGACCGCGTGCTTCGCGGCAGCCGTCTCGGCGCCATTAGCTACGAGACCGACCGCAACACCGAGCTCGCGCCTCGCGCCGGCTCACGCTACGACTGCCCGAAAGGCCATCACTTCACCGTGCCGCTGGCCGCCGAGGCGGACATTCCCGCGACGTGGGAGTGCCGCCAGTGTGGTGCTCCGGCGCAACTGCGCGGCGGCCCGGCCCCTGAGCCAGCGAAGGTCAAGCCGGCCCGGACACACATGGACATGCTCCGCGAGCGCCGCTCGACGGCCGATCTCGAAGAGGTGCTCAAGGAGCAGCTCGCGGTGCTGCACAAGAAGAAGTCCGCCTAAGCGGTCCTCGACTAGAGCAGGTCGCGTCTCCCACCCCCGGGGACTCGCGGCCTGCTCTATCTTTTCGCCGATACGTGGCTAGCGCAGCCGACGTACGCCGCTGCCGCCCATCCGGCGGGCAACCACACTGGTGAGCGCCTTGCGCAGCACGGCGCGAGTCGGCGGCACGATGAGGATCAGACCGAGCGCGTCCGTGACGAAGCCGGGAGTCAGCAGCATCGCCCCGCCGAGGATCACCAGCGCGCCATCAGCCACCTCGCGCGCTGGCATCCGGCGCTCGTGCAGCGCTGTGAGGAAGGCGCGCCAGGTGCGCATGCCCTCGCGTTTGACCAACCACGAGCCGACGAACGCGACGGCGAGCAGCAGGCCGATGGTCGCTAGCACCCCGATCGCCTGTCCGACCTGGACGATGACGTAGAGCTCGATGATCGGTACGACGATGAACGCCAGGACGAGCAGCAGGCCGATCACCGGGTCGCCCGCACCGACGACGGGTGGCGTCCGCCCGGTCGGGCGCGCCTGGATCGAACAGCCCACCAGGTCACCCGCCACAATGCCTCGGCCACGATCGCGCGGCTCATCTTGCTCTCACCGCGGGTGCGCTCGACGAAGGTGATCGGCACCTCCACGATCCGGAAGCCTTGTCGCCAGGTCTGCCAGGCCAGGTCGACCTGGAAGCAGTAGCCCTGCGATGCAACCGTGTCCAGCGGAAGCACGTCGAGCACAGCCATCCGGTAGGCGCGGTAGCCGCCGGTCGCATCCTGCAACGGCAGCCCCAGCGCGATCCGGGTGTACCGGTTGCCGCCCTGGCTGAGCAGCTTTCGGGTCAGCGGCCAGTTGCGCACCTCACCGCCGGGCACCCACCGCGAGCCGAGCACCAGATCGGCTTCGCGCAGCGCCGCGAGCAGCCGCGGCATCTCCTCCGGCTGGTGCGAGCCGTCGGCATCCATCTCGACTACGACGGTGTAGCCGTGCTCCTTCGCCCACCGGAAGCCGGCGATGTACGCCGCCCCCAGACCTTCCTTCGCCACGCGGTGCAGCACGTGCACGGCGTCGTCGAGCGCGGCGAGGCGGGCGGCGATCTGCCCGGTGCCGTCCGGGCTGGCGTCGTCGATGACGAGAACGTGCGCCTCCGGTACGGCGGCCCGAACCCGCTGCACCGCCTCCTCGACGTTAGCCGCTTCGTTGTAGGTCGGGATGCAGACGAGCACCCGTTCCGCACTCACGTCCGCCTCCTCATGGTCACGGCCCCGACGAGAGCGGCCATGCTAGCGATCGCAACGAGCACGACCTCGGGCCAGTCACCCAACCGCGTGGCGAGCGTCGTCGTCCTGATGAGCGGCACCCGCTCGACCAGCAGGTCACGGGTGAACACCGCCGACTGGTCGAGGAAGTCCCCATCCGGACCGATCACCGCGCTGATCCCACTCGTGGCCACGACAGCGACGGCACGGCCGTGCTCGACCGCGCGCAGCCGCGACATCGCGAGCTGCTGGCGGGTCTCGGCTGAGCGCTCGAAGGTCGCGTTGTTGGTCTGCACGACGATGAGCTCCGCTCCCCCACGTACGACGTCGCGGACCAGGGCGTCGTAGGACACCTCGAAGCAGATCACGTCTCCGAGCCGCACGCCGTTGAGGTCGAGCACCCCCGGCTCCGTGCCAGGCTTGAAGTCACGCGGGATGAGCGCGAGCTGGCCGAAGACTGGCTCGAGCTGCTTCCGGAACGGCACGTACTCGCCGTACGGCACCAGGTGCCGCTTGACGTACGTCGCACCGGCGCCTGTCTGCGGGTCCCAGACGATCCCGGCGTTGAGTGCGCGGCCCTCCGGGGCATCGAGCACCGCACCTACGAGAATCGGCTGGTTGACCGCTCGGGCCGCCGTCGTGAGCAGCTCGCCGATCTCGGGGTCCGTGCGGGGGTCGATGTCCGTGGCGTTCTCCGGCCACAGCACGAGATCCGGGGCCGGGAGCTCGCCGGCCTGCACCCGTCGGGCGAGCTCGAGCGTCGCGTCTACGTGGTTGCGGACCACGCGCTGGCGCTGCGCATTGAAGTCCAGGCCGAGCCGCGGCACGTTGCCCTGGACCAGCGCGATCACTGTCTCGCCGCTGACCCTGGGCGGCCCGGGCAACGCGAGGCCCGACATGACCACCACCCCGGCGAGTGCGACGAGCACACCGGCCCGCCGCACTTGTCCCGGAGCGAAGAACCTCGACCTCCGGGCGAACGCGACGACCGCAGTCGCGAGCAGCGCAGCAACCAGAGCGACGAGAAAGCTCAGCCCGGCGGCGCCTCCGACGGAAACCCAGCGGGTCATCGGCCCGGCGTCCTGGCTGAACGCCAGCCGGCCCCAGGTGAAGCCGCCGAGCGGAACCCGGCTGCGCAGCGCCTCGCCGGCGACCCACACCGCGGCGGACCAGAGCGGCCAGCCCGGCAGCCGGGCCACCGCGGCGAGCCCGGCCCCGGTCACCGCCATCAGCACCATCTCCAGCAGGGAGACGGCAATCCATGGCGCGACACCACCGAACTGCAGCCACAGCAAGAGGGGGATGAAGAACGAGGCCCCGAAGAGAACCCCCAGCCAGGCGCCGCGCCGTACCCGCTGATGCCGGACCGCGAGGATCAGCAGGGCGGGTCCGACCCCGGCGAGCGGACGGATACCGACCGGAGGGAAGGCGAGGTAAAGCAGACCACCGCCCGCAAGCGCGAGAAGTGCCGCCAGAGGGGCGCGGAGGGGCCAGGCGGTCATGGTCGGACCACCCTGTCATAGGGAAAGGCCCGGACGCCTTCGGACCGGGTGCCGACTCGCTGGCAGCGAGCCTCGCATCCGTGATCTATGGGCGTCCGGGCCTTATCCGCGAACCGTGTCCACACCCCCGTCGACCGGTGGCTCGCCGGACCCGGGGGGAAGGGGTCCGTCCGGTCGATCAGCAGGTGGACGGCGCGACTGTCGCGGATCGGACGTGCGCCGTCAAGCGCGCCCTGACCTGCAGCGATGGCGCATCGTCGCAGGTCAGGGCGCTGGTGAAGGATCTTCAAGGTGGTCATGATTTTTTTCGAGTACGGCGTGTCTTCGCCGACACGCCGTACGCGTGCGCAGCGCCGTCCTAGGACGGCACCACGACGGTGCCGGTGGCGGTCAGGACGAGAATCGGCTCGGCGAGCACTTTTGCGGCAGACGGCGAGACCGCAGGGGTCGCCCGACAGGTCACCAGGGCGCGGAGGTCGAGGGTGCGCGACCGACGCCCCACGCTGATCACCTCGGCGGTGACTTCCACCACGTCACCGGCCTGAACCGGTGCCACGAACCGCACGTCGGCGTAGCCGGCGAAGAGGCCTTCGTCGCCGTCGGTGCGGATGCACACCTCGGTCGCCACATCGCCGAAGAGTCCGAGCACATAGGCGCCGTCAACCAGGTGACCGCCGTAGTGGGCGTGGCTGTAGGGAACGTATCGGCGGTGGGTGACCGTGAGCCCGACTCGTGGGTCCGGCTCGTCCGACGTCATGCTGATCGCCTCGTCTCACTCAAGAGCAGCGCATGGACCAGGTAGGACGCGACCTCGCGGGGCGTCGTGCCCTTGCCGAAGACCCGGTCGACGCCGAGCCGCTCGTGCGATGTCGGATCGAAACGCGGGCCACCGACGACGACGAGCGGGTGCGCTGCGTCGCCGTACGTCGACCGCAGTGCGGCGACCACCTCCTCAGTGTGGTGCAAGTGCGCGTCGCGCTGGGTCACCACCTGACTCGTGAGCACGGCGTCGGCGTGCTCGCGGACCGCGCGCGCCGCAAGCTCGGCGGCGCTCACCTGCGCCCCCATGTTCACGACGCGGAACTCGCGGTAGTACTCGAGCCCCTTCTCGCCGGCGAAGCCCTTCACGTTGAGGATCGCGTCGAGCCCGACGGTGTGCGCGTCGGTGCCTATCGTCGCGCCGACGATGACGACTTTGCGGCGCAGCCGGCTGCGGATCGCGAGGTTGACCTCTTTCGCAGAGAGCAGCGGGTACTCGCGCTCGATCACCTCGACCTGAGAGAGGTCGACGAGATGCAAGACCCGGCCGTAGACGATGAAGAAGGTGAACGCCGGGCCCATCGCCTTGGCGTGGACCACCATGGCGGGATCCAGACCCATCTTCGCCGCAAGTTGCAGGGCGGCTCCCTCGGCGCGGGGATCGTGCGGGATCGGCAACGAGAAGGAGACCTGCACCATGCCGTCGCCGGTCGTGTCGCCGTACGGCCGCACCACCTGCGTCTGCTCGCTCATCGGTCCGCATCCAGGAGCTCCGTGGCGGGGTTCCAGTAGCCCTCGCCGTGCGGGACAACGCCGTCAAGTCCCTTGCCGCCGTCGGCCGGCCGCTTGGTGATGCCGAAGGTGCCACGGGCGATCGCATCGAGTAGCGACTCATCAACGATCCGATCGAGCAGCTCGACCGCCTCAGCGAGCACCTGGTGCGCCCGGCGTACGACGAATCCGTCTTTCGCCGGGTGCCAGTCCGCACCCAATCCACCGGCTGCGGCCCGGATGTAGCCGATGTTCTCCAACGCCAGATCACGGTCGGAGAGGAACGGCGTATGAATCCCTTCGGTCATCATGCCGATCAGGATGATTCCCTGGCCGGTCATGTAGCCGACCAGGTTGAAGAGCGCGTCGAGCAGGTAGCCGGCGAACACATTGCCCGTCATGTGCTTCGTCGGCGGCATGTACTTCAGCGGCGCGTCGGGGAAGAGCTCGCGGACCAGCTGCGCGTGAGCCAGCTCGAGCAGGAAGGAATCAGGGATGGCCGGGTTGATCTCGAAGGCGTGCCCGAGTCCCAGCTGCCACGGTTCGAGGCCGGCCTCGAGGCCGAACCGCTCGTTGAGCAGCTGGCTGACCACGACGGTGTGCGCCGCGTCGAGTGCATCCGCAGTCGTGAGGTAGTTGTCCTCGCCGGTGTTGATGACGATGCCTGCGCGGGCATGGATCTGGCGCGAGAAGCGCTGGTCGATGAACGTCCGCTGCGGGTTGATGTCGCGGAAGATGATCCCGTACATGCAGTCGTTGAGCATCATGTCGAGGCGCTCGAGACCCGCCAGGGTGGCGATCTCCGGCATGCACAGACCGCTGGCGTAGTTGGTGAGCCGGATGTAACGACCCAACTCCCGGCCAACATCGTCCAGAGCCTTGCGCATCAGCCGGAAGTTCTCCTGCGTGGCGTACGTGCCGGCGTAACCCTCGGTGGTTGCACCTTCCGGCACATAGTCGAGCAGGCTCTGCCCCGTCGAGCGGATCACGGCGACGATGTCCGCCCCAGCACGCGCTGCGGCCTGCGCCTGCGGGATGTCTTCGTAGATGTTGCCGGTCGCCACGATGAGGTAGACCCACGGCTTCGGTGGGTCGCCGAGCCGGGCGATCCGCCGGTCTCGCTCCTTCCTGTTGCGGTCGAGGCGAGTGATTCCTGCTTTCACCGTCGTCCGCGCGGCCGTACGGGCTCGCTCCGCGTCGCGGCCCTCGGGGAGCCGGAACGTCATCCCACCGGTGGCTGCCTTTCCGGCGAGAGTGGTGAGGTCCAGACTCTTGTCGCGGACCAGTGCGTCCCAGATGGGCAGGGCCGCACCGTGTTCGAGCCCGACCTGCTCGCGGACGGCGTCGACCAGCCGGTTGGCCCACGGGATGCCCTCACCGTCGGCCCCGGCGATGCCAGCGAGGCGTAGCACGGCCCGCTCGACGCTTACCGTCGTGTGGGTCCGGGCCATCGTCTCGACCGGCGCGGCCGCCTTCGCGGCGAGCGCACGCGCTCGGCGTACGACGGCCGGGTCGAGCGCCAGCTTGCCTTTCACGACGTTCCTCCCGTCTGTGCTCCCCGTCGATCGTCCGGCGATTCCCGCAAGGCAAGCGGGTTCGGTCGGACTTTTCTTGGGGGAATCCCCGGACGGTCCGGGGTGGCGGGGGTGGCAGCGGGGGTGGCAGCGCGGGTGGCAGCGCGGGTGGCAGCG